>CALZKF010000023.1 GCA_945787955.1 uncultured Acidobacteriota bacterium | reverse complement strand
AGTTCCCGAACCCCCTTTGAACTGGTACGTGGTCATGCCGGTTCCACCGCCGACATTACCTTCCTCGATTGGCCCGCCGCGAGCATCATCAAACGCCGCTCGCACGTGCTCCGCAGTTACGTGGTGGCCATCGATGTCGTTCAACATGCCGTCGAAAGTCTCGGCGGCTACGGGCAGCCAGAGCGGTTGATCGGCCTTGGCATGAATGTCGACCTGCTCACTCATCCATTGAGCCGTGGCATCGCGGGCGACACCGCAAGAATGCGTGTTGGTCAGGGTAATGGGTCCCTCGAACCGGCCTCTTTCTTCAATGAATGCGGCACCGGACATTTCGCCATTGCCGCCCATGCTGAAGAAGCCCGAATAAATCGCTGCAGTTCCGTCGCGACGGCCGCGCGGAAAAATTGCCGTGACGCCGGTACGTACCGGACCCTTGCCGACGACCAGGGGACCGTCACCCTCGACAATCGTAAAGTACCCGACCTCAACACCGCCAACGTCTGTTATGGCATTTGACTCGCCCGGCGTACCCGGGAACTGAAGGTGTTCAGTGAGGTCCTGCCGTTCGACACCTCTATGGACCGGATCCGTGCCAGGAAGCCGATCGGCCTGATCCTCTCGGGCGGCCCGGAGTCGGTCTACGACCCACAGGCTCCGGTGGTGGAGGATGCCTTGTTCAGCCTGGGCATTCCGGTCCTGGGGATCTGCTACGGCATGCAGTTCATGATGCACCGTCTGGGCGGCGGTGTGGAGGCGGGGCACGGAGAGTACGGCCGGGCCAAGGCCCGGGTCCTGGCGGAGCGGTCCGACCTGTTCACCGGGTTGGACCGGGACCAGCAGGTCTGGGCCAGTCACGGCGACCGGGTGCTGAGGGCGGCTCCCGGGTTTGTTCAGACGGCGGAGAGCGACGGGGCGCCGTTCACTGCAGTGGAGGATCGGGAGCGAAACCTCTACGGACTGCAGTTCCACCCTGAGGTGCACCACACCGATCACGGAACCGCCATCCTTCGAAACTTCCTGTACGGTGTCTGCGGTGCAGTGGGGGACTGGTCCCTGGCGTCTTTCGTGGAGCAGGCGATTCAGGAGATCCGGGGGCAGGTCGGTGATGCCCACGTGGTCTGCGGCCTGTCGGGCGGTGTCGATTCCTCGGTAATGGCCCTGCTGCTCCATCGTGCTCTCGGCGATGCGCTGACCTGTATTTTCGTGAACAACGGCGTGTTGCGGAAAGGGGAGGTCGACGAAGTCATCCACCGCTTCCGTGAAGACTATCACCTCGATGTCCGCCTGGCCGACAGTGCGGACATGTTCCTGTCCCGGCTGGCCGGTGTCACCGAGCCGGAGCGCAAGCGCAAGATCATCGGTGAGACTTTTATCGAAATATTCGAGGCCGAGGCGGCTCGGATCAAAGACGCCAGGTTCCTGGCCCAGGGCACGATCTATCCGGACCGGATCGAGTCGGCGTCGGTAAAGGGCCCTTCGGCCACAATCAAGACCCATCACAACGTGGGAGGCCTGCCGGACCGCATGAACCTGTCACTGGTGGAACCGCTCCGGGACCTGTTCAAGGACGAGGTCCGGGAGGTAGGTCGCGAACTCGGCCTCTCCGCGGCTTTCGTCGGCCGGCACCCGTTCCCCGGCCCTGGACTGGCGGTCCGGATCCTGGGAGAGGTGACCGCCGAAAGGGTCGGGGTACTCCAGCAGGCGGATGCGATCTTCATTTCCGAACTCCGATCCTACGGCCTGTATGACAGCACCGCCCAGGCGTTCGTGGTCCTTCTTCCTGTCAAGACCGTAGGAGTCATGGGTGATCAGCGCACCTACGAAAGCGTGGCTGCCATTCGGGTCGTCACCACCACCGATTTCATGACCGCCGATTGGGCCCGGCTTCCGGCGGAGTTTCTCGCCTTGGTGGCGAACCGCATCGTCAACGAGGTTCGCGGCATCAACCGGGTGGTATACGATATTACGAGCAAGCCTCCGGGAACCATAGAATGGGAGTAACGCCAGACCATGCTTGAGGAATACCCGATCCTGCAGGAACTGCTCCTGAATAAATGGGTTCAGGCCGGGTTGTTCGTCGTGTTCGGCGGGATTGCAGCCTGGCTGGTGCAAATCCTTTTTCGGTCGGTGATCATCCGGCTGGTGCACCGTACCACCTCCGATCTGGACGACCAGATCGTCCGGACTCTCAGGAAACCGATTTTCTATATCCTGTGGCTGCTCGCCATCGGCCTGGCCATCGGTGTCCTGGAGATCCCGGAACCGTACCTGACCTGGCTGCAGTCGACCTTGAAAATGATCATATTCCTATTCGTGCTGGTGGCCGCGGGCAAGGTGGTCCGAATGATCCTGCTGGCCGGCAGCAGGAACGAGAGCCGCCTGCGCTGGCTCGATCCCGGAAGCCTGCCGCTGTTCGACAACCTGCTGAAACTGCTCATGATCGGCGCCGGCGTTTATCTGGTGTTGTCGGCCTGGGGTACCGATGTCAAACCGCTTCTGGCCTCTGCCGGGATCGTCGGCATCGCCCTCGGCTTCGCCGCCAAGGATACGCTGGCGAACCTGTTCGGCGGAATATTCATCCTGGCTGACGCCCCTTACAAGATCGGCGACTACATCGTCCTGGACGGTGCTCACCGCGGCTGCGTTACCCACATCGGACTGCGCTCCACGCGAATTTTAACGCGGGACGATGTGGAGGTCACCATACCTAACGGCATGATCGCCAATTCAACGATTGTGAACGAGTCCGGCGGCCCATCTCCCAAGTTCCGGGTCTCTCTCAATGTCGGCGTGTCCTACGGATCCGACATCGATCAGGTCACTTCCATCCTGCTGGAGGTTGCCCGGGAAGTGCAAGAAGTGACCGATGACCCGGAACCACGCGTCCGGTTTACCCGGTTCGGCGATTCTTCTCTTGATTTCCGGTTGCTGTGCTGGGTTGAAGACCCGGCCACCCGGGGGCTGTGCCTGCACCATCTGCATTCGCTGACGTTCCGCAAGTTCCGGCAGCACGGGGTGGAAATACCGTTCCCGCAACGGGTCATGCACATGCCGGCCGGCGGAACCGCGTCCGACCAGCCGTGATATTATCCTGGATTCCGAACTGATCCCGAAAGGTACCGCCTCCAAAATGCCCACCAAGCCTCCCGGTTTCGTCCATCTGCACAACCACACCACTTACTCGCTGCTGGACGGGGCGCAGCGCTTGGACGAAATGTGCCGGCATGCGGCGGCGGACGGCCAGAGCGCCCTGGCGATCACCGATCACGGCAATCTGTTCGGTGCAATGAACTTCGGGAAAAAAGCGGCACGCCACGGCATCAAACCGATCATCGGCATAGAGGCTTATGTCGCCCCAGGCTCCCGTCACGACAAGAAGCCGGCGGGACCCGGGATCAAGAACTACCACCACCTCATCCTGCTGGCCCGGAGCTATACCGGTTACAAGAACCTGATCAAACTGGCCTCCGCCGGATACCTGGAAGGGTTCTACCACCGTCCGCGGATCGACAAGGAACTGCTGGAGAAACATCACGAAGGCCTCATATGCCTGTCGGCCTGTCTGGCCGGTGAAATCCCGACGCTGCTGCGCCAGGACCGCATGCCGGAAGCGGAGAAAGTCGCCGGGTGGTACCGCGATCTCTTCGGGGACGACGGTTACTGGCTGGAGATGCAGGATCACGGTATCGATGAGCAGAAGCTGGTCAACGACGGCTCGGTCCGACTTGCGAGGGACCTGGGTGTCAAGCTCGTCGCCACCAACGACTGCCACTACCTGCTTCCGGATGATCACAACGCCCATGAGATTCTCGTCTGTATCCATACCGGCAAGACCATCAACAACCGCGGCCGGATGACCTACACCACCGAGCATTACCTCAAATCGAGGGTCGAGATGGCCGACCTGTTCCACTGGCGTCCCGAGGCGGTGGAAAACTCCCAGGCAATAGCCGACCTTTGCGACTTCACGTTCAAGGATCAACCGAATCATCTGCCGGAATTTCCGGTGCCGGACGGCTACGATCTGGACGGGTACTTCGAGAAGGTCGCGAGGGACGGTTTCACCAGACGTATGAAGGCCTGGAAAGTGAAGGAACAGGCCGGACGCCTGCGCCATCCGATCGAGACGTACAAGGCCCGTCTGGAACTGGAACTGAAGGTCATTCGAGAGATGGGCTTTTCCGGTTACTTCCTCATCACCTGGGACTTCATCCGTTATGCCAGGGAGAGCGCCATCCCGGTGGGACCGGGTCGCGGATCCGCAGCCGGCTCCCTGGTTGCCTTCTGCATGCAGATCACCGACATCGATCCGATGGAGTATGACCTGCTGTTCGAACGGTTCCTGAACCCGGAGCGGGTCAGCATGCCCGATGTGGATATCGATTTCTGTTTCCGCAAACGCGAGCGGGTGATCGAATACGTCACGGAGAAATACGGCAGGCCGAACGTGGCCCAGATCATCACGTTCGGGAGCATGGCGGCTCGGGCCGTCATACGGGATGTCGGCCGCGTTCTTGAGATCCCTTACGGAGAAGTCGACAAAATCGCCAAGCTGGTTCCGAACCAGCCCGGCCAGGACATCACCATTCGCGACGCGCTCCGAGACGTCCCGGACCTGCAACAGCTTTATGACAAGGACGAACAGGTCAAGCATCTACTGGACGTCGGAACCCGGCTGGAAGGTCTTTGCCGCCACGCTTCCACACATGCCGCCGGTGTGGTTATCGCACCGCAGCCGATCGACGAGTATGCGCCCCTTTATCGCGGAACGAAGGCCGGGGACGAGGTCACGACACAGTGGGCCAAGGATGAAGTCGAGGAGATCGGTCTCCTGAAAATGGATTTTCTCGGACTGAAGACCCTGACCCTGATCGACGACGCCCTGGACTCCATCGAGGCCGCAACCGGCCGGCGGCCGGTCATGGAGAGCCTCCCGCTGACTGACCCGAAGGTCTACGAGCTGTTTGCCCGGGCCGATACCGACGGTGTGTTCCAGTTCGAGTCCGACGGCATGAAGGACATCCTGCGCCGCCTGAAGCCGGAACGTTTCGAGGACCTCATCGCCCTGAACGCGCTGTTCCGGCCCGGGCCGATCGGCGGCGGCCTGATCGACGATTTCATCAAGCGGCGCCACGGCAAGATCCGGGTGGAATATCCCCATCCCTGGACCGAGGAGATCCTTGAGGAAACCTACGGAGTAATCGTCTATCAGGAACAGGTCATGCAGATAGCCTCCAAGCTGGCCGGCTACACGTTGGGCGAGGCCGACATTCTCCGCCGGGCCATGGGGAAGAAAAAGAAAGGTGTCATGGAAGCCGAGGCGAAGAAGTTCATCGCCGGCGCCGAGGAAAAAGGTGTTTCCGCCAAAGACGCCAAAACGGTGTTCGACCTCATGGCCTTCTTCGCCGGGTACGGTTTCAACAAGTCGCACTCCGCCGCCTATGCCCTGGTGGCGTACCAGACCGCCTGGCTCAAGGCCCACCACGCCCTGCATTTCATGGCCGCCGTCCTGACCAACGACAAGGGTAATACCGACAAACTGGTAAATTACATCGGCCGCGCCCGTGGCATGGATATCGAGGTCCTGCCGCCGGACGTCAACGGTTCCGGGATGGACTTCACGGTGGAGGATGGCTGCATCCGGTTCGGCCTGTCCGCCATCAAGGGGGTCGGCGAGGGCGCCATCCAGGCGATCCTGGATGCCAGAAAGAGGGTCGGGCGGTTCGAATCGATGCACGAACTGTGCGGGGAGGTCGATTCCCGGCACGCCAACAAGCGGGTCCTCGAAGCGCTGGTATCCTCCGGCGCCCTGGATTCCCTGGGCTACGGCCGCAGCCAACTGGCGGCCGGGGTCGACGCCGCCCTGGAGTTCGGACAAAAGCGCCGGGCCGACAGGGAGGCAGGTCAGGGCAACCTGTTTGAAACAGGCGGCGGCGACCCGGAACCGACACGGTCCGAACTTCTGCCGGAAATCCCGGAATGGGACGAGCGAACCCGGCTGGCCCACGAGAAAGAGACGCTCGGCTTCTACATTTCCGGTCATCCCCTTGAGTCCCATTCCGGCCTGATCAGGGATTTTGCCTCCCATAGCACCGAGCAATTGTCCAAAACACCGGGAGGGTCGGAAGTGGCCGTGTGCGGTCTGGTGACAAACCTGAACCGGCGCAAATCCCGGAAGGGCGACTGGTTCGCCACACTGCAACTGGAGGACACCGCGGGACGAGTGGAGGTGGTGATCTTTCCCAAGATATACAAGTCCTCCGGCGACATCCTGGAAGACGGAAAAGCGTTACTGATCACCGGCCGCCTGCAGGTTGAAGAGCATCAGTACAAAATCCTGGCCGATGACATTTGCCCGCTGGATGAACTGAGGGACCGCAAGGCCGACGCAGTGCAGGTCCGGATCAACTCTGCGCAACTGGACGACGCCCTCGTGGAAACACTCCGCAAAACGGTGACCCGCCACAGCGGCGAGGCCCGTTTGTACCTCGAGGTTTGCCGCCCCGGCCGATACCGCTTCGTGGCCCAGGTCGAAAGCGCACTCCGAGTCCGCCCCTGCCAGGAGCTGAGCGACGATCTGGACCGGCTTCTCGGTCCGGGACGAGTGCGTTACCGGGCGAACCCGAACCGCTATGAACGTTGAACCAAACTCCGCGGGATGGTAGATTCAAGGATCCGGCCCGTGCCGGTGCTGTTCCCATGGTTGCCCTGATAGGAGAGTCTCGATGGAGATCAAAGGACGTCAACTTTTCACTTCCGAATCGGTAACCGAGGGCCATCCGGACAAGATGGCCGACCAGATCTCCGATGCGGTCCTGGACGCACTCATAGAACAAGATCCTCAAAGCCGGGTCGCCTGTGAAACCATGGTCACTACCGGCCTGTGCCTCATCGCCGGGGAGATCACCACACACGGTTACGCCGATCTGCCCAAGGTGGTGCGCAAGACCATCAAGAGTATCGGCTATACCAACTCCGCTTACGGCCTGGACTCCGAGTCCTGCGCCGTGATGTCGGCCATCGACGAGCAATCCGGTGATATCGCCATGGGTGTGGACACCGGAGGAGCAGGAGACCAGGGCATGATGTTCGGGTATGCCTGTCGCGAGACCGAGGAATTGATGCCGTTGCCGATCGATCTGGCGCATAAACTGACCCGCAGGCTGGCCAAATGCCGCAAGGACGGCTCTGTTGATTTCCTGCGGCCCGACGGAAAGTCCCAGGTCACCGTGGAGTACATCGACGGCAAACCGGTGCGGGTCGATGCGGTCGTCATTTCCACCCAGCACCACGACACCGCCAGCAACGCCGAAATCGAGTCCGCGGTCCGGGAGCAGATCATCTTCCCGGTGGTGCCGGAAGCACTGCGGGACGACAAGACCAAGATCTACGTCAATCCGACCGGACGGTTCGTCATCGGCGGTCCCCAGGGCGACGCCGGCCTGACCGGCCGCAAGATCATCGTCGACACCTACGGCGGAATGGGGCACCACGGCGGAGGCGCCTTCTCCGGCAAGGATCCGACCAAGGTCGACCGCTCCGCCAGCTACATGAGCCGCTACATCGCAAAGAACCTGGTGGCCGCAGAACTGGCGGACCGGGTTGAAGTGCAGCTGGCCTACGCCATCGGAGTGGCCGAACCGGTTTCGGTGATGGTCAACACCTACGGAACAGGCAAGCTGCCGGAGCACGAACTTGTGACGCTGGTCCGTAATCACTTTAAGCTGAGTCCGGCCGGCATCATGGAAACATTGGACCTGCGCCAGCCGATCTACCGCAACACCGCCTCATACGGCCACTTCGGCCGCAACGAGCCCGGATTCACCTGGGAGGTAACCAACAAGGCGGCCGGTTTGAAGAAGAGCGCCGGAGTTTGACACCGGTCCCCGGGGGTTGAGCCGTGAGTCTCCACGGTCAGAGCGCCTCTAGACGTTCTGCCGCGCTCATTGCGGCGATTGTCCTGGTTGCGGTCTGGCTGGCTGCCGGAATACGGTTCCTGAGTCCCGAATCTGAATTCGGAATCCTGCGCGGGCCGTCATTCCTGGGCTACCCCCGTCTGGCCGACGGCGGGCTCACCGTCGCCCCTCCCGGAATGGTGACTCTGATCCGTTACCCCAGGGACCCGGTAGTGCTGCCGCTGCCCCAGGCCGAGGCCGCCATGATCCCCGGAGTCGACGGCTCCCGGTACGGGTTCCGGGGCTGGGCAACCGTTCGCCTCCGGCCGGAAGCCTGGGCCGACATCATCGCCGCAAACCGGGGCGGGGGGGTCCGAGACCTCCTGCTCGCCGCCGTTCAGGCCGCCGGAGCCGGGATGGACCAGGGTATACACCGCAACCTGGGCACCCGGGCGTTCCAGGACGAGCTGAGACAGCGCCTGACTGCCGAGTTGGCCTTGCGTGGCGCCGACCTCAGGGACCTGTCCCTGGACTCCCTGGACTACCTGCTGGCTGTGGACGGGCAGCCCTATCCTGGTTTGGACACCCGTATGCTCCTGATAGGCCTGGACGGCGCCGACTGGGTCATCCTGGACCCGCTCCTGGCTGCCGGGCGCCTCCCCAACCTGCAGCGCCTGATCGACAACGGCGCCAGAGCCAAGCTCATGACCATCAACCCGATGCTCTCGCCGGTTATCTGGACCAGCGTTGCAACCGGTGTGGAACCGAACCGGCACGGTATCCTCGATTTCCTGGTACAGGATCCGGCCGGCGGCAACACGCAGCCGGTGACCTCGGCCCACCGCAAGGCCGCCACCGTCTGGGAGATGCTGGGGCAGGCCGGAACGCGGATCGGCGTGGTGGGGTGGTGGGCGACCTGGCCCGCCGATCGGGTCAACGGCTACCTGGTCTCGGAGCGGATCGCTTACCAGCTGTTCAATTTCAAAACCGACCCCGACGACGAAGAAGGCAAAACCTGGCCTCCCGACCTCTACGGAGAGATCCGGGATGAGATCGTTTCGCCGGAAACGATCCCCTGGGAGCGCACCGCATCGTACCTGTCGCCTGCCGGTTCCCGGGAAGAGGACTACCGCGGGGAGGATCGGGATCTGCTTGACAGTTTCCGAACCCTGCTGGCTTCAGGCGACAGCTACATCCGGATCGCCGCCGGGCTGCACCGAAAGTTTTCTCCCGGCTTCGAAGCGGTTTACCTGGAGGGAACCGATACCGTCGGCCATCTGTTCATGAGCTTCCGGGACCCGAAACTCCCCGGGGTTGCGGTTGAGCGCCAGCAACGCTTCCGCCACGTCGTGGACCGCTACTACGAACAGGCCGACCGCTACCTGGGCGAACTGCTGGAGGGCAGGGCAGAGGACTGGACCGTCATGATCGTTTCGGATCACGGGTTCGCTTCCGACGCCACACGACCCCGGACCGCCGACAGTCGCATCGGTCACGGACAGGCCGCATCCTGGCACCGCAAGTTCGGCATGCTGGTCCTGTCCGGCCGTCACATCGTTCCCGGCGCCGACCTGGATGAAGCCTCAATCTATGATATCGCACCGACCGTCCTCACATTGTACGGTCAACCGGTGCCGTCGTCCTGGCCCGGCAAGGTCCTGGCCGGCGCTATCGATCCCGGCTTCCTGGAAGAACACCCGGTCCGATTCCGAACCACCGATCCGGAGCGTGCCGCCGGCGCTGCAGCCGGTTCGGGAGGCGAGGGCGATGATGATCTTCTCCAGAAGCTCAGATCACTCGGATACATTTCAAGCGATTCCGAAGGGCAGGATTCGGTTACCGCCAGGAACAATTCCGGAGTGGCCCTCATGGCTGAAGGCAGATTCTCCGAGGCAGAGGCGGAATTCCGCACCGGCATCGACGAGAACGGCGAACAGCCGACCCTGCTGGTCAACCTGGGGCTGACGGTGCTGATGCAGGAGCGCAGCGACGAGGCCGGCGAGCTGTTCAAAAAGGCCCTGCGATATCCCCAGGCTTATCGGGTTGCCGCCCACCACCTGGCCCGCCTGGCCATGGAGAGGAACGAACTATCGGAGGCCGGTTCCCTGTTGCAGTCCATCCTGGACAGGGAACCGGACGCGGTGGAAGTCATCACCACACTGGGACAGGTTCTGGAGAAGCAGGGTGACAGCGCAGGAGCCGAACAGGCCTGGAAGCGCGCCGCCGGTCTGGATCCGGACCGGGCTCAGCCACGGAACCATCTCGGCAACCTGGCCCGGGTCCGGGGCGACGGGGACGAGGCGGAAATCTGGTACCGGGCGAGTATCGAGGCCGATCCGTATTTCATGGGGGCTTACAACAACCTTGCCCTCGTCTACCAGGACCGGGGCGAGATCGGAAACGCCATTGATCTTTACGGGCAGGCTCTCAAGAAGGCGCCGACCAACGCGGTGGTGTTGAACAATCTTGCCAGCCTGTACTTCGCCACCGGTGATCTGGACGAGGCGGACAAACTCTGGCAGCGGGCGGTCCGGGCAGATCCGGCTTATCCGTCGCCGTACAACAACCTGGCGGGAATCCGCATTTCCCGGGGTGAATACGACGCCGCAGAGGGGCTGCTGCTGCGCGCCCTGGAACTGGAGCCGGGATATGGCGACGCCCGGGTGAACCTGGCCCTGGTCCTCAGGTCCCGCGGCCTGATCGACGACGCCAGGCAGGAACTTTTGGCGGCTGCGAAAGATCCCAGGTCCGAACCCCAGGCCCTGCTTCAGCGGGGCTACATCGAACTGGAGGACGGCCGCTACGCTCTCGGACTGGAGCTCCTGGAGGAAGCCCGGGAACAGGTCGGTGATTCCGCCGAGGTGTTGAACCTGATGGGGGAGGCGGCGCTCAGGCTGGGGCGGAACGAACAAGCACTGTCATACTGGCGCCGTTCCCTGGAGCTGGACAGTACTCAGGCCCGGCTGGCGGAGCGGGTGCGGAACCTGGAATCGAACCGGTAGTCAGGTCCTGACGTACAACATCAGCGTGGCGCCCAGAAGCCCATAGAAGATGTTCGGCGCCCAGGCGGCAAGGAACGGCGGCAGGATCGTCTCCAGGCCCAGGGCGTTGAAGATGGCGAAGGTCGCCCAGTACAGTATTACCAACAGGATTGCGACGCCGATGCCGTACAAAGACCCTTTCCGCCCGATTCGAAACGCGAACGGCAGCCCCAGCACCACCATGACAAGCGGCGTCAGAGGGCGGGCGAACCGCCCGAAATAGGATACTTCGAGACGGGTCGTGTCGTAACCGGACTGGCGCAGGCTCTTGATCTCGTTTTGCAGGGCATCCATGTCGAACTGCTCGGTCTGGGAGTCCTGACTGCGGCGCATCCCCGATTCCCGCTGGGCGAAATGATCCGGCCCGTCCAGCCCTTCGACCACCGTGGTTTCATCACGGCTGTAGATACCTGCCGAACCGTCCGCCGGGAAAGTCCGGTACCAGCTCCGGGAATGGATCCAGGCGTCATCTCGCCAGTGGACGGCGTCCCCGAACCGATGGGACCTGACCTTCATGGCGTTACGGTCGATGGTGAAGGTGTTCAAGGCCTGGAAGAAACCGGGGTCGCTATCGAACATGCGGTAGTGGTACAGCCGCGTGCCGTCGGCTGAAAACACCCAGGAGCCGCCGGGGCGTGCGCCGTAGGTTCTGGGGGAACGGCCGAATATGCGGTCCTTGATCTCCACTCGCTTCTGGCTCGTCACCGGGATCAGCTTGTCCTGTGCAACGTAATAGATACCGCAGATAGCAAGCGTGGCCACCAGGATGGGCGCCGTGGCCCGGCGGACGCTGATTCCGTTGGCCTTGATGGCGTCCAGTTCGCCGTTTCTGGCCAGAATAGTGACAGCAACGATCGCACCGACCATGCATGCGATCGGTACGGCGTAGGGGATTATGCCGGGGGCGAAGTATTTGAAATAGCTCAGCAGGAGACCGGGTGGCCCGGGGTTTTCCATCATCTGGGGGATCAGAGACTTCAGTTCAACAATGCCGTAAATCAGGTAGCTGGACAGCAGGGCGTAAAGGAAAAGTCTGATGAACTGGGCTCCGACGTAGGAATCGAGGCGGGGGACCAGACGGAACCCGACCTTTTTGCGGATCGCCTCCTGCACTTCCGGAGCTTCGGATTCCATCAATTTCTCTTCCTGCTGGTGAGCCTGTTGGGCGGCAGGGGAGAGTAGTGCCATGATCCCGCGCCAGGCGGTCACGGCGAGATCCATCAGGGAGTTCAGGATACCCCGCTCGCCGCCCGGGCGTCGCAGCTTCCAGAGGGCGTACAGGCACCACAGCAGCATCACGGCATTGGCGGCCCACAGCGCCGGGGCAGGCGGTATCCGGCCCCTGCGGGCCTGGTCCTGGCAGATTGTCAGGATCAGATAGTACACCGTGATGACCAGCATGCTCATGGCGAAACCGGCCCCTTTGCCTGAGCGTGCCCGGGTCACGCCCAGCGGCACAGCCAGTATGGCGAACAAAAGGCAGGCCAGCGGCAGTGCGAACCGGGTGTTCAATTCCAGGAGGGCGTTTCGATGCCGGACCTCGGCGATGATGCGGTTGGATTCCCGGCCAGCCAGGGACAGCTCCTCCCGGAGTTCACCCAGATTCATGTTCCGGACTGTTTTTCGTAGAGGTGCTTTCAGCGCCTTGATATGGGCCGGCGGCGGCAGCACGACATGGTAGTTGTCGAATGTGACGTGCTGGTAACTCTCAGGGGAGTCCGGATTGTAAAGATGCAGGGCGACGTCCCTGAGATCCATTTCCAGGCTGCCGGAGCCGTCGGACGACGGGTACAGGTTGCCTTCACCGGCCAGAATCAGTTCCCGGGACTGGTTGGGGCGGATCGGGTTATGGATGAAAATCCCTTCCAGCAGTCCGCCGGAGCCTGCCGTGATTTCGTCCACGAACATGACCCGGCCTTCCGGCGTTGAATAGAAAGTTCTCGGCTTGAGATCCGAAGCCATGTTGGAGGCAACCATGACCTCGCTTTCGGTCGCTCTCTGGGCGATGTTGGCCTGCGGCACCACGACCCAGAACAGGTAGAACGAGATCGTCGCCCCCAGCAGCCCGAGCAGAATCGATGGTTTGACCAGGGTCCGGAGTCCGTGCCCGGATGCTTGGATCGCCACCCATTCCGAATCGGAAGAAAGGCGCCCGATTCCGATCAGGGCTCCCAGGAGGATCGCCATCGGAATGGTCAGAATCAACAGGCTTGGAACCCGGAGAAGGAAAAGCCTGAAGGTGAGATCCCAGCCGAGGTTACTGGAAACGGTCACCTGGGCGACCAGGAAGAATGCGTTCATCAGCAGAATGAACGTATACAGGGTAAAACCGAGAACCGTCGGTCCCAGCTGTTCCCTGAAAACGTATCGTGTGATCCGGCTTAAACCGAGCATTAGGCTTGGAGTCTAGGAGCGTAAATCGCCGCTGTCAACGTGGGCGGGGAGTGTATTTGCCTTCGTTTCCATATATTTCAGCAGTGTCCGATAATGTATCTTATGTAAACTATTAAAGCTGACTAAATCGGCAGGCGCCTGTTCCGCTCAGGTTCAGGTCAGTTCGGCGTTGCCGCGCCTCTGTGATCTTCGTCGTCGGGAGGGTCTCTTGCGGTCGGTTTCCTTGTTCGCCTCCGCCTCGAATCGTTCTATTTCAAGTTCTCGTACCAGGTTTTCCAGCGCTTCCTTGAGCGCCAGGATCACTTCCTCTTTTTTAACGTTCTTCTTGTCGAAGGTCATATTGATCCGGAAAGGCCTGTCGTCAGGTTTATAGTTGTAGCTGAAACGTCGGATGCGGGGCTTGCCGTTGTCGTCAGGCTTGTTGAACTTCCTGGCTTCCTCCCTGGTAATCCCTTCACCGGTTATTTTATCGACCAGATGATGCATGGATTCATGGGAGTCCTGGCGCACGATCTGCAAAAGCATCGATTTGGACATGATGTCGGCCTGCCGACATCGCTCCTGGACATCCTCCGGGATCCGGTTGAGGCTCAAGGCCTCGGTGATAACCGTGCGCGACTTTCCCAACTTCCTGGCGATCTCTTCATGGGTGTACCTGAACTGTTCCGCCAGGCGCAGAATTGCAGATGCCTCCTCGAACGGATTCAGGTCTTTGCGCTGCAGGTTCTCCACCAGGGAGATTTCCAGCATGCCCCGGTTGTCGACATCCACTTCGATGCATGGCACCTTGCGCAGGCCGGCCAGGCTGGCGGCCTGGAACCTGCGCTCCCCTGCAATGATCTCGTACTTTTCCTCTTCTTCCGAATAACGCACCAGGATCGGTTCCAGGATCCCTTTTTCCTTCACCGACTCCACCATCTCGCTCAGGTCGCCGAAAGCCTTTCTCGGCTGTTCCGGATTCGGGCGGATCTGGCCGATCTCGATGAAGCGGCCTATCGCCTCGGAAGAATCGGCTGTGATCTCGTCGATGAAGTGGGTATCGTGTCGCATCTTCTTGTTCTTGGGGAGACCTCTTTGCTTACCGGACACGGTCGACCACCTCCTGGGCAAGTTTGTAGTATTCGAGTGCTCCTGTGGAACGCGGAGCAAAGGTGAAAATACTCTGATTATGAGCTGGGCTTTCCTCAAGCCGGACACTCTTGGATATCATGGTATCGAAAACCTTGTCCGTAAACTTATCTCTGATCTCCTGCGTGACCTCCCGCGATAGAATCGTGCGCTTGTCGTGGAGGGTGATCAGCACGCCCAGGAATACCAGATTCGGATTGGGCCGATTCCTGATCCTGTCGTAAGTGTCAAGCAGATCGGCAGTGCCCTCCAGTGAGAAGTACGACGCCTGCACCGGCACCACCAGATGGGTTCCGGCCACCATGGCGTTGACTGTCAGTATCCCCAGCGTCGGAGGTGTGTCGATGACGATGAAGTCGTACCGGCCGTTAAGGCCTTCCAGTTTGTCCTTCAAACGGTAGTAGCTGTCGAACTCCCCGATCAACTTGGCGTCGGCGTTTGCCAGAGAGATGCGGGCGGCGATCACGTCCAGTTTATCGTTCTCGCTGGCCTGAATCGCCTGCTGGATAGTGACATCCCGGTCTACCAGAAGTTCGTAGATCGTATGGGTCTGCTCACGGGGATCCACAAAGGTCAGGGACGCATTGCCCTGGGGATCCAGATCTATAAGCAGGGTCTTGTAGCTGCGCTGGGCCAGGGCGGCCGAAAGGTTGATGGCGGTGGTGGTCTTCCCCACCCCGCCTTTCTGGTTGGCTACGACGATTACCGAAGTCCGCATGGATCGCCCGTTCCGCTGCCTTGGCCTCTCCCGAGAGGAGAAAAGTCAGTGTCTTAATGCTGACACCGCAGCATGTGGCGGTATCGCCCGTTGTTGCTACCGAATGTGGTAGTTGCGAGGAAGTCGGTAACGGCTGGAGTGTAACTGGTGCCTGGAGACGTGTCAACCATCCCCTGCCCGGACCTACATTTCGTAGTGCCCCAGTTCCTCGGGGTCGATTTTCTCAAGCCAGCGGCGGAGCCTTTCGGCCTCTTCGGCCGCTGAATCCTCGCCGGTGGCTGTCGATTGCACCATGACCCGGTCCTCGATGTGGATCGGAACTCCAGCCCTGAGGGCGAGGGCGATGGCATCGCTGGGCCGGGCATCAATCGCCTTGGAGCCGTCCAGGCCACGGACATGGATCAGGGCATAGAACGTATTGTCCCGGAGGTCGGTGATGACCACCTTCTCCACACCACCCGAAAGCTCTTCGATCACATTCTTGAGCAGATCGTGGGTCATCGGCCTGGGAGAGACGATCTTTTCCAACTCCATGGCTATGGCGTTGGCCTCAAAGATGCCGACCCAGATCGGCAGGACCTGGTCACCGTCGTTGTTTTTCAGGATGATGATCGGCATCTGCGAAACCGGGTCGATCATCAGGCCACGAACTTTTACTTCCAGTGACATCCAATTACCCCAGCGCCTGCTTTTGATTCAGCCGTACCCAATGAATATACATATCCCGAAACAGGCCGGTCAAGCTTCGTCGCCGATCTTTCTCCCCGCCAGGGCGTACGCACTGGCCGATTCCACCAGGATCGAGGTGATCCGGCCGATTTCCGCCCTCCCGGTGAAATTCACGATCCGGCTCTCAGGGGTCCGTCCCGTCAGCCTGGAAGGGTCGTTTTTACTGGGACCCTCCACCAGGACCTCCACCGTACGACCGACCCACGGGGCGTGGAGCTGTTCCTGGATATCCTTCTGCAGCGCCTGCAACTCCCGGAGCCGGGCCTGCTTCTCGCCGAGATCGACCCGATCGTGGAACGCCTCGGACGCCGTTCCGGGGCGGGGGGAATAAGTAAAACTGTAGCAGCTGTGAAAACGCACGGCACTCATCAGCGACAGCGTCTCCCGGAAGTCGGCGTCGGACTCGGTGGGGAAACCGACGATGATGTCGGTGCCCAGGCAGATCCCCGGGATTCGATCCCGCACTGCGGCCACCTTGGCGAGGTAGGTCTCCCGGTCGTATCCCCTTCGCATGTCCTTGAGCACCGAACTGGAACCGGACTGGACCGGCAGATGCAGGAACGGGACGACCTTGGGACCGGCTGCCGCCATGGCATCAATCAGCCGCGGGGTCATCTGGGCCGGATGGGATGTAGTGAAACGGATCCGCCGTATGCCGTCGACGGCGGCGGTGGCGGTCAGGAGTTCGGGAAGGCCGTTGCCTGCACTATCCCGAAATGCGTTCACCGTCTGCCCCAGGAACTCCACTTCCAGGATCCGGCGATCAGCCAGGCTTCGCACTTCATTCAGGATATCATCCAGCTCTCGACAGACCTCCTTCCCGCGAGTGCGCGGAACGATGCAGAAGGTGCAGCGGTGGTTGCAGCCTTCGATAATGGTGACGAAAGCCTTGCCGCCGGCCTGCCCTTCCCTGCGAATATCCTCGTAAGGGAAATCGATGGAATCCCGGCGGTATTCGGTGTCAACCCGCAATGTCACGTCGGTTTCCCCGTTGCGAACCCGCTCCATCAGAGCCGGCAGCGACGCCGTGGAACGGGGCCCGATCACCAGGTCGACGTAGGGCGCCCGACGGAATATCTCCTCCCCTTCCTGCTGACCGACGCATCCGCAGACACCGAGAATCAAATTCGGATTGGTGCGTTTGAGTTTCCTGAGCCGGCCCAGTTCGGAGAACACCTTTTCCGAGGCTTTCTCCCGGATGGAGCAGGTGTTCAACAGGATGAGGTCTGCACCATCGGGCCCGCCGGCACGTATGTAGCCCTGGCGCTCAAGGGATCCGGCCAGCTTTTCCGAATCGTGGACGTTCATCTGGCAGCCCCAGGTTTCGATGTGGTAGGTGCCTTTTCCCGTGGCGATGGCCCCGGGTGCCGATTTGTCGATGAAGCGGTCCATGGTGGGTAGGGCGGCCTGAAGGATCAGGCGCCTGAGGACGACCCCGGGTCCGGAACCTGAGGGCTGCTTTCACGGCTATTGATCAGATCCTTCAGGTCCTTGCCGGGCTTGAAGTACGGGATACGCTTCTCCGGTACTTCAACCTGGTCACCGGTCTTCGGATTGCGGCCCTGTCGCGATCGCCGTTTTCGGACCCTGAAGCTGCCGAATCCGCGGAGTTCGATTTTGTCGTCCCTCTCCAGCGCCTCGGTGATTGAAGAGAACACGGTGTTGACGATCACCTCGGCGTCTTTCTTGCTGAGGTTGCACACTCCAACCACTTCCTCAACAAGGTCGGCTTTGGTCATTTTGCCCTCCCCGCGTCTGGTGGGGCGGCCGTTCGGCCACCCACCATCCCATGACTATACTTCCTGGATCGATGGATCCGGAGGATTTATTTGTCTTCTTCGGTTTCGGCCTGTTCGCTAACCGGTTCTTCCGGTTCGGCAACCTCAGGATCCTCGTCGGCGGTTTCTTCCGTCTTGCCGCCCATTTTGAGGGTACTGAGGATCTCGGCGCTCTTGAGGTCCCCCAGCGTCGCACCGGCGCTGGTGCTCGTGCTTCCGCTTCCGCCGCCATAGGCGGAGAACGCCAGGTACGCGTCGGCGTCCTCGGCTTCCTTGATGGACAGCCCGATCTTGCGCTCCACCGCATCCAGCTTGATGACTTTGACCATGACCTTCTGGCCGACCTCGAAGGCGTCTTCCGGCTTCTCGATACGGTCCTTGGACATCTCGGAGACGTGCACCAGTCCTTCCACACCATCGAACAGTTCCACGAACGCGCCGAACTCGGTCAGCCGTACGATCTTCCCGGGCAGGATGGTGCCGACGTTGTTACTCCCGAAGAAGTCTTCCAGGGCGTTCGGCTGCAGCTGTTTCAGGCCCAGTGAAAGGCGCTGGTTCTCCGAATCGATCTTCAGGATCACCGCCTTGACCTCGTCACCCTTGTTCAAAACCTCGCTGGGGTGGGATACCCGGGTGTTCCATGAAATATCGGATATATGGACCAGGCCGTCGATACCTTCTTCCACCTCGATGAACACGCCGAAGTCGGTGATGTTCCGGATAGTACCTGTCAGCACGTCGCCGATGCGGTACTTGGTGTTTATCATGTCCCACGGGTTCGGTTCGGTCTGCTTCAGGCCAAGGGAAAGTCGGCGGGATTCCTGGTCGATCTCCAGCACCACGCTCTCCACCCAGTCCCCGACATTCAGGATCTTGGAGGGATGCTTGACCCGCTTGGTCCAGGACATTTCCGAGACGTGCACCAGGCCTTCGACACCTTCTTCCACTTCGATAAATGCGCCGTAATCGGTCAGGCTGACCACCTTGCCGCGTACCCGCGTCTCGGCAGGATATTTTTCGATCGCCCCTTCCCACGGATCTTCCTGGAGCTGTTTGAAGCCCAGGGAGACGCGCTCCCTTTCCCGGTCGAACTTGAGGACGATGACGTCGACCTCGTCACCGATCTGGAATTTTTCCGAGGGATGGTTGATCCGCCCCCAGGACATGTCGGTGATATGCAGCAGGCCGTCGATGCCGCCCAGGTCGATGAACGCTCCGTACTCGGTCAGGTTCTTGACCACGCCGCGGATGATCTTGCCCTCTTCCAGGTCCTCCAGGGTCTTGGTTTTCTTTTCGGCGTTCTCCTCTTCCAGGATCGCCTTCCGGGAAAGAACGATGTTCCCCCGGCGCTTGTTGACCTTGATGACCCGCATTCGGAACTCCAGGCCCCGCAGGCTCTCCAGGTTCCGAACCGGGCGAACGTCCACGAGGGACCCGGGCAGGAACGCCGGCAGTCCGATGTCGACTTTGAGGCCGCCTTTGATGCGATCCACGATTCGCCCGAGGATCGGTTCGCCGGTCTCGAACGCCTTTTCCACAACGTCCCAGATCTTGAGCCGCTCCGCCTTTTCCTTGGAAAGCACGACGTAGCCCTGGGCGTCCTCGGTCTTCTCGAGGAGTACGTCCACCTTGTCACCGATTTTCGCCCCGTGTTCGCCCTTCATGCTGCGGAACTCGTCCAGGTTGATGATCCCTTCGGATTTGTACCCGATATCGACGATGACCTCTTTTTCAAGGATTTTCATGATCGTGCCGGTGACCACAGCTCCCGGCTTCAAGGTCGGCTGGCTGGATTCCCAGGCGGCGTAGACCGCTTCGAAGTCTTCCTCGTCGGCTGCTTCCTCCGTATCCTCGGCAGGCTCTGCGCCTTCCTCAGCAGCTTGCACCGGCTCCTGGACCGGTTCCTGGACCGGTTCCGTGGTCTCTTCCGCCACTTCCGGAGTGTTGCTTTCGGGCTGTTCGGGGGGTTCGGGTGATTTGGTCGTTTCCTGCTCGGTAGACATTGTTTTTTCCTATTTTCTCCGTCGATTGATTACCGGATTGTTGGGGCCGGAGAACCCGTTCTTCCCTGCCGGTCATTCCGCCAGGGTTCCGGTCGTCGATCCTGACGCCGGGAAAAGAAGTCATCCTAGTGAACCGTTGGTCGGTTGTCAAGACAACATGTTCATTTTCAAAGGATTACGCTGGTTTTCGACGTGGTCGTCCAGGGTCGGCCTTCCGTTCGCGACGGGACCGTAAGTCCTGGATTTCAGACGCCAGCAGGGCCCGAGTTTGGCCTGGAGGGAGATCCCGGAGCACCAGCGGGCCGAATCCGGTCCGTTTCAGCTTGAGTACCGGGTGTCCCACAGCATCGAACAGCTTCCGCACCAGGTGCTTCCTGCCCTCGGTCACCCGGATTTCGAACCATGGGTTCGGACCCGGTTTCAGGAACCGGATCTCCGACGGCGCCGTCCTGCGGCCCTCCAGCCGGATGCCCTTCTCCAGGCGAGCGATGGCGGACGGGCTCGGTCTCCCTTTGAGTTTGACCTGGTAGATCTTGGCTATCTTCCTTGAAGGGTGGGTCAGGTTCCGGGCCAGATCGCCGTCGTCGGTCAGCAACAGAAGCCCCTCGCTGTTGTAATCGAGCCGACCGGCCGGAAACAGCCGGGGCATACCGTTCGGTATCAGGTCTGCCACGGTCGGTCGGCCTTCAGGGTCGGACAGGGTGGTTACCACCCCCCGGGGCTTGTTCAACAGCAGGTATACATGGGGAGCCTTGCGCGGGTGAACCCTGCGGCCGTCCACCTTCACCGCATCCGTGGCAGGTTCCACCGTCACGCCCATCCGAATGACAACCTCGCCGTTGACCCGTACCCTTCCTTCCCGGATCATCCGCTCCGCGGCACGCCGGGAACATATGCCGGCGTCGGCGATAAACTTCTGAAGTCGTTCAGCCATTGTTCAGCTGCCGTCGGTGGCCGCCGCTCCGTCATCGGCTGCCGCCGCAACTTCAGCACCTTCCAACAGGTCCGGCTGGGGCTGCCCCAGAGTATCCAGGAAAGCGTCGAATTCCTCGATGGAGGGCAGGTCCTTCAGGCTGTTCAGCCCGAAGTGTACGAGAAACTGCCTCGAGGTGCCGTACAGCAGCGGGTTGCCTACCACCTTCTTGCGGCCCATGATCCGTAGCAGCCGCTTTTCCAGGAGCACCTTCAGACCGTAGGTCGGGTCTTTGCCCCGGATGGCCTGGATCTCCGGCGCGGTCACCGGCTGGCGGTAAGCTGCGATGGCCAGCACTTCCAGGGTGGCCGGCGTCAGGCGCGTGCGATTCTGGTTCCGGAAATACATCCGAACCCAGGCCCCGACGTTGGGGCGGGTCGCCAGGCGGTACCCGCCGGCCACCTGTTCCAGGACGAGGCCGCTCTCGCTGCGGGCGTACCTTGAGGCCAGGCGCTGGAGCGCGGCATCGACCTCGTCCTGCGGTATATCTCCCAGTGCGCCAGCCAGGTCCGCCGGGCGAACCGGGTCCGTCGAGGCGAAAATGATCGCTTCCAGCGTAGATTCAAGCAGCTCCGACGGAGGACGGTCCTCGGATCGTTCAGTCAAGGATCACTCTCCTTCGCCGCTCTGCGGCCTGACCTGCAGGTCCTCGGCACGGGCGACACGGATTTCGCCTACCAGGTTCCTCTGGAAGACGACAATCAGGTTCAGGCGCATCATTTCGAGAATCGCCAGGAACACAGCGATCCTGTCCTGGCGGACGTCCAGGGTCTCAAGAAGGACGTTCAACGAGATCGTAACCTGCTCATCGAGGAGCTCGGCCAACCAGGCGATCTTGTCGGCCACCGACACCGAATCCTTCTTCATCCGCAGCCGGGACTCCTCATCGAGGCGGCCCAGCATTTTCTTGAAGGAACCGATCAGGTCGAACAGGTCGACCTTCAGAAGCTCTTCCCCGGCGAACTCTTCCGGGACGCCGTCTTCCCGGACCCAGATCAGCGTGCGTCGGTTGTCCATCGCCTGCTGGGTTTCCGCAGCCTGCTTATATTTCTGGTACTCGTGCAACTGCTGGGCCAGTTCGGCCCGCGGATCCTCGGCGCCGTCTTCATCCTCGGCAGTGGGATCCGGCGGCAACAGCAGCTGAGACTTGATGTGCATCAAGGTTGCCGCCATAACCAGGTATTCCCCTGCAACCTCAAGGTTCATCTCACGCATGAGGTTGAGGTAGTGGTTGTATTGTTCTGTGATTGTCAGGATCGGGATGTCGGTAAGGTCGACTTCGTTGATCCGGACCAGGTGCAGCAACAGGTCCAGCGGACCCTCGAAGCCCTCGACGTGGATGCGATAGCTGTCGGATGAACCCTCGGCGGGACTCTCGACTGCGGCGGTCTTCGGTTCAATTTCCATACGGCGGGGAACTCTAACATGGGGGTCCTGGAGGGTCAACGAAGCGGGGCCGTCTAGAGGGGCTGTCCGGCTAGCCTTTTCCGAAGCTTGCTGCCGTTGGCTTTACAGGCGTAGCCCGCCACATGGAATGCGAGACTGCGGATCATCTTATCCCTCGTTTCCGCCGATCCGTCTTCCCAGGCGAAAGTCGGCCGGTAGGATACCTCACGCCGGATTCTTTTGCCGCGGAACAGCTCCCGTGATTCGGGAAGGAGGATCTCCATATCGGCGTGGATCCGGATTCGGTACGTCGTACTCGCGCCCCCTTGTTCCTGTTCGTTTCGCAGAGATCCCGGCAGGGAGAGGCTGTTGTGCTGTTCTTCCACCGGTGCGTTCAGGAACACACGGAACAGCAGCGCCGCGTCGTCGCCGTTGTCGAGGACGGCGGGGA
>CALZKF010000022.1 GCA_945787955.1 uncultured Acidobacteriota bacterium | reverse complement strand
CAAGCGATTCGTGCCGGGCCCGAAGCTCGCGGGCCCGCCTCTTCAGGGGCCTGCTTGCGAACGGGTGCGCTTCCAGCGGGTCGTCCGGCAGGGCCGCCCCGCCATGGATGACCGGTTTGAGCAGCTCGATGAGCTCGCGGACCGTCTCGGCCCAGCGCGTCTTGTTGCCGACGAGGCGAGGAAGGTCTCCCGGATACTCCCGCAGCAGCCGGTTGAGCGTGCGCGTCGCCCGACGGGTGAGGTTGCCGTCGAGCGCACGTTTGAAGGCCCGCCCGCCACGCGGAAGCTCCTTGCGGAGTACGGTGACGTCGTTCTGGCGTCGTTCCGCGAGGTCGAGGACGCGCTCGCGAATGAGGGCTTTCAGCGGGAGAAGCTCGACAACCTCGACGCGAGGGTCGAGCTCGCGCGGAAGACTTACCAGCAGCTGCGGATCCAGTACCTGAACGGTGTGATCGACTACCTCGGCGTCCTTGACGCCCTGTCAGCGGAGCAGGAGCTCGTGCGCGAACGGCTGGCCGCCCGCCTGGAGCTTTTGGAGTTCCGCATAGCGCTGTACCGCACCCTGGCTGGCGGCTTCGAAACCGCACGGGAGACGGAGCGCGTCGCACGCCACGGAAGGAAGCCATGACGGTTGAGCGTGAATCCGGGTCGCAAACGGCCCGAAGCGGCGGCAAGGCCCTGCTGACCGCCGCCCTTTGCGCGGCAATCCTGACAGTGGCCGTCGGAGTCGTCTACGTCATCCGGAGTACCGAGCCGACGGCGCAGAAGGGCGACGTCACAAGGCGGAGCGCCGCGCTGGTCGACGTCGTCGAGGTCGCGCGCGGCGATCACCGTCCCGAGATCGTCGTGCTCGGCACGGTCGAAGCGTCGCGGGACGTCGAGCTGAGCCCCCGCGTTGCAGGCGAGATCGTGACCATGGCGCCGTCGTTCGAGCCCGGCGGTCTGGTCGAGCGCGGGACCGTACTGCTGACGATCGACCCCGCCGACTACCGCAACGCATTGGCCGTGCGCCAGAGTGAGCTGCGCGAGGCCCGGGCGAGTCTCGCAATCGAGGAGGGCAGGCGCACGGTCGCCGAGCGAGAGTTCGCCCTGCTCGATGAGACCATAGACGAGGACAACCGCGCTCTGGTGCTGCGCGAGCCCCAGATCGAATCGGCCAAGGCCCGGGTTGACGCTGCCCTCGCCGCCGTCGAACAGGCCGAACTGGATCTCCGGCGGACCGAGGTCCGGGCGCCGTTCGACGCGCAGGTCCTGACCCGGGAGGTCGACCTCGGCTCCCAGGTCGGACCCGGCGACCGGCTCGCGCGCCTCGTCGGGGTTGACGAGGCCTGGGTCGTCGCGACGGTCCCGATACGGACCCTGCCCCGGGTCCGCTTTGAGGGCGAAGGCGGCGCCGGCTCCGCCGTACAGGTGCGCGACCGGACCGCCTGGGAGCCCGGCGTGTTCCGCAAGGGAACACTAGCTCGCCTGATCGGCACCGTCGACGATCGCACCCGTCTGGCCCGCGTGCTGGTCACCGTCGACGATCCGCTGGCTCGCGAAACCGATGCGCCGAAATTCCTCCTGGGTACGGTCGTCGAGGTCAGGATCGAGGGCCGGGTCCTCGAAAACGTCGTCCGGCTCAACCGCGAGCTGATCCGGGAGGGGGATAAAGTCTGGGTATTCGCCGACGGCAAGCTCGAGATCCGCCCCGTCCGCGTCGCGTTCCGCGACGCGGAGCACGCCTTCGTCGTGGAGGGACTTGACGGCGGCGAGCGCATCGTGACCACCAACCTGGCGACGGTCACCGACGGCACCGAGCTCCGCCTCAAGCAAGGGGGGGGAGGCTCGCGATGAACGCAGCGCGCACTTCCGGCCGCGAGCGGAGTGGCCCCATCGCGTGGATGGCGCGAAACTCGATCGCCGCCAACCTGTTGATGGTCCTCCTCCTGGTCGGCGGGTTCTGGTCGGCGCTCGTCGTCCAGAAGGAGGTCTTCCCGGAGTTCCAGCTGGACGTCATCGAGGTCCGGGTCGGCTATCCCGGTGCCGCGCCGGCCGAGGTCGAGCAGGGTATCCTGCGCCCGGTGGAGGAGGCGGTCCGGAGCGTAGAGGGCATCAGCGAACTGACCTCGTCGGCGCGGGAGGGGAGCGGAACGGTCACGGTCGAGCTCGTAGCCGGAGCGGACCGCATGCAGGTGTACCAGGACGTCGACCAGGCGGTCAGCCGCATCCGGACTTTTCCGGACGACATCGAACAGCCAGAGGTCAGCATTCGCTCCCGGCAGCGGGGGGTCATCGAGATCGTGCTGTACGGTGACATCGACCGCTGGGCGCTCCGCAAGCTCGGCGAGAGGCTGCGCGACCAGCTGCGTTCGAACGAGACGATCACGCAGGTCGAGCTCGGCAACGCCCCGGACTACGTCACTCACGTCGAGATCCCGCGGGACACACTGCGGAAGTACGGGCTGACTCTCGACGACGTCGCCCGGACCATCGCGGCCTCCAGCGAGGACATCGCGGCCGGATCCGTAGAGACCGCCTCTGGTGAGATCCTGCTCCGGCTCGCTGAGCGCAAGCAGGTCGCCGCACAGTTCGGCGGCATCGAGATCCTGTCCGGAACCGACGGATCGAGCCTGACACTCGGCGACATCGCGGCAATCCGCGACGGGTTCGAGGAGTCCGGCTACCCGTCGCGATTCAACGACCGCCCGTCTATCGAGCTCGAGATTTACCGGGTCGGTGACCAGTCGCCGATCGAAATCGCCGACGCGGTCATCGCCGAGATGGAGACGTTCGAGGCCGATCTCCCGCCGGGAGTCGAATGGCGCATCTCTAGTAACGCCGCGGAGGATTTCCGCGAGCGCGTCGGACTCGTCACCGGCAACGGACTCATGGCGATAGTCATCGTCCTCGCCATCCTGGCGCTGTTCCTCGAACTGCGCCTCGCCTTCTGGGTCATGATGGGTATGGTCATTTCGTTCTTCGGCGGGATACTGTTCTTGCCGGCGCTCGACATCAGCATCAACATGATCTCGCTGTTCGGGTTCCTGATCGTGCTGGGCATCGTAGTCGACGACGCGATCGTGGTCGGCGAGAACGTTTTCGAAAAGCGCCAGAGCGAGAAGGACGGCCTTAAGGCCGCCGTTTCCGGCGCCCGCGAGGTCGCGGGGCCGGTCGTGTTCAGCATACTTTCTAACATGGTCGCGTTCGTTCCGCGGATGTTCATACCCGGCGAGACCGGCAAGTTCTGGGGCCCGCTGCCATACGTCGTCATCGTCGTGCTGGCGGTGTCGTTGATCGAGGCGCTGTACATCCTGCCGGCGCACCTGGCCCACGCGAAGCGGACCGTGCCCCGCACCGGCGTCGGGCGCGCGCTGCACGGCCTGCAGACACGGTTCTCCGCCGCGTTCGCACGCATCGTCCGCACCCGCTACGCACGCCTTCTCGATCTCGCCCTCGAGTACCGTTACGTAACGCTGACCGCCGCCGTCGCCCTGTTCCTCATCGCCGGGAGCTATGCGACGAGCGCGCACATGGGCATGATCCTGATGCCCGAGGTCTCGGCCGACGAGATCGAGGCCGGCGTGCGGCTGCCGGTCGGAACGACCCCGGACCAGGCGGCGGCGATCGCCGGCGAGGTCACCCGGGCGACGATGCGCATGATCGAAGAGCACGGCCTCGAGACGACCTCCGAGGGGGTCAAGACCAACGTCCGGGGCGGGACGAGGTTCGTCGACGTCGAGATCGTGATGCGGCCTCCGGACGAGCGCGAGTTGGACACCGCCGAGGTCATCGACCTCTGGCGCCGGGAGATCGGCGATCTACCCGGCGTGACCCAGATTACGTTCGAGGCCGAGGCGGGTCCGGCAGGCTACCGTCCGGACATCCGCATCGATATCAGCCACGCGGACATAGACGTCCTTGAGGCCGTGACCGCCGCGTTGGTAAAACGCGCCGAGGCCTTCGAGAACACCCGCGACGTTGCCGACAACTACAACAAGGGCAAGGACCAGTTCGACGTCCGCCTCCTGCCGGAGGGCCGTACCCTGGGCCTCAATCCGGAGGACGTCGGGCAGCAGCTCCGGGGCGCGTTCTACGGCGATCTCGCCCTCCGGCTCATGCGCGGCACCGACGAGGTCGAGGTCCGCGTCAAACTCCCCGAGGCGGAGCGCGAGGACGTCCACGCCCTGGAGGACCTGGTGATCCGGACCCCGGCCGGGACTGAGGTGCCCCTCCTGGACGTCGTCGAGATCGATCGCGGCGAGGCGTTCTCGACGATCAATCGCCGGGACGGCCGCCGCGTGGTCAGCGTGTCAATGGACGTCGAGCCCAAGCGCGCGGTCGGCCAGGTCATCGAGGCTTTCCAGGAAGAGGAACTCCCGCGCCTGCGAGGGGACTTCCCCGGCCTGACCTGGACCTTCGAGGGCAGCGACGCCGAGATGCGCGAGGCGACCCGCTCGCTTTGGACCGGATTCGCGTTCGCGATGGCGGTCATCTACGCCCTGCTCGCGATCGCTTTCCGGAGCTACCTTCAACCCTTCGTCGTGCTCGCCGCCATCCCGTTCGGTATCATCGGCGCCGTCCTGGGCCACATCTTGCACGGCTATGACCTGTCGCTCGTCAGCCTGATGGGCGTGATCGCGCTGTCCGGCGTCGTGGTCAACGACTCCCTGATCATGGTTGATTTCGCCAACCGCAGGCGCCGCGCGGACGACTCCGCCCGCGCAGCCATCCATCACGCCGGCCTGCGCCGTTTCAGGCCGATCGTGCTTACCACGCTGACCACCTTCGGCGGATTGGCCCCGATCGTGTTCGAGGATTCGCTCCAGGCGCAGTACATCATTCCGATGGCGATATCCCTCGGCGCCGGTATCCTGTTCTCGACTACAATCATCCTGCTGCTGGTTCCGTCGCTGTATCTCATCCTCGATGACCTGCGGGGGTTCCTGGGCCGGCCCGTGAGCACGGCGTCGTCCACCGGGGCCTGACTCCGGCGGCCCGGGTTCAGGGCGTCCGATTATCGGCGAAGCAACGGCTTCCAAAACGGCCGGGCGCCGGGACACCTTTCCCGCCGCCTCCAACGAGCTCACGCAGCCGGCTTGCGCTTCAGTGCTCCGGTCTCAAGCCAGTGCACGTAAAGCCTGCGGACGCGGTAGGCGTCGCCACCTAGAGCACCTTCACAGCTCTCGGGTGCCGTTCCTCGAGAGGCCTCGCGCCACACGCCGCGCATGAAGTCCTTGTCCTTCTCGTCTTCCAGCGGTGTCGGAGGCGTAGCGGTGGGCATAAAAGTGGCTCCGTCGGGCACCAGCGCGCGATCTTCCTGGAACTCGTCGTGCCGGCGCATCGCCTCCATGAGCGTAGAAATCACGGACAACACTCCGCCGCTGCTGTTCTCCCGGGACTCGGGCGGTGTGCTTTCGAACCGGAAAGTCCCGGGCTGCGGTCGCTCGAACAACTGGCAGGCCGCGTCCATTCCCCGTAGCCGACCGACCTCGCACCGGGTGATCTCGCCCCCGGCGAAGTCCAGGATCGCACGGTCCCGTCCGTTGCGCTCCGAGATCACCAGGCGACCGGTCTGGCCGGAGTCGGCCAGCGATTGCATGAGCGTGGGCAGGCCGAACAGTTCCAGATCTCCAGAGAACCCTTCCGAAGCCGCCGCATCAGTCGCCGGCCCCGACTGGAGTTTGGACAAGGCGTTGCCCGCCTCCTCGGCGAAGTCCTGGTCCGGGAACCGCTGGACGATATCCTCGAACAGGTCGCAGACGGGGGGTTCCGGCGTACCTGACAGCGCGCGGACCAGATGGGACACCTGCCCGATCCGGCGCCCGAACACCAGGCCCAGCAGCCTGCCGGGCAACATGTCCTTGAGAGCATGGGTCAGCATCTTGAGTTCGCCGTAGTTGTCGCCGAGATTGCAACCTGCAAGAATACCCAGGCGCCTCGTGGTTTCACCGAGCGGGCCTTCCTTCCGGAACCCGTGTCGCACCACGCCCCGAACGGCATCGGGGGTGCCCATCCTCGCCAGGGCGTCGCAGATGCGGTCGAGCATTTCCTGCTGTTCCTCGGGGCCGTACGTCGAACGGCCGGTCAGGGTTTCCTGTTCGAAGTCGGACAGGCGTTGCAGAAGAACATGTCCTGCCTGGGGAATGGTCAGGTGAGCCAGGGACATGACCGCTTCCTTGGCAACCATGAACGGCCGCTCGGGCTTGCTGTATTCGGCCAGAAGCATCAGCTCCTGCTGCTGATCGTCCGTCGGCCGGCGGGGGATGCGACGCAGCAGGTAGACGGTATTACGGCTGTAGAAGCCCTGATCGTCCGGCAAAGCTCCCGACAGGTAGCCGGAAAGCCGCTCCATCACCAGGGGGCGGCAGGGGTGACCGTGCACCTCGATAAGGGACAGGACCAACTTCCGGACGTCGCGCTTGGGCTCTCCGTCCAGTCGCCGCAGGAGACTGTCCGGCGTAAACGAAGGAAAGAACCGGAGCACTTTGCGCAGCAGCCCGTGCTTGGCCGCCGTGGATGCGAATTTTCGAAGGGCCTTCAGGGACACGCACTCTTGCGCTCGGGTCTGTACGATGTTGGCCAGTTCGACATCGATTTTCGTCTCTTCGATTAATCGCTGTCCTACATCGAAGATCGCTACAGCCTGTGCCAGGTGGCCCTCGTTGAACTGTTCGATCCCCGTGTAGACCATTTCGCTGAAGCGCTCGACCCCTTTCTCCTTGGATGGTGCCAGGGAGACGATCCGTTGCATCGCCTGCAGGGTCGGTCCAGGCTGCGCCTCGACTCCGGCCGGGAGCTGGTCCGGATCGAGAATCCATCCCGGGAGACGCTGTCCCAGAAGTCGAAACATCCAGTCAGACTTAGGTTCGACGCCCTGGTCACGCAGGCGGTCCAGGGCTTCATCGAACTGGGCCGCGTTGCGGGCCTCGATGGCGGCCTTGGTCAGCATGGGGGCGATCAAATCCGGTTCGCATGCCTTATTGTCAGGTTGGTCCGAGCCGATCGACTCCTCCAGTTGATCGAACAGCATCGCCAGGCGCGGGCTTGCCTCCGCGGGGATCCGCTGATCAGGGGAAGCGCCCTCCTGGTCCTGCTTTTGACGTTGCAGTGCCTCCTTGAGCCTTTGCTCCTGCATCTCGGTGCCCTGCTCGCGGTGCAGCAGCTGGATGGGAGCGGACAGTGTGGCCTCGACCTCGCCGATCCGGCTCAGCTGCAGCCGGAGGCCAGGGCGCTCCTGTTCCGGGCAGAATTGCACAACGATTCTCGACAGCTCCGACAGGTACCGGTTCATCGGTGCAGCATCGATGAGATTGAATTGGGCGAGCAAGTAGAACTTCTTCACGGCATGGTAGAGGTAACCGGAGACCGTGGCGGACCGGTCCGGCCCCTGGAGCTCCGCCTCCACCCAGTTTCGTATGGCGGCCGCGCCGTACTTCGGCGGCATCCGCAGCATGACCTTGGCCGCATCGACCGCCATCATCGGTGCGATCTCGTCGGCCAGATATCGCTGCATCTCAAGCAGCGCCTCTTGGGCGACTGCCTGAGCGCCATCGTCGGCTTGCGGACTATTGTGCCCCACGCATACCACCTCACCCGGTGCAAAGACCTTGGCAAGTGCAATTTGGGTTCCGCTCTGCGAACTGTCAACCTGGCGCAATACAGGGAGGGCACGGCTCCCTTTTGCGCGTCGCCGATCCCTGCCCCCGAAGCGTCCTGAGTGATGCGACCCTGACAGGGGAAAGGGTGGCAGGCGGCAGGACAGGCCGTGTCATACCACTTAAAAGCCCCGGATTCCGCCAGTATGTTAGGATCGCACTTCGTTTGCGCGCTGAGGAGGCCGCCTGATCACCCGGGGGGGCCGGCAGTGATCGGGCGGGTGGGGAACGCCCTTCGGGCTGTTTATCTGAGGCTTGCCTGCGGCTCGCTACGATAAGGAACAACAGGGACCGGCTCCTCGCATAGCGAGGTGCCTGTCCTATTATTTCCATATAGTTCCGGCGTTGCTCATCGATGTTGACCTGCCCCCGAGGATTCGATCCGGTCCGAATGTGAGAATCAGGCTTGCCCGGCGCATCGCTACGGGCAGATCCCCGTTCGGTCTACCCCTTCGGAATCCAGGCCCCAACTTCCGACGGTAGGCCGTGAGGCTCGCACCAGGTAGAAGTAGACATCGCCCGCCGCCGGGGAGTCGTTGTCCACCCAGAAGGCATCCGTGGTCTCCTCCACGAAGCAGTCGTCGGTGAACGAAGCATCCGCAGATCGAGCGACCTCGTAGTGCGTCGTCCCCGCTTCGCCATCCCAATACAACCTGTAGCCCGAATCCCCGTGTGGATCGCTCCATGAAAGGCTAAGTAGCGGCGAGTAACGAATCGTGGTGAAGTCGTTGCTGGTTTCTGGGTCCCAGGAGTGCCCCGTGACGAACACATTTGCTTCTTCATCCACCGCGATCGCTTGCGGATAGTCCGATTGATCGGGCTCGGGGCCGGCGTAGATCTGCGTCCAGAGCAGGTCGCCGTCAGGTGAGTAGCCCAGAGTAATGGTGTCCTCCCAGTAGGAGTAGTTATAGCCGTAGCCCGTGACGTAAATGCGGCCTTCCGCGTCGACGGCCACATCGTCGCCGCTGGCTTGCGCATACCCGGCGTTCTCGAGCCGCCGCCACAGCTCAGTGCCGTCCGGAGCATAGCGCACCGTGACGATGTTAATGTTGTTGGGCAGGTCCCAACTCTGGCCGGAGATCACCGCGCCGCCGTCGGGTGTAATGGCCAGACCGCCCGCGTAGCAGGATTCGTCCGCGGTGCCGGCGTAGGTCCGTTCCCACAGAATGTTGCCGTCGGGATCGTACTTGGTCGTCCACAGGTGATTTGGCTCGTACGGTGGAGATATCTCCCCAAGAACGTAGATGTTTCCCGCCGCGTCGGTCTCGACCCGTCGCCATTCGTCATTGGTCGAATAACCCTCCTTTTCGCGATCCCAGAGCAGGTCGCCGGTGGGGCTGTACTTCGCGAGATAGGCGTTGGGTTCTGTGAATCCTGCCAGGATCGCGTTGCCGTCCGGATCGAGAGCCATCTTGTAGGCTGTGTCCAACTGGCCATCCCCATTGTCGAGCGTGCGATCCCACAGCAGGTTGCCGTCGGAGTCGTACTTGAGCAGGAGCATGTCAAAGTCAGCTTGCGCGGTCACCCATGACGCGCCGGCGATATAGATGTTTCCCGACGCATCGAGCGCCATGTCGTTCGGTTGGTTGTTTCCGCCGGGACTTTTGTAGCGTTCCTCCCACAGAAGCACGCCGTCCGGGCTGTACTTCAGCGTCACCACATCGATGCCCTCAGAATATACTTTTTGCCAGCCGGTCACGTATACGTTGCCGGCCGCGTCGACTGCCAGCGCCTCGGCATGCTGTGACTGACCGTCCACATATCTCTGGACCCATTGCTCCTGCCCGGCGTAGTCGTACTTCACAGTGGCCCAGTAGGCGGTAAACTGGGACTCGTATCCGGTGACATAGACGTAGCCGTCACGCACCTCCATATCGGTTACCCAGTCCGAAGGGTCCCAGCCAACTATGGGGGCGAGGCCTTTGTAAGAAGCCACCCAGGCCTGCTGGACCTGGGCCTCGACCGCCGGTACCGCCAGGCACAGCGCCGTGAGCCCAAGAGCGATGGCCAGCCGTGTCATCCTATGTGTCATCGTCGTAAGTCCCCCATTACAAACCGATCGTGCAAGCGTATCACACGAGTGAAGAACCCCCTTCGCCAGCTCGATTCCCGCCGCCTCCACCACCAAGGATAAAGAAAAGGGGACAGTCCCGACCGGACTGTCCCCTTTATAGCAGAGCATTCTGCTGAAGTCGGAGGGACTAGTTACCGAAGCGGTAGCGCACGCCGATGTTGAACAGCCCCTGCTGGTTTTCCACTTCCAGCGAGGCCGGGAACAGGTCGACAGCGACTTCGACGTCGTCGGACATGCGGTAGGCGTACTCGGCGTAGCCTTCCCAGGCGTCGTTGAACTGCAGGGTCGCACCCAGCTTGGCCTGGTAAGCGAGGACGGTCTCACCGTCGTCCACGATGCCGACGCCGGACGGGTTGAAGGTGATGTCCACGTCGGAGAAGCCGACGCCGGCGCCGATGTAAGGCGCGAACTTGCCGTCGCGGTTGAAGTCGTAGTAAGCGTTGGCGAACAGGCTGAGGGTCGTGATGTCGCCGCGTCCGTCGGCGACTACCTCACCAACCGTTACGCCGAGCTGGGCGGCGGACCCGGTCAGTACGGCAGCGTCGACGCCGTCAATCAGTCCGCCTCCTGCCGTAACGCCCATGTGGGTGGCTACGTCCGCCGAGCCGTAAGAAAGTTCGATCCCGGAGCGGAGGCCGCTGTCGTAGCGCTGGCCGGCTTCCAGGGAGAACGCCATACCGTCGTCAAATTCCGTCATCCATCCCACCGTGGTGCCTGCCGGAAGGACCGTGCCGTTGGGAACGTCCGGATCACCGTTGCCGGTGGTGAAATCCGAGGTGAACGCCCCGGAGTTGTCGCTGTCGTCCTGCATCTGGAAGCCGAACGAGCCGCCGAAATACCATTCCCCGGCCAATGCCGTTCCAGGCATGCAGAGGAGAACCGCGATGATGGTTACGGTCGATTTTTTCATTGTACTAATTACCTCTTTGGTTTTGAAATTATTGAATTTCGGGCCTAATTACGTAAATAATCAAATAATCTGGTGTGGAACTTGATCCATGCTGTTCCGTCTGAATCCATTCGCCATGGCAGAAAGCTTAAAAACTTCTTATTCAAAGCATTTCCTCCAATACCACGGCCTTTTCGGGGCGGCCGAATCGGTTGCCGTGACCACGTACAAATGAAATATAGCACTATGTACATGATATGTCCATGACAAATCATGGGCAAAATTGAAACTGTCGGCATTGTGCTGGAATCGAACGCCCGAGCCCCGGAAAGCTGCTGCCATCGAAGTGGGGGAACGGCGGCCGGGCTGGTCTGCGCCACGATAAAAAAAGGGACCGTCCCGACCGGACGGTCCCCTTTGTCGTCTGCCGGCATTACGCCGCGGCGGCTACAACGGGCACTCGAAAGTCGGATCGACGGCACAGAGGTAGAACAGGCGGAACCCGCCAACCGCCTGGTCCAGGCCCGGAATGGCGATCATGATGTCCCCTTCGGTGTAGTAGTCGCGCTGGTAATAAACATCGGATGTTTTGTCGCGGAACTTCATGATCGACATGCCCGCAGCCTCGTACGGAACTCCCGAACCGACCGGATCCGAGGGATCTGCAATGAAAATACCCCTCATGGTCCAGGTCGCCATGTACATGTCGTCAATGGCGATTTCTTCTTCCACAGTGGTGATCAGGTCGGGGGTGGAGCCGAACAAGCGGTACAGGAACTCCGTCATGTTCCCGATGCCGTACACATCGACGATCGGATCGTGGTATTCGATGTCGTCGGTGTAGTACGGGATGATCGAACCCAGATTATCGAACGTCACCTCGATCAGTGCGCGGCCGACCTCCAGCCGCTCCCTGTTCAAACTGCTCGAATTACTTTCGGCGACGGCCGCCAGGGGCAGAAGGAGGCAAACAATCACCCCCAGAACTCCAATGGACTTCCTCATCTCGTGAATCTCCTGTCTATCTATCGTGGCAAATTGTTTGGATCGACGATTACTTACGCCGTATTCTGCGTTTGGCCACTCAGGGGGGGAGGATATGCAACCAAAGTGAGGGCTTTGCAGGCCTGAGATTCGATAATTTCAAGAATACCTCTAAGTTCAGGTCCCTGGCCGGCTAAAGACTCGGCCGCCGTCTACCTGCGGAGTTCGAAGGCGAGAATCGATACATCGTCCAGCAGGCCGCGGGGACTTGCCCACGACCTGACGCTTTGCATGATCGCATTGACACAGTCGTCCAGAGCCTGTTCACGATGACACAGGGCCTCGGCTGCCAGCCTGTCCGTTCCGTAGTTGCTCTCTTTCTCGTCCTCGGCCTCCACGACTCCATCCGTATATAGAAATACGCGGTCTCCAGGCGTCAGCTTGAGCAACTGTTCTTCATAGCCAGGTTGTTCGACCAGTCCGACGGGGTATCCGTCCACTGCGACGACCTCGGTCGTGCCGTTGTGCCGGGCGACGATGAGAGGAGGGGATCCTGCCTTCACGTAGCGAAACTCCCGGGACTCGACATCCATGATTCCGTAACACATGGTGAAGTACTGGGCGTTCTCCGTGTTCATCTGGAAGCCGCGATTCAGTTCCTCCGCGACTTCAGCAGGAGCGAAGGATGCTGCAGTTCTCTCCGGCCCCTGGAACAGCTGTGAAAACCAATGGCTCAACGTCACCGAAAGCAGCGCTGCACGGACTCCATGCCCGCTGACGTCGACGGTGTACACGGCGAACCTTTTCTCGTCCAGAGGGATCACGTTCAGCGTGTCGCCGGCCAGTTCATCACAAGGTTGAAACAGCCATGAGAACCGCACGTCTTCCGACTGCGGAGTCTTGACCGGAAGAAGGGATTTTTGAATTCTCGCCGCCGCTTCGAGATTACGTTTCATGCGCCGGTTGGCAATCTCGAGCTGCCGGTTCGCTTCCTGAGTGGCCTCTTCCGCTCTCTTGGTGGCGGTGATGTCGGACTGCACGCCTATGTAGTGGGTGATCGCACCGGACGGATCCCGGATCGGTGTCAGAGAAAGGCGGTTCCAGAACAGCTTTCCGTTCTTCGTGCGGTTCAATATCTCCACCGTACATTCGTTGCCGGATTTCAATGCGTCGCGAATCTTTTTCACCGTGGCCGGATCGGCATCTTCGCCCTGGAGAAAACGACAGTTCTTTCCCAGTACATAATCGATGGGATAGCCGGTCAGCCTTTCGAAGCCCTCGTTGGCGTAAATCAGGGGCTGGTCCGGCAGGCGCATGTCGGCGATGGTGATCCCCTCGGCCGCCACATTCAAAGCCCGTTCCTTGAGCAGGAGAAGATCCGGTTTTCCGGAATCGTTACCTCCCGCGGGCGGATCTTCCTGCCGTTGATCTTCCATGGCCGCTCCTGCTGACGCGTTATTTCAAAACCTGCTGCAAGTTTACATTAGAATTTGATGCTGTAGGCCACGCCGGGGTTCTCCGTTGCGGCCCATAGCAGGTTGAAGACGTGCTGGCGGTACTGGTAGGTCAGTGTCGGGTGCAGGTTGACGCCGTCCCAGATAAGCGTGGTCGAAAAGCCTTTGCCCAGGCCGGCCCACAGGCCGCCGATTACCCGCAGCTCCTCGTCGTAGGTTCCGTAGGACACCCCGGCATACGGTGCGATCGGCAGACCGGTCTGCGGTTTCAGATTTTTGCTGAAGGTGCCGAAGTAGGCCTGCCCTGTCCGTATCCGTTATTCGATCGGTGCAAGAAGCTCGGGAGCGGTGACCAGTTGGCGCACGCCGTGGGACTTGGTCTCGTTGAAGACGTTTCCCGCCTCGGCCCAACGGTGCAGGGAGTTGATGTCCAGCCTGGCGCACTGCGGGCGCACGCTCCATGTGACCTGGGCAGGGGAGCAGTTCGACTGGTCGTAGCTCGGTCCGGTGGTGGAGCCGCGGAAAATCACCGGATCCCCGGTGTTCGGCGGGATGGCCCTGGCCTGATGCATGCCGTTGACGACGTTGCCGCCGTAGGCCAGCTCCGTGAAGTCCAGGGCCTCAGGATCGTTGACGACCAGGAACACCTGGGTTTCGACCCTCAGGAGCGGATCGTCGCAGCCCTCCGGCACGCAGGCGCCGAGACCCTCACCCGGTGTAGCGTCGCAACTCGTATGGACCCAGTGCACCTCGATGGTGTCACCCGGATTGACGCCGCCGTACGCCCCGGGAGCTTGCGCCAGTTCGGCCTCGGTGAGGGAATCGCTGTCTTTGCAGGCGTAGCCGCCGTCATCTTGGTTGCTGACGAAGACGCTGAAGCCGGGACCCTTGTGCTCGGCGTTGGTGTGGGTGTGGATGTTGCACAGGTTCATCTCGGTTGCCGGCGGAGCCATCGGGAAGGTGACCGTGTTCAGTCCCGCGGTCAAACTGATATCCCGCGGCGTCTGGGGGCCGGCGTCAAGGCAAAGGTCCGCCGTTTCGGCGGCAGGCGGCGCGGCATCGGCTGAGTCGTCTCCGGCGGGGGGCGCGGAACAACCGATCATAACGAGCAAACCAAGAGCAAGGACTGCCATGGGAAGCGTTTTCATCATTAATCCTCCAGTTCTTTCGTTCGAGTCCTATCCGATCAGGGTCTATAGCAATTTCAGGGCCGTTGCGGCACTCCGTCGATCAGCTTCTTGACGACCAGGATGATCGCGCCGGTCAGGGCCAGATTCAGGGCCAGGGACAGCATCGCCACCGTGACGACCGGGCCGCCGATGCCGTAGCTCAGACTGAGGACCAGAACTCCGGCGCCGACCTCGCCACGGGGCCACATGCCGATCGCCACGGCCAGCCTGTGCCGCCAGTGGGCCTCCCTGCGATAGCAGAACGCGGGGAACATCTTCCCCAGGTTGCTCAGGAAGGTGACCAGAAGAACGTGCAGCGTGATCATGCCCCAGCCCATGGCCGGCTGACCGGCGGTCACCGTGGTGGTGTACCTGCCCTCTTCCGATCCGCCATGGATGGCCGGATCGTCCACCGCACTCCCCGGCGCTGCGGCATGGAGGGAGGCAGGGGAAGGTGCCGGGTGCTCCGGGTCGGGGCCGCCAAGGATGGCGGGCATGCTCAGACCGACCAGCACCATGAACACGGCGGATATCATCGTACCGGCCCGCTCTTCCCGCGGCTGCTCGACCAGATCGTGGAGGGCGTGTTCCACCTCCTCGACGTCGGCGGTTTTTGAAGTGCCGCTGGGCCGGGCCAGGCACCCGAGCACGAATGCAGGCAGCAGGACCTCGATGTGGATCGGTATGGACGGATCGATCAGCTTGCTTCCGGCGTACAGGATCTCGCTGACTCCGGCGATGGCGGCGGCATAGGCCAGCACCCACGGCCATGTCACCGGCATGACCACGCGATGCAGCCACACGAATGCCACCAGGATCAGGACTGCCATCAGGACCACGGTGAAGCCGAGTTGCCAGGCGACGCCGACCATCAGCATCTTGAGGGGGATCATCAGCAGGACCGTGTCCAGGTCGTCGAAGATCGCCAGGACCCGGGCCTTGCGGAACAGCCAGGTGGTTCCCAGGCCGGCGGCGGCGAGCATGCTGAACAGGACGCCGGCGGAGGTCGGCGCCGCGAACCGGCCGGCCAGCAGCGTCTCCTTCCACGCATCCAGGTCACCCCAGGATCCCGACGGGAGCATGACGAGCAGGAAGTAACCGGTCACCAGCACCCAGGGGAATGTGGCCGCGGTGAATGCAACGACATAGTCCCAGCCATACTGTTTCAGGTTCGACTTGTCGATGTGGAACTCGAAACCGACCCGGATCATGATGAAGGCCAGGCCGGTCATGGTCAGGGTCCGGATCGCCGTTGCCACCGTGTCGTGGGATTCCCCCAGCACCGACGGCAGGGCCTGGGACAGGCCAAGCCCGGCGAACAGGAAAATCGAGTACCACAAGACCTTGCGCATGGTTTACCTTGAATCAAGCGCCGGGTACAGCGGCCGGCGTCGGTTATGGGCGTCGCCGCCGCTGCCGTTCATCACTTCACGGATTCGGATGAAGGCAAGAATGTTGTCCATGGTGAGTAAGCCTACCATGGCCCCGTTCTGCCGCACCGGCGCAGCCGGGATGCGGGAACTCTGCATCCGCCGGAAGGCCGCATCCAGTTTTGTCCCGGGATCGAAGGTGACCACGACCGGTTCGGCGGCGTCTCCGACGGATGTGGAGAGACCGTTACCGGACAACGCTTCCAGCAAGCGATCGCTGGACAGGAGTCCCACACGATGGCCCCGCTTCAGGACCGGAAAGTGCCCCTGGAAACCGGTGAGAGCGAGGCGGGCCGCCCGTCCGACACGGTCGCGGGCGTCCAGGGTGCGAAAGCTGCCATACCCTGGCCGATCCGGGCCGCGATCCGGGTCGAGCGGACGTAATCGTATTTCAGGACCATCAACGCCCGCAGCCATGGGGTGTCGATCGTCGGTTCCACCGAGGACTACCGCGAACGCTTTTTCGCCTTGAGCGCCGAACGACGCCTGGAGCATCCGGCGGTGATCGCCGTCACCCGGACCGCCCGCAGTGACCTGTTCAGCGGTCCGGGATGACCCTGCAGCCGGCATCAACACCCCGTATGCTAGGATCAGGCTCGTTTTGTTCGCTGAGGAGGTCTGCCGCCGATGCCTGAAGCCAAGGAAAAGACCAGCAGGAAGAACGGTAAGCTGATCGCTCGGGGACTGGCGGTTGTCGAGCGGGTGGGAAACGCCCTGCCCCATCCCGCGGTTCTGTTTGCGTCCATGGCCGGCCTGGTGGTCGTGGCTTCAGGCATATTTTCCTGGATCGGGATCAGCGCCCAGCATCCAGGAACCGGCGAGACGATCGTCCCGTTGAGCCTGCTGTCCGTGGACGGTCTGCACCGCATCCTTACCGAGATGATCACCAACTTCACCGGATTCGCCCCTTTGGGCACGGTGCTGGTCTCCATGCTCGGCATCGGTATCGCCGAGCGCAGCGGGCTGATTACTACCGCCTTGCGGCTGTTCGTGCTGTCGGCGCCGCGAAGCTTTCTGACGTTCGTCATCGTATTCGCAGGGATCCTGTCCAACACCGCCAGCGAGGTCGGCTACGTTCTACTTGTGCCGCTGGGTGGAATGATCTTCCTGGCTGTCGGCCGGCACCCGATCGCCGGGATCGCGGCGGCGTTCGCCGGCGTCTCCGGCGGATACAGCGCCAACCTCCTGCTGGGCACCATCGACCCGTTGCTGGCCGGCCTCACCGAGGAGGCGGCACGGATCATCGATCCGGCCTACACCGTCAACCCGGCGTGCAATTACTACTTCCTGGTGGCGTCGACCTTTTTCATCGCCACCGTTGGAACCTGGGTCACCGAGCGGATCGTCATACCAAGGCTGGGTAAGTACACCGGAGAAGAGGTGCCGGAGAAACTTGAAGCGCTGTCCGGCGACGAAAAACGCGGCCTGCTTTACGCTTCCATGGCAGGCGCCGTGTTCACCGCTCTCCTGCTGTGGGGGACGATTCCGGCTGACGGCTTCCTGCGCAACCCGGAAACCGGGTCCCTGCTGCGCTCGCCGTTCCTGTCGGGAATCGTGGCGTTGCTGTTCATCAGTTCGGCGGTTATGGGCATCGCCTACGGGTATGGAGCGCGCACCTTCCGCAAGGACAGCGACGTCATCGAAGGGATGTCGAAGTCGATGCAGACCCTGGGGCTTTACATCGTGCTGGTGTTCTTCGCGGCCCAGTTCGTGGCGTACTTCAAGTGGAGCAACATCGGACTGATCTTCGCCATCAACGGGGCGGAGGTGCTGAAAGCATCGGGACTGGGCAGTATCCCGTTAATGATCGCATTCGTCTTCATATCGGCTCTGGTCAACCTGGCCATGGGCAGCGCCTCGGCCAAGTGGGCGATCATGGCCCCGGTGTTCGTCCCGATGTTCATGCTGCTAGGGTACTCCCCGGAACTGGTTCAGGGGACGTACCGGGTCGGCGACAGCATCACCAACGTCATTTCACCGTTGATGTCGTATTTCCCGCTGGTAGTGGCTTTCCTGAAGCGTTACGACGACAAGGCCGGCATCGGCACGGTGGTGGCCACCATGCTGCCGTACTCGGTGGCGTTCTTCTTCGTCTGGACCCTGCTTCTGATCGCATGGTTCCTGCTGGGCCTGCCGATGGGCCCCGGTTCGCCGTTGATGCTGGGGTCGTAGACCGACCGCTGCACCTGGAAGAAAAGGGACGGTCCCGGGGGACCGTCCCTCTTGCTCCTGTGACGCGGCAGGATCAGCGCCGCTGGAACCGACGCATGGCGGCGCCCCGGTTCTGAGCGGCGTTAGACCGCTGAGGCTTCAGGCCTTCCTCCGTAAAGACGAGGTACTGGAACGTGCCGGCGAAGAAGTCACCTACGGCGTAGATGTAGTTCGCCGTGAACGGCTTGAGGGTAATGGTGTCGGGGCCGAAAACGGTTGCTCCATCCAGTTCCAGGGCAACGTCCCAGTCACCGGGGCGGAACTCGGCGTTGATCTGGGAGAGCACCGCTTCACCTTCGGTGGTCGGGTTGCTGAAACCGGGAACCGTCACGCCAGGCGCGTTCGGGTTATCGTAGTTGCGGCTGAGAACCACGTCGACGGCAGGGGCCAGGGCGGTGTGGTGGGCGATGATCCGGCTGGTGCCCCGGGCGGTGGCGGCGAAATCGTTATTGAAAATGCTGGCGGTAACGCCGAGATCGAGCTGATCACCGGCGCCGGGGGAACCATCGGCGGTGCGGTGGGCGATAATCGTTGCGTTGGCGTTGGCGGGCAACATCACGTCGTTGAGGGCGATCACTGCAGTGCCCTCACACGGCATCGCCATGTCGGCCAGGCTGATGGTGATGTCGTAGCTGCCGGAAGGGATCTCCAGCGGGCCGACCCGATCACCGAACGTGAAGCCTGGCAGGGCGCATCCCAGGCCGCTGACAAACACATCCACAGGCAGTTCCGGATCCAGACCGAAATCATCTCCATCGATCCCGTGGACGACGTAGGCGGTGAGGTTTTCCTGGGCCAAGGCCGGGACGGCCAGCAGCAGGACCGCCAGCGTCATGGAAAATATCGTTAAAACCTTCTTTTTCATCGTTTTTCCTCCTGTTAAGTCACCATTGCCAGGCGACCGGGCTTGTTGTCTTGACCGTTGACAGCAGCAATATACGACTGTGTATATGAATTGTCCATGACAAAAGATGTTCAAAATGAAAAAGTTTAGAATATAGAGCTTCTTTTGGGAGACTTGTCCCTGGGAGGGTCGGCTGTGGCCTGATGCCGGTCTCTTAAGTGTCGGGAAAGGATCAGTCGCAGGTCCCTGTCAGATCCTGGGTGTGATCGCAGACCCCTGTGGCCAGGGTGTCTTCCGGTCGCTCTGCTCCGGATCCGTTGAGTCCGAAGGAACCTTCCACCGCTCCGTTGTTCCCCGCGATGACGAAGAACAACTGGTCATGGCCGGTGGTGTCGAACGAAGCGGTGCCGGTGGCGCCGACGTTGCACGCGGCGTCGGAGTATGTGTAGCTGCCGACGTCGGCCAGATCGCCGTAGTAGATGGTGTGCCCGGTGGCGTCGCAGGCCGGGTCGTAGCTGATATCGATCATGCCGGTGCCGTGGTCATAAGACACGGTCATCTGGCTGGAGACTGGGGATGCTTCACCTGGTGCGCCAGGGCCGGACGGGGCGGACACGGTCAGTATCTGGTCTGCCGCCACGCTGTTCAGGATCGTTGAGCTGCCGTCAGCCCATTGGACTTCCAGCTGATCCACCAGGGTTGCCGCTCCAAGTCCGAAGTGAGCGATATTCTCGCTCTGGCCCAGGTAGGTTGCTCCCGGGCTCATATAAAAGGTCTGGGTCACGGTTCCGGTCGTTGCCCGGACCACGCTGCCGACGCCACTAGGTGCCAGCCCGGCGATGCTGCCGGTGTCCAGGCGCACTTCCAGCCAGTGGATGTCCGGTCCGGCGAGGTCGTTGCGGTACAGCGCCGCCAGGCCGTTGTTGGCTGTAATAAGGATATCCATGTCGCCGTCCCGGTCGTAGTCCAGTGTCATCAAAGCCCGGCCGTCCCAGTTGTGATCGAATGCGGTCGTGCCCTGAACAGGAGCGAAGGTCAGGTTGCCCAGGTTGCGATACAGGTACGAGATCTCGCCGTAGTACTCGGCATCCTGCCAGCCGTTGGTTTCTGCCAGATCGATGAAACCGTCATGATCAAAGTCCAGCGCTGCAACTCCCCATCCCCAGCCGCCGTCTCGAGCGCCGTGGGCGACCGGCGCCGTGAAGGTGTGGTTGCCCTGGTTGACGTAAAGGTAGTTGCCGTCCTGGTCGTAAAACGGTTCATCGCGGTAAATGGAGGTCACATACCAGTCCTGAAGTCCGTCACGGTTGAAGTCGGCAACGGCCTGGCCCATGCCGTTGCTCTCCAGGCTGGTGCCTGACGCGGTGGTGGCGTCGGAGAAGGTCCCGTTGGTGTTGTTGATGTAATACCGGCTGGTTCTGTAGTCTGCGGCCACCAGCAATTCCGGGTAGCGGTCGCCGTTCATGTCCACAAAACGAGGTGAAAAACCGTTCATGCCGATGGTGATGCCGGCGGCAACGGTCACGTCGGAGAAGGTGCCGTCGTTGTTGTTGCGGAACAGCCGGTTGCCGTCGGTGGTCCCGGAGGAACCGGTCGTACAGACGAACAGGTCCAGGTCGCCGTCCAGATCGTAGTCTCCGAAGGCTGCCGAGGTAGCGTTTCCGTCGGTCGCCGATGTCTGATGGACACCGGCCGTCGCCGCCACATCTGTAAACGTACCATCGCCGTTGTTGTGGTACAGCAGGTGCTGACCGGGCAGATCCGCGCCGGCCGTATCCCCTCCGCTGGTCACGAAAAGGTCGGTCCAGCCGTCGCCGTCGAAATCCCCGGCGGCGGCACCGTGGCCGCGGTGGATCAGGTCAACACCCCAGGACGCCGCCGCGTCGGTGAATGTGCCGTCCTGGTCGTTGATGTAGAGAGCGTCGCCTGACTCGCCACCGAGCAGAAAAATGTCCGGCCAGCCGTCTTGATTGAAGTCCGCTACCGCACCTCCGGCATAGATCATGCCGCCGGCTATGAACGGGAAATGGTCGATACCTGCGCCGAAGCTTTGATCGCTGAAGTTAATCTGGGCATGGGCCGGAAAGGCCCATATCGAAAAGCAAAGGATCGCCACGATTAAGCCGGCTCTCATCGTTACATTCTCCTCGGGCTTTTGCGACCGAGCAGGATCTCCCTGCATTCCCCGATGTAGTCGCCGTGACGGTAATGTGCCGGAACGGCTGAGGGGGAGACGGTGATCGTGCGTGCCTTCAACCGGTTGCCGGGGGGGATGTGGCACAGTGCCACACGATCGACTTCAAAGAACTCCAGCGCCTTGGTATACGCCAGGTTACCGATCGTCGAGCCCATGATCCGTCCCGGGAAATCGTCGGCAGCCGGGTGGATGCCGCCGTACAGACGCGAGATGCCGGCTTCATCAGCCGCATCGTAGTAGGTCGCCCAGGTCAGCCTGACCGTCTCCGTCGGCCCGGCCTCGAACTCCAGGAACTCGTCCTGCGGGGCAACGAATTCACCCAATCCCCCCGGGAAGAACCGGTCTCCGGTCATCGCCGTGAGTACTTCGGCTCCGGCCCTGCTGAAGGTGCTGTGTCCCGAAACGTAACCGGCAAAAGGTGGTGTCACGAACGAAGCCGACTGGTAGGGCATCCAGTCGACCGCACGGATCCAGCCTACCCCACCGATCTCGGTCTCGGTCTCTTCCGGCGTCCCTTGCCAGGCCCGGAGTGCGATCTGGTAACGGTAGGCCCGCAGGTGGAAGTGCCGTTCACCGGGGGCGCTGGATTCACGGGTGATCATCTCGATCAGACCGGGAATCAGGGGGAGTCCGTCCGGGTGATAGCTGCGCTCGCCCGGTTCGGAAGACTGGCCCAGGCCGCCCATGTATCGGATATGTGAAATCGGTCGCGAATAGTCGTAATGCCCTTTGCATCCCCAGGCTGCGATCGCCGCATCATGAAGGGCTCCGTTGAGGGCGAGGTAAACCTTGACGTCCCACTCCAGCTCATCGAGGACAGGTCCCGCACCTGACAGCCGCCTCTCGAATTCCGGGTGGTCGGCGACATAGTTGGCGACAGCGTTCCAATGACCGGGCGGCGTTTCGGAGGCGGGACCGTCGGCCCAGAATTCGGCGAGCACCCGGACGTAGTCCGCCCGGGGAACGATATTCGGTTCGTACGGTTCACCGGTTGCCGGATTGAACGGGTAGCCGGAACCGTCCTGGGTCCCCAGCGTGTTGTTGTGATAGGCGCCTGGAGAGATATCGATCGTTTCCCCGTCCGAGGGATCGACCCAGCTGCTGAATTCGATGAGTTGGAGGACATTGTCTCTGAACTGCCGGTCTCCGCCGCCGGCGAGCCGGGGTGGCGGGCCCGGGTCGAGGTACAGGCTTGGAAGACTGAGTTGTTCCTCCGTCAGGCCGAACGCTTTGACCTGCCCCCAGTTGGGGTTGAGGAACTCCTGGACCGTCTCTCCGATGACGATCCCGTTCTGCAGAACAAGGTAGTCGAAGGCCAGCGGCTGCCAATGATTGGGGTCGTTCATGTAGGCGCCGGGGAGCTTGAAGTCCAACACCGGATTGACCGATACATACCCCGAATCATCGGCGTAGTCGTTCTGTTCATTCGCTCCGTCGGACATGCCGAAGTCGATGATCGACTGGGCGATACGATTACCCAGGGCTGCCGGCGAGTCGCCCTCCAGGATGGTCACGGCAGGATCGAATCCCAGCACCGCCATGCGGCCGTCGAACGCAGCCTCGGTGCGAGCCTGGGCGATGTCGTCCGTTTCCCGGTACGTGTCGGTCAGGTAGCCGCGGGCGGACGGTTCAAAGGCTGCCCAGGAGTCCCACATCGCCACCGAAAGGTGGAACAGGTTCCGGGCATGGACCGTCGGCCGTGGAAAGTCGATACGGATCGCTGCCAGCAGCTCTTCATTCCACTGGCGGGCGACGCTGTGGCCCGGCTGCGTCAGGTCCCGTGGGTTGCCGGCGAATGTCAGCCCAAGGCCGAATGCCAGAAAGACGACCATGACAGGCCCGAGGAATCTGTGGCGATGGACAACACGGCTCATGACCTGCTCCAATGCGAACCCGGGAGCGGAGCCCCGGTGGAAAAGACCTGAATCCTTACTTTATCCGCTGAAACGGCCGATCCCGCCATCAGGGAATCCCCTATATGAAGGAGAAACAACTCCCATAATCGCTGTTGGGGGTTCCCGGGTCGGGCTCGACAACGTGGTCGCCCAGGCTCGGGCCTTGGGAAGAGCAGGTTGATCCGGAGTCATCCTACCGCTGTCGTCGGTCGATCCGAGCCAGGTCCTCCCTGGCGGCCTGATTGTTCGGATCCTTGGCGACCAGTTCCTGCAGAAGCCGGCGGGCCTGTGCTGTGTCGCCTCGCAGCTCATGCCATCGCGCCAGCCGGTGGGTATAGCGTTGCTCGTTTCTCTCGATCCGATCTCTGCGTTCCTCGGCTGCACGGGCCTCATCGCTGCGCCCCATGTTGTCCAGGGTCTGGGCCATCCAGTTCCATTCCTTCGCGGCGAACGGGTTCCTTTCGAAGAACCGGGACATCTCCTCGAGCCCTTGTTCCGGGCGGTTGAGTATGACTGCCAGCACGGCCGCGTCGGACCAGATCTGCCAGTCGTAATCGATCCAGGGCGAGGCCAGCAGCCGGTCCGCTTCGGTGCGGGCCTCTTGCCAGCGTTGCAGGCCGATAAGCAGTTTCATTCGCAAACGACGCGCCGCCCACGCCTCCGGCCGGATGGCGACGGCCCGGTCCGCATCCCCGAGGGCCACAGGGAATTCCTGCCGGGCGTCGAAACGGAGTTTTGCCCGGGAGTAGTGCAGGAGATAGTCGGTTGCCTCGTTCCCCGGAATCGATTCCAGCATGGCCAGGGCGGTTCGCCAGTCTTCCGGTGTTTCCCGCACCAGCAGTTCGGCCCGGGCGATGGTCAAGGCCCGGGATTCTCCCAGGGCAGCCGCCTCTCTGAGAAGCTCCCGGGCGTAGGTAGGATCGTTGCGCAACAGGAGATGGGAAAGTGCGACCTGCGCTGCCGGGTCGGAACCGAAATCATTGTCCAGGATCGGGAGAACGCCCTGGCGGGCAGCCGCCGGCCCATCCAGAATATCCGTAGAAGAGGCGTAAAACAGCATCGGACTGTGAAGCTCCAGGTACATGTTGTCGTCCGAATTGGGGGTGGCGCCTTCGGCCAGGCTGTTGATGTCATCGGAGCCCAGGATCATCAGGCTCAGTAGATCGGCCGTGGAGGAGATACCGATCCGACCCAGGTCCCGGCGCGCCTTTTCGGGCAGAGCGGCCCAATCGGGCAGGTCGCCCCGTCCGAGGGGCCGGTTCCTGGCGATGAGTATCAGATCGTTCTCCCCGGCCCGGTAGCGGAATCCGTAGATGTATTGGAATTCGGACCGCAGGGCGGCCAGCAATGATCGGACGCCGTCATCATCCAGCGCGTACAATTGAACCCAATGGCAGAAAGTACCGTCGAGTCGCAGCGCTGATTTGGCGATTCGGAAATATTCCCGGGTGAACAGGTTCGAGGCGCCGGCGATCCAGGGATTGGAAGGTTCGGAAATAATGACGTCATACGGCTGCTCGACGCCGGCTAGAAC
>CALZKF010000021.1 GCA_945787955.1 uncultured Acidobacteriota bacterium | reverse complement strand
GGGTTCGGCACCCTCATCCTGGGGAGCTACCCGGCGCTGCGGACACTGGGCACGGTGGCGGCCCTGGGCTCCCTGACCTGCCTGATCACGGCGCTGACCCTGGTGCCGGCGATGATGGCCGGAAAGCCGAAAACCTGATGTCCATGCTCCTGATCGCCATCGTCCTGGGCATCGTCGAGGGGCTGACCGAGTTCCTGCCGATCTCCTCCACCGGGCACCTGATCGTCGCCAACGGACTCATGGGGTTCGGCGGCCAGCGGGCCGAGGTCTACACCATCTTCATCCAGCTGGGGGCGATCCTGTCGGTTGTGTGGGAGTACCGGGTGCGGCTGTTCAAGGTCGTGGCCGACCTGCCCCGCAGGCGGGAAGCCCGGGGGTTCTCCTTCAACCTGTTCCTGGCGTTCCTGCCGGCGGCGGTGATCGGCCTGCTGGTCCACGACTACATCTCCCTGCACCTGTTCTCAAGCACGACGGTGGCGTACGCCCTGATCGCCGGCGCCGTCCTGATCCTGGTGGTGGAGGCGCTCCCGCTGAAACCGAAGACCTCGGTGGCGGAACAGGTGTCCTGGAAGCAGGCCCTGGGGATCGGCTTCGCCCAGTGTCTGGCGCTGTGGCCAGGGTTTTCGAGATCCGCCGCCACGATCCTGGGAGGCCTGGGCCTGGGCCTGAACCGCAAAGCGGCCACCGAGTTCTCCTTCTTCCTGGCGATCCCGGTGATGTTCGCCGCCACCATCTACGACCTCTGGAAGAACTTCGAGTACCTGGAGCCGTCCGACGCCGGCTGGCTGACCCTGTCGTTCGTGATCTCCTTCCTGGTGGCCTGGGCGTCGATCCGCTGGCTGTTGCACTACGTGGCCAGCCACAGTTTCCGGATGTTCGCGTACTACCGCATCGTTCTGGGCGTGGTGATCCTGCTGCTGCTGCCATAATGGAGTGGTATGGAGGGTGCAGCCTTGGCCACGGGTGAGTTCGACCTGATCCGCAAGTTCCGGGACCTTCTCCCCGGTCCTCCCGGGGACCTGGTCATCGGCCCGGGAGACGACTGCGCCGCCTTCGACGCCGGCGACGGCCGGTTGTGGCTCCTGACCTGCGACGCCCTGGTGGACCGCCGGCACTTCCGGCTGGACCGCACCGACCCGGAAATCCTGGGACGCCGCCTGGCGGCGGTGAACCTCAGCGACATCGCCGCCATGGGCGGGGCGCCAAGATTCGCCCTGGTGTCGCTGGTACTGCCCGGCGGCTTCGACGAGGCGGCATCGGAAGCGCTGGTCCGGGGTGTTTCCGCGGAGCTCGCAAATCACGGCGCCTGCATCGCCGGCGGCAACCTGTCCGGCGGCCATCAGTTAGTGGCGGACATGACCCTGGTTGGGGAGATCGATTCAGGCCAGGTCCTGAAACGCAGGGGCGCCCGGGAGGGTGACGCCATCCTGGTCACCGGCCGGCCCGGCTGTTCTGCGGCGGGACGGGCGATCCTGGAGTACGACGGCGACACCACACGGTTTGCAGACCTGGTCCACGCCCACCTGGAACCGACCGCCCGTGTGGAAGCGGGACGGGCCATCGCATCCTCCGGCCTGGCCACGGCGATGATCGATATCAGCGACGGCCTCCTGGCCGACCTTGGGCATCTTTGTGATGCGTCCGGTGTGGGAGCCGAGATCCGGACGGATGCTGTAGAGATCGGTGAGGCCTTGCTAGAGGCGTCAAGCTTCACCGGGATTGATCCGTTGCAGTGGGTGTTGTCCGGCGGCGAGGATTACGAGCTGCTGTTCACCACGTCGCAAGGGTCGGCGGAGGAACTGATGGAGATCGCCGCCAAGGCAGGGGACTGCCGGGTGATGCAGATCGGAGCGATCACCCCGGGAGGGAGGGGCATCCGTTGTCTCGATGGGGGCGGCGCCGACGTCACCCCGGACGCCCGGGGATGGGATCACTTCAAAAGCGACAGCAAGGGAACCCGACCATGAAGAATCCCTACGGTGATATGGATCCGGAAGCTTTCCGCAGTGCCGCCCATGAGGTTGCCGACCAGATCGCCGACTACCTGAAAGAGCTGGAGTCGTATGCGGTGCTGCCGGACATCCAGCCCGGAGACGTCAAGTCTGCGATCCCCGGGCATCCGCCGGAGCTGCCCCAGGCGTGGGACGACATCCTTCGGGATTATCGCAACCTGGTGCAGCCGAACATCACCCACTGGCAGCATCCCGGGTTCATGGCGTACTTCCCGAGTGTCGCATCGGGGCCGGGGATCCTGGGGGAGTGGTTGGCGGCAGGGTTGAATTCCAACGTCATGTTCTGGCGGAATGCGCCGGCATCCACGGAAGTGGAGGAGCGGACGGTGGAGTGGCTGCGGTCGATGCTCGGCCTGCCGGATCTGTTCGACGGCATGCTCACCGATACCGCCTCGGTCTCCTCGCTGTTGTCGATTACCGCTGCGCGACATGCGGTTCCCGGCCTGGACGCCCGGGAAAAGGGGTTGGCCGGCACCGCACTGCCTGGTCGGTTGCGGTTGTACCAGTCCGAAGAAGCCCACATGACCATCGACAAGGCGGCGATCGTCACCGGTGTCGGGTTGGAAGGTATCCGGAAGATCCCGGCGGATGAAAACTATTGTATGAGGCCGGAACTGCTGGACGCGGCGATCCGGGAGGACCGGAAGAACGGCTGGGTCCCGTTCTGTGTGGTCGGGACACTGGGAACGACCTCGTCCACCAGCGTTGATCCATCGGCGGCGCTTGCGGATATCTGTGAGCGGGAGAAGCTCTGGCTGCATCTGGACGCGGCCTACGCCGGCACCGCCGCCCTGGCCGAAGAGTTCAGGCATCACTTTGCAGGATGGGAGCGGGCCGACTCCATCGTGGTCAACCCACACAAGTGGATGTTCACACCGTTCGACGCCTCGTTGTTGCTGTTCCGGGACCGGGACCAGTTCCGGGACACGTTCAGCCTGGTGCCGGAGTACATCAGAACGCCTGACACCGGCGAGGTCCACAACTTTAACGAGTACGGTGTTCAGTTGGGTCGCAGGTTCAGGGCGCTGAAGCTTTGGATGATGATCCGGTACTTCGGCAGCGATGGTATGGCGGAGCGGATCCGCCATCACGTGTCGATGGCGCAGGAGATGCGATCATGGATCGAGGCGGAGCCGGACTGGGAGATGCTGGCGCCGACCCCGTTCGCCACGTTGTGCTTCCGTTACGCGCCGCAAGGTGTGGACGATCCGGATGCTCTGAACGAGTCGATCATGGGGAAGGTCAACAAGAGCGGCGACATCTTCCTGTCCCACACCAAGCTCCGCGGCCGCTACACCATCCGGGTCTCCATCGGAAATCCGCGGCAGACCATGGACCACGTCCGTCGATGCTGGGAATTGTTGAAAGAGGCAGCTTCTTAATGGGGTCAGGCACCTTTTCGCTGCTTAACGATTGTTGCGGCGAAAAGGTGCCAGACCCCATTTTTACATTGTGGCGTGGACGTATTTGAACCAGACCAGGGCGTCGATTTCGGTATCGCCTGACGGCGGGTTCCAGACCGGTTGTTCCTTTTCCCAGCGGGCCCGGAGTTCCAGGGCCATCCTGCGGGCGGTGGTGATGTAGTCGGTCTGTTCGGCCTGAATCTGGCCTTCAGTGAAACCTGTTTCGCATGGCGTCGGAGGGGCGGCGGTCAGCAGCGCCTCGATATCCAGCACCGGACCGCCGCTGCAGCCGACGTCGTTTTCCCGGTGGCACCACATGCCGTCTTTCCAGTTGTGTTCGTACAACGGCAGGAAGTCGATGCCGTGGTCGGCGACGAACTCGGTCGCTTCCAGGATGAAGTCGATCTCTGCTTGCGTCGAGTACCACGGCAGTGAGAGGCGGACCCAGCCCGGCTTGACGCCCTGGAACCCTCGGCGCAGCAGCGCCCGGAACCGTTCCGATTCATCGCGGTGGATGCCCAGCAGGCGGTGGCCGTAAGGGCCGGCGCAGGAACATCCCGACCGGTTCTGGATGCCGAACAGGTGGTCCAGCAGGATCGAGGCGAAGTCGTGGTGCAGGTCCTCGATGGAGATGGAAAGGATCGCAAGCCGGTCCGGCTCCACCGGGCCGAGGATCCGGATCTTCGGGTGGCGGTCCAATCTCTCCAGGGCGGCCCGGCTGATCGCCATCTCGTGTCTCATGATGGAGCCGGCGTCCGCCCGGTCCTTCAACAGGAACGCGGCCGATGCCCTGAGGTCACCCATGATCGCCGGGGTGCCGCCTTCTTCCCGCTCCGCCGGGCAGCGGACGTAGTCCACGTCGGTTCGCTTCGGTCCGGCGACGTAATCCACGGTTCCGCCGCCGGGGCGTTCGGGAGAGCGGGTCCGGAACAGCTTGCGGTCCGCCACCAGCACACCGGAGCCTCCCGGCCCGCCGACGAACTTGTGCGGCGACAGGAACAGGGCGTCGATCCGTTCCTCAGGGTCGGCCGGATGCATGTCGATCGGCACGTAAGGCGCCGATGCGGCGTAATCGAAGCAGGCCAGAGCGCCGTGGCGGTGCAGCGTCTTCGCGATGGCGCCGACCTCGGTGAGGATGCCGGTGACGTTGGAGGCGGCGTTGAAGCTGCCGATCCGCAGCGGCCGTCCGGTTGTTTCCACGAGGCGGCGTTCCAGGTGGTGGAGATCGATGCGGCCGCCGCCGGTCAGGGGGATCTCTTCCACTTCCGCCACCGACTCCATCCAGGGCAGTTCGTTGGAGTGGTGTTCGTACGGTCCCAGGAACACCAGGGGCCGCTCGTGGGCCGGTATGCTGTCCGACAGGTGGTAGGCGGTCTCCAGCGGTTCGGAGATCCGGAAGCCGAGCAGGCCGACCAGTTTGTTGACGGCGGCGGTGGCGCCGGAGCCGACGAACAATACGATGTCGTCATCGCCGGCGTGCACCGAGCGGTGGATGATTTCCCGGGCTTCCTGCCGGAGGCGTGTCACCAGCCGGCCGGTGGACGACACCAGCGTGTGGGAATTGGCGTACATCGGCCGCAGGCCGGCCATCCAGTCCTCGACGCACTGCAGGTGGCGCCCCGCGGCGGTCAGATCGGCATAACAGACCAGGCGATCACCGAACGGCGTCGGGTAACGGTGCCGGCGGCTGATGTCCTGGGAACGGATCAGCGTCGCTACTTCCTCGAATGCTTGGCCGGGTGCGGACATGGCGGCAAATCTACCACGTATCGACCCTGGGTTCTGCCCGGAGAACCGTGCTACTCTTTTTCCATGGCAGCCGTTCCCCGTGTTCATCCGATTACCTTTCGTCCGATCTTCAAGGAGAAGGTCTGGGGGAGGCGAAATCTCGGCCGGTTCGGTAAGGTTTTGCCGGAGTCGGGAAATATCGGGGAAAGCTGGGAACTGGCCGATCTGGCTTCCACTTCCCCCGGCGGCGGCGGTGGCGATCCGGCCCGCTCTATCATCGACAACGGCATGCTGACCGGCTCCACCCTCCACGAGGCCATGGGGAAATGGGGTGAGAGGCTCATGGGAGATCTACCCCGGTCGGACGACGGCGGTTTCCCGCTGCTGGTGAAATACCTGGATGCCGGCGAAAACCTGTCGGTGCAGGTCCATCCCGGCCGGTCGTACGCCGAGGCTCACCCCGGGGCCCACTCCAAGACCGAGAGCTGGTACATCCTGGACGCCGAACCCGGCGCCGTGATCTACAAAGGTTTGAAACCGGGTGTGGATCGCCAGGCGCTGGCGGAGGCTGTGGGGTGCGGGCGAACGGAAGATGTCCTGCACCCCGTCCCGGTAGAGGCCGGTGACTGCCACGATCTCCCAAGTGGCACCGTCCATGCGCTGGGTGCAGGGATTACCCTGATCGAAGTCCAGACCCCCAGCGATACCACCTTCCGGCTGTACGACTGGAAAGACCGCTACCCACACCGGCAGCGGCGGGAACTCCACGTGGAGCAGGGGCTGGAATGCGCCTCCCTGGCCCCGGCGGAAGCGGCAGTCCGGATGCCGCAAGGGGAGTGCAAGGCCCGCCTGTTGCAGAACGGTTTCTACGACTTGTGGGAACTGCTCCTTGAGGCCGGTGAACCGGCAGCCCACCCCGACCCCGGCAACCGCTGTCACGTGCTCATGGTGCTGGAAGGGAAGTTGGCCGCCGGCATCGACCGATTTCATTCCGGCCAGACGATCCTGGTGCCGGTGGCCTCACTCGGTGCGGTCCGCTGTGAGGAGAACGCCATGGTCCTGGCTATCGGGCTTACCAGGGAATCCGCTCCTGACCCGGCCCGATGAACGCGCCGTTGTCCCTCTCCGTTGCCTGATCGATCGTCTTGAGGATGTCCGCCACGCCGGCGCCGATTTCAAGCGGTGCAGCAGAGCTCCCCATCCGGGTCTGCACCCAGCCGGGATGGATGGTCATGGCGATAAACCGTTCGGACCCGAACTCGTGGGCCAGGTTCTTTACGGCCATGTTCAGGGCTGCCTTTGAAATGCGATAGGCGTAGGACCCGCCGGACGTATTGTCGTCGATGGAACCCATCTTGCTGGTGATCTGGGCCAGCTTGCGGTCTTTGCCCTTGCGCAGCAGCGGCAGCAGGGCGGTTATCACATGCATCGGCCCCAGGGTGTTGACCCTGAACGCCAGGATCATCTCGTCGGAGTCGATGCCGGACGATACCGTGCCGATCTTCGGGTAGACCCCGGCGTTGTTGATCAGGATGTCGATCCGGTCCACCAGGCTCTCAATCCGGCCGGCGGCCTCGCGGATCGAGCTTTCATCGCCTACGTCCATCGGGACGATGTGCAACCTGCCGTCGGATCCCTTGGCGAGCTTCTCCAGGTCCGGTTCTCCGGCCTTTCTGGCGCAGGCGATCACGGTTCTGCCTTCCGCCAGCAATTGGCGGCACATCTCGAGCCCGAGACCTCTGGCGGCGCCGGTGACAAGAACTATAGAATCCATGACTTACCCTCCCCTTGGACCTACAATGGTAACGTGGAAATGAAAAAATCGGACAAGCAGTTGGTGATGGTTGCCATGGGTGGCCACGCCTTCATCGGCAAGGGCGAAAAAGGGACCTACGAGGATCATGTCCGGAACTCGGACAAGATCGCCCAGTGCCTCATGCACCTGGTGGACCGGGATTACGACCTGGTGGTGACCCACGGCAACGGACCCCAGGTCGGCACCCTGCTGCGCCAGAACGAGATGAGCCGGGACGAACTGCCCGACGACCCGCTTGACGTTTTGGTGGCGATGACCGAGGGCAGCCTGGGCTACTACATGCAACAGAGCCTGTTGAACGCGCTACGGGCCCGGGAGATTCGCCGTTACGTGGTCACGGTAGTGACCCAGGTGCTGGTGGATCAGGAAGATCCAGCGTTCGAAAACCCAAGCAAACCGATCGGCCCGTTCCTCTCCAGGGAAGAGGCGGAGATGCGCCGCGACACTCTCGGCTGGAAGATCCGGGAAGATACCGGTCGAGGCTGGCGGCGGCTGGTCCCGTCACCCCAACCGCTGAAGGTGGTGCAGCGCCAGATGATCCGGGATGCGGCCCATGCCGGCCACATCGTGGTGGCCTGCGGTGGTGGCGGCATCCCGATCAAGCTCGACGCCGACGACCGCTACTGTGGTGTGGAAGCGGTCATCGACAAGGACCTGACCTCCAGCGTCCTGGCCTCCAATATCGGCGCTTCGCTGTTGATCATTCTTACCGACGTTCCCCAGGTACTGCTGGATTTCGGCAAACCGACGGAGCGCCCTCTGGGAGCGGTCACTCTGGAAGAGCTTGAGGCGTACTACGATGAGGGTCATTTCCCGCCCGGCAGCATGGGACCGAAGGTGGAGGCGGTCATCCGCTTCCTGCGGGCCGGCGGCCGGCGGGCGATGATTACCAACGCCGCCAATCTGGAGCAGGCGATCGAAGGTCGGGCCGGCACTCACTTCGTCGGCCGGATCTGAGCCTGGGAGGGTCGCTCCTATTACAGAGATTCGCGGCAACCTGCTGGGCCTTTCACACGCACAGAAGAAGCGGCTGGAGCGGCTGGGGCGGAGGCGTGTTCCTCCCGGCCTGATCCTGAACCAGGACCTGGCCCGGGAGATGGCGTCGATTTCCGCCGAGCTCAACCGCCGGATCGGGCTCCTGGTGGACCGGGCCGGCAGGGTGGAGAAGATGGCGGTCGGCAATGCCACCCGTGTCGATGTGCCGCGGGAGCCGAGCGCGCCGGCCGGCCGTACCCGATTCTGTACGCTGCGGTTCATCGCCACACGGATCGGAGACCGGGAACTGGAGCCGGCGGACCTGGCCCCTATCGCCCTGCACCTGCTGGACGCCCTGGCGATCATCGCGGTGGAGACCGACGGGGCCCCGGGGCCGGTGCGGGTAGCGCACCTGCTTCCGGCGGCGGAGGGCGAACCCCAAACCGCCGGTCTGGGGCGTTACCGGTTGTTCCCGCCCCGTCCCGCCCACAGGGTCGACGACGATTTCCCCTCGCTGATCGCGGCGCTGGAGGAGGAGTTCGACCGCCAACGGCTGCGAACCAGGGCGGCCGGCCGCGAAGGCCGGGCCATCCTGGTGCATGTCACCACCGGTCGCAGGCTGGACGCCGAAGAGTCCATGGAAGAACTGGAGGAACTGGCCGCGTCCAGCGGGCTGGCGGTTGTGGAACGGACGGTGCAACGGCGGCAGTCGTTCGATCGCAAGACTCTCATGGGCGCCGGCAAACTCCAGGACCTGATCATCCACGCACAAAGATTGCAGGCCGATTTCATGATCGTGGACCAGAACCTGACGCCGGCCCAGGCCCGGGCGATCGCACAAGCCACCGAGTTGAAGGTCCTCGATCGCAGCCAGTTGATCCTGGACATCTTCGCCGACCGGGCCCGGACCAGCGAGGGCAAGATCCAGGTGGAACTGGCGCAGTTGAAATATCTTCTTCCTCGACTGGCCAGCCGGGGCGATTCCGGCCTGTCCCGGCTCATGGGCGGCATCGGGGGGCGGGGCCCCGGTGAGCAGAAGCTGGAGATGGACCGCCGCAGGGTACGGGATCGGATCGGCGTGCTGGAGAAGAGGCTTCTGACCGAGCGCCGTCGACGGGAACAGCGTCGTGCCAGGAGGCGTGACCGCGACGTGCCGGTGGTCTCCCTGGTCGGCTACACCAACGCCGGAAAGAGTACGCTCCTGAACCGGCTGACCCGCAGCGACGTGTTCGTGGAGCACCGTATGTTCGCCACCCTGGATCCGACCAGCCGTAGGCTGCGTCTCCCGAGGGAGCGGGAGATCGTGATCAACGACACCGTCGGGTTCATCCGGGATCTGCCCAAGGATCTGCTGGCCGCTTTCCGCGCCACCCTGGAGGAGATCGAGGACTCGGATCTGATCATCCACCTGGTGGACGGATCCCACCCCAGGCACGAGGTTCAGATCAAGGCGGTGGATACGATCCTGAAGGAGCTGGAGTACGGCGGGATTGCGAGGCTGCTGGTGTTCAACAAGACCGACCTGCTGGATGATGCCGGACGCCACGACCTGCTGGTCGGCCGGGACGCTGTCGCCATCTCCGCGACAAAAGGGACCGGCCTGGACGACCTGCTCACCCGCATCGATAGGATGCTCCCCCTCCGCGCCCGCTCTCTGTAAAAGGTGCCTGACCCCGTTTTTACTGATTGGCATAAATGGACTATATTGGTCCCTATTCGTTGGGATTGGACTGTGCTATTATGCCGATTGGACCTGCTTATTGGACTGGTCCAATACAGTCCAATCAGGTCCAACTGTCTGGCTGGATCCGGAATTCACAGTCGCCGAAGACGAATGCATATTTGAGATTGAGATCTCCTGGGCCAACCAGACCGGTTCGGGTTATTCTGGGATCAACAAGGTCGGTCCAAACGGGCCAATCGACAGTTATGGGAGAGTTCGGCGTGGCGATCCCCGGTCTTATTATCGACGTCGACAGCGAGGTTCCGGTCTACCGGCAGATCGCCGACGGGATCCAGGCGGCGACTGCCGACGGAAGACTGTCCCGGGGAGATCGACTTCCCCCAACCAGAGACCTGGCCCGGTCTTTACAAGTCAATCGGAACACTGTGGTGGCCGCATACGACCTACTGGCAGCCACCGGCTTCGTCCACGGGCGGACCGGCCGGGGGACCTACCTGGCATCCGAACCAGCCGCCAGGGACCTGCCGGCACCTGCAAATGCAGGCACTGCCGACGGCCATGGAGAGGAATGGTTCTCCGCCTTCTCCCAGACCGTTGACGGTCCCGGTGTGGACCGCTTGCTGTCCGCCTACCAGTTGGCCACCGCCGATGAGGGCATCTCCTTCGCCGGCTCCTATCCTGATCGTGAGCTGCTGCCTGCGGGCGTTTTCCTCAAATCGATCAAAGCAGCGATGAAGGAAGAAGGTGCCGCCCTTCTTGCCTATGGCCCCACCGCCGGTTATCCGGCCCTGCGTAACACCCTGGCCGAAGAGATGACTCGCAAAGGTTCCGAAATCCGGGGCAGCCAGATTCTGATCACCAACGGCGCCCAACAGGGACTGGAACTGGTCTTCCGCACCTTCCTGGATCCTGGTGATACCGCCATCGTGGAAGACCCGACCTATACCGGAGCACTGAGTGTGCTGGGATCACTCCGCGCGAAAACGGTGGGCGTTCCTATGGATGAGCAGGGCATCCGCCCCGATCTCCTGGAGGCAGCGCTGATCCGCCACCGGCCGCAATTGATTTACCTGCAGCCGACCTTCCAGAATCCGACAACCGCCGTCATGCCCGAGTCCCGTCGCCGTGAGGTGCTGGCGCTGGCCATCCGGTACGGCTGCCCGGTTGTGGAAGACGACTGGGCCGGCGACCTGCGGTTTGAAGGAAAGGAAATACCGACTCTGCATGCGCTGGACCATGGCCGCCACGTGATCTATCTCGGGACATTTTCGAAAAAGTTGATGCCCGGAGTAAGGGTCGGCTGGGCCGCTGCGCCAAAAGAGGTGTTCCGGCGGCTGGTCGCACTGAAACAGATTTCCGATTGCGGAACCAGCCCGATCCTGCAGGCGGGACTGCAACGCTACCTGGCCGCCGGCTGCCTGCGGCCGCACCTGAAGCGGGTCAGGGCCGAGTATCGCAACCGCAGGGACCTGATGCTGGAAAGCATGTCCCGGTACTTCCCCGGCAAGGTGCGCTGGACCACACCTCCCGGGGGCCTGTTTCTCTGGGTCCGCCTCCCCAAAGGGCTGGATTCCGGCGAACTGTTCGTCGCCGCCCGCCGGAAAGGGGTGCTGTTCAGCCGGGGCGACCTGTTCCACGTGGATGGCCAGGGACCCGGCGCCACCGGAAGCAACACACTGCGGCTGACCTATTCCTCCGCGTCACCGGAACAGATCGACCTGGGGATCCGGACGCTGGGGGACCTGATCCGCAGCCGTTGGTCCGAGTCCCCCCATGACGGCGGTGAGCCGCTTGTAGAAGCGGTGCCGATCCTATAGGCTTTGGAGGCACGCGATTTGTCCCATTTTCATTCAAATTGTTACGAAATATCGCACTTCTTCCTGGAGTCGCCTGCGTCCCTCCGGACGCCGGCGCAAGCTGACGTGATCGAGGGAGAACCATGAACAAGGAAAGCAAGGGAACGATCCGGCTCAAGACCGGACTGGCGGAGATGCTCAAGGGCGGCGTCATCATGGACGTCACCAACGACGATCAGGCCCGCATCGCCCAGGACGCCGGCGCCACTGCCGTGATGGCGCTGGAGCGGGTGCCTGCAGACATCCGGAAAGACGGCGGGGTGGCCAGGATGTCCGACCCCGACATGATCGAGCGGATCAAGAAGGCGGTCTCCATCCCGGTTATGGCCAAGTGCCGTATCGGCCATTTCGCCGAGGCCCAGGTATTGGAGGCGCTGGGTGTCGACTACATCGACGAGAGTGAAGTGCTGACACCGGCGGACGAAGCGTTCCATCTGGACAAGTTCGCGTTTACGGTGCCGGTGGTTTGCGGCTGCCGGGACCTGGGCGAGGCGCTGCGCCGGATCGGTGAAGGTGCGGCGATGATCCGGACCAAAGGCGAGGCCGGCACCGGAAACATTGTGGAAGCGGTGCGGCACATGCGAAGCGTGATGAGCGGCATCCGCCGCCTGACCCAGCTCGGCCAGGAAGAGCTGATGACCGAGGCCAAGAACCTTGGAGCACCGATCGAACTGGTTCGCATGGTGGCGGCTACCGGAGAACTGCCGGTGCCCAACTTCGCCGCAGGCGGAATCGCCACCCCGGCCGACGCTTCGCTGATGATGCAGCTGGGAGCCCAGGCGGTGTTTGTCGGCTCCGGTATCTTCAAGTCGGAAGACCCACAGCAGAGAGCCCATGCCATCGTTCGGGCGGTGACCCATTACAAAGACCCGAAAGTGGTGCTGGAAGTCTCCCGCCGTCTGGGCAGCGCCATGGACGGCATCGAAACCTCGACTCTGCAGCCGGCAGAGCTGATGCAGACCAGGGGCTGGTGACTTGAACATCGGTGTACTCGCCCTGCAGGGCGACTTCGCCGCCCATGCCGCCGCGTTGCAGCAGGCGGCGTGGACTAACTCCATCCCGGTGCAGGTTGTGGAGGTGCGCCGCGTCGCCGAGCTTCCCGGCCTGGACGGCCTGATCCTGCCCGGTGGAGAGAGCACCACGCTGCTGAATCTGATGCAGGATGAACCCTGGTTCGAGCGTTTGCGGGAGTTCCACAGGAGCGGCGGGGCGGTATTGGGAACCTGTGCCGGGGCGATCCTCCTTTCGAAGGAGGTCCTGAACCCGGAACAGCCCAGCCTCGGGTTCATCGACGCAACCATCGAGCGCAACGGATTCGGCCGGCAGGTCGATTCCTTCGAGACCGAACTTGCGATAGACATTCCCGGCGGCAGGATGACCGCCGTTTTCATCCGGGCCCCCCGCTTCCGCCGTCTGTCCGGCGGCGTGGAGGTCCTGGGATCATGGCAAGGGGAGCCGGTACTGGTCCGGGAGGGGCGCGCCATCGCGAGCACCTTCCACCCGGAGTTGAGCGGCGACGTCCGCCTGCACGCGTTCTTCCTGGGCGTGGCGCAGGATGCCGGCCGGCACAGACATGCGGATAGAGCAGTGTCCGCGGCTCCCTGAACCCGATGGAGAGAGAGATGCAGATTTACCTGAACGGAAAGCTGGTCAACAAGGAAGAGGCAACGGTATCGGTTTTGGACCACGGATTCCTCTACGGTGACGGCACCTTTGAAGGCATCCGTGTCTACGAGGGGAACATCTACCGTCTCAAGGAGCATATCCAGCGCCTGTACGAGTCGATGAAGACCTTGGAACTGGATCCAGGCATGACCTTCGACGAGATGTGCCAGGCGACCATCGATACTGTGGCGGCCAGCGGCAAACGGGATGTCTACATCCGGCTGGTGGTTTCCCGGGGCCCCGGCGACCTGGGCATCGATCCGGCCAAGTGCAAGAAGACGACGGTGGTGATTATCGTGGACGATATCGCCCTGTACCCGAAGGAGTTCTACGACAACGGCATCTCTCTCATCACCGCCAGCACCCGAAGGGTGCCGATCGACTGCATCGATCCGCGGATCAAGTCGCTGAACTACCTGAACAACATCCTGGCCAAGATCGAAGCGAAGAAGGCCGGCGTACCGGAAGCGATCATGCTGAACCATGCCGGCTGCGTCGCCGAGTGCACCGCCGACAACATTTTCATGGTGAAGAACGGCGTGTTGAAGACTCCCGACCTCCTGCAGGGCGCCCTTGGCGGCATCACCCGGGCGTCGGTCATGGAGCTGGCGGAGAAGCGGGGCATGAAGGTCGAGGAAAGAGCGCTGGCCCTCCACGACTTCTATAACGCCGACGAAGTGTTCCTCACCGGCACCGGCGCCGAGATCGTCGGCGTGGTCGAAATCGACAAGCGCACCATCGGCACCGGCAAGCCGGGCAAAGTCACCAAGGACCTCCTGGCCGACTACCGGATCCTCCGGACCCGGGACGGCGCCAAGGTGAACTACGACCGGGTTCCCGAGCCGGCGTAAAGCAGGCTGCAGCGGATAGTTGGATTGAGAAACCGGCGGCTCAGGTCGCCGGTTTTTTGTTGTAACAGCAATAAATCGGTTCGCGCACACCAGTTGCATAAATGACCGGTGCCGCAGCGGAACATCCGGGGTTTCCGATCCGAAACCCAGTTTGAAGAAAAATCTGGCCCAATCTCCCCGTTGCTCGGATATGAATAAATGTGCCACTGCGGGAACCGTTTCGAGGGAAGCGGGAATGTATGTGTTGAGTAGATAAAACTGGGGGGCCACCAGACATGGGAGAACCGACGCGAGGTATCAGGCGGTTCGGCCGGCACCTGCGGTCGATCCGGGAGGCGCGGAAACTGTCGTTGGACGCAGTGGAGGAACTGGCCAGTTCCTACCCGGAGCATGTGACCAAGTCCCACCTTTCCAGGATCGAAAACGGCCAGGCCGAGCCGTCCTTTCGGCGGATGTACACTCTGGGCCGGATCTACGGCGTCAGCGTTACATCGCTTTCGGAGCAATACGAACTGGATCTGGAGAGGGAGACGCGACCCGCAGCCGCCAGTAAACTGGCCCCCGCCGAAATGCTGGAGGAGGCTCACCTGCTGAAACAGTCCGGCGACTACATTTCCGCGCTGGGGCTTTTCGAAATGTTGCTGGAGTGCGCTCCCTCCGTTTGCCCCGACATGACACCGGAAGAAAGCCGGGCTCAGCTCTCGCTGAACAAGTCCACCTGCCTTATGCATTCGGGCCACTACGAGGCGGGCAGAGAAGAAGCGGAGCGGGCCCTGGACCTCGAGGGTGTCTCCCTCCACCAGCAGCGGATGGCCTACTACCTTCTGGCCACTGCTGCTTACCGTAAGGGGCGCCTGGAGATCGCCGCCGTTCTGCTCGAGCGGGCCATGAACGTCGAAGGAGACGCTGAGCATGACGACAACATCATGGCCGCCATCCTGATGACCCAGGGTAACATCGAGGGCGCCCGGGACAAGTGGGAGTCGGCCACCTCATGTTATGAAAGGGCTGCCCGGTTGTACGGCGAACAGTCCCTGGAATTTGATCGGTACAGGGCCAGGAGGAACATGGGAGTCTCATTCCTTGCGAGAGGGAAACTGAAGAAGGCCCGGGAAATACTGATGGAGGTTATCGTTCAGACGAAGAAACGTGGCTATGAGAAGCAACTGGCTCTGGCTTTGGGCGACATGGCGATTCTCTCCTGGAAGGATGGGGATGAACGGATGACCGAAACATTCGGCAGGCAATCCAATGCTATCGCCCGCCCCCGGGAATACCTGTCTCTGGTATTTCAGAACTGTTTCTATCTCTGGAAGGTTGCCGAGAAAGCAGGGAATTCGGCTGCCCTCAAGATCAATCTCAGGACTTTGAAGTCCTACGCGGCGAGAGTGGACTCTTCGCTACCGGAACTGAAGGAATTCAACGAATACCTCGCGGGAGGTCCGTCATGCTGAAGCAAACGTTCACTGCTTTGATCCTCCTGTTGATGTTAGCCTCTCCCGTGGCGGCCGAGGTCGGTGCGGTATTGCCCGGTGGGGCGGGATCCGGCCTGGCGGATCCCTACATCCTTGGGTATATCGTCGAGGATGCGGATCCGGTCCTTAGTATATGGCGACCGTTCAACTCGACCGGCTCGGGTCGTTTCGTGCTCAACCCTGATGGTGAAACAAACGGTGACGGGAGCCCGTCGATCCTGAGGACGGCAACGCCGGGACTCTCTCTGGCGGCTTGGTCGCGTAACTCCGCCGAAGGCTATGACGTCGTACTCAGCCGCTTCGAGGGTGGTGCGTGGACGACTCCCGAGGTTCTGGCCGGATCCCTTGATGACGAACTGGATCCGGCACTGGTTCTGGATCCGGTTTCCGGCAATGTCCACCTGTTCTACTGGGTGGACGGGTCCACACCGAAGGTGATGCACCGGCAAGCCGATCCCGCGCTGTCCTTCTGGTCGGCGGCTGTTCAGGTCTCGGATCCAGCGGATGATGCGTGCCGGCCGGCAGGCGTTTTCCATGACGGCGAGTTGCGGGCGGCGTACGAGGTCCATGACTACGGTCTCAACCAGACACCGCGGCAGGTCGTCCTGGCCCGGTGGAACGGTAGCGCATGGATCCAGGAGATTATGGCGATCAGTTCGTTCGATGATCGTATGGACCCTCAGGTCCACAGTCATAACGGAACGCTGTGGATCGACTGGATTGACGACACCGGCGAAGCGGCCTGGACCCGGTGGAACCCGTCTACCGGGTGGGATGCACTGCAGTACGAGACGTTCAGCGGTATTGAAGAGCGCGAATTCCATGTTCGCGGTGCGATCCGTTCGTTGGCGATTCAGTGAGGTAACGATCATGGTTGCCGTTTCACAACCGGAAGCGGCAACCATGCTTGATCCTGCCGCCGTGGAGACGGCATCTTTCCCCTGCACAAGGTCCTGTGGTTGTATCGACGCCACCTTCGGGGAAGGAAATCATGAATCGTATTGCTGTCTTTCTGATGAGCCTGTTGGCCGTCTTTTCGGCCGCCCTGGCAGTCACGCCACTGCAGGAGTCGGCTTCGCCGGGAGTCACCCCGACCCTCCATCGTATTGCGGTGGAGACCACAGACGGGAGCCCGGAGGGGCCTCCCAGGTGGTTCCGGATCGAAACCAGTCGTGGAGACTTGGAGGGCACCGCCGAATGGTCACCCCATGGCGTCGAATTATCGGTGGCCATCCACGGCGACAGCGCAAGATTGGTCATTGCGCCCCGGAGCGCTGATGGAGCGGCCCTCGGCATGACCCTGGAATTTCAGGACCTGGGCGTGATGGAGTATGAAATCACGGAAGCGTCGGGGACCCGGTTCCGGAGCAGCACGATCCGGGATTGCGCCGAGTTGGAAAACCGGGAGATCTATCCGGCCCTGGTGGAGGCCCAGGCAGGTTTGGCTGCGGCGCTTGAGAACCGTGATCTGGACATGGCCGGGAGTGAAACGGCGCCCGAGGCAGCGGTCTACTACCTGATACGGACCATGGCGTACCTGCCGGAGTTGATGACGGACTGCCGTATCACCAGTCCGTTGTATGGCGTCTGCGTGGTGAAGCCGGGGTTCAAGGAATGCGTCAATTGTTGCGAGAAGAGCAAAAAGGTCTCCAGCGCGATTCATTTCGGTTGCAAGCTGGTTGCGATTGCTTCACAAAGCCCGATACTGGGCGGCTCCTGTCTTCTCAGCCTGGACGTCAACAACTGCAGATCGCTGATCTGTGCCGGGAAGCCGGGTGATCCGTCGCCGGTGCCATGCGGGGACGGCGGCGGCGGCATCTGCCGCTATGCCTGCCCCCACCAGAACGCCATTCCGGGTGATTGTGGTGATGATGACCTAGTATGCTGCGCTGATTGAAGCATCGGCGTGGCCGAATCAAGGAGCGTGTGGGATGAAGAGTCAAATTCGGGTGATCGCTTTCATACTCCTGCCGATGCTGGTCGTTATCGGGTGTTCGAGTGAGCCGGTGTTAAGCCTCAACGAACAGTTGGTCAACGATGCACTGGAGCTGAGCGCGAGCAAGGTCAAGGCCTCTCTCAAGCGCGGAGCCGATGTGGATTATCAATACGAAGGCATGACGGCGCTTATGGGCGCCTGCATGGTCTACGAACATGACCGCAAGGCCGGCCGGGAGATCGTGCAGGTATTGCTGGAGGCGGGAGCGAACGTGAACCTGCGCAACGCTGACGGAGCCACCGCTTTGGGTTGGGCGGCCAATGTCGGTGAATTGCAGTTGGTAACGATCCTGGTGGAGAACGGAGCCGATGTGAATGCGGCAGACGACAACGGTCGAACTGCTCTCAGCATCGCGGAGGATCGCAAAGACGAAGAATTGATCGCCTACCTGCACGATGCACTCTCCGGACATTGAGCGGGTTCTGGGAACGGGCCGGCGGGATTACCCTGTCGGCCCGCATTTTTCCTCAAAAAATCTCACATTCCCCGGAACCATCTCTCCCATTCCGGGAAGGTAGCCGGTAGAGAGGTGGATCTGCCGGCAGTTCCGTTGATCTACAGACAGGGGGTGGTGGGGTGAAACAGGAAAGGCCCGATCTGAATCATGCCGTGCAGGTTTGCGAGCATATCGCCAACGATGGCAAGCCGGTGCTGTGGGGGCGCAGAAACGCTCCGGATGGATTGGAAGACAGCGGGTGGCAGTTTCGTTGCAACGGCGACAAGGTGGAGTCACCCGCCAGTTTCGAGCGCTGGCCGATCAATGAACTGATCACCATCGACCCGTCGATCCTTTCTATCGTCAACTGTCCCAATGGTGCAAGGGTTGAGCGGGGTGATCCTGAAGAGGATTGGACCGTGATCGGCTTCGATCCGCGCAAGCCTGTCCGCTAAGTCGGAGCTCTTGGGTTAGACTACTCCCGGTTCATTCGGGAGGAATCATGAATTACAATAAATCTATCGTTTTCCCGGCGCTGTGCGCCGTTCTTCTCGCCGCCGGTGTGACCCTTGCCGAAGATGCTCCCCGCCAGCTGACCGCCGACGATTTCAAGCATGTCCCGTGGCGTTCGGTCGGTCCCGCCAACATGGGAGGGCGGGTGTCTGCCATCGGGCTGGTGCCTGGGAGCCGGACCAGCTTCTTCGTCGGGTTTGCCACCGGCGGTCTGTGGAAGACCGAGAACATGGGAGTGACATTCTCGCCGGTGTTCGACAAACAGTCCATGCTGAACATCGGCGCGGTGGCGGTTGCCGATGGGCCAGGCGAAGACGGCAAAGGGAAGATCGTCTGGGTCGGCGCCGGGGAAGGGAACGGCCGCAACAGTTCGTCCTGGGGGAACGGTATGTACCGTTCTACCGACGGCGGCAAGAGCTGGGACCATCTAGGACTGGAGGAAACCCACGACATCCCCCGGATCGCCGTGGACCCCAGGAACCCGGACGTCTGCTACGTCGCCGCTCTGGGTCATCTCTGGGGAGCCAATTCAGAGCGGGGAATCTACAAGACCTCCGACGGCGGCAAGAGCTGGGATCATGTTCTGAAGGTGGATGACGCCACCGGCGCTTCCGATGTGATCATCGACCCTGGAAATCCGGATACGGTATACGCCGCCCTCTATGTGCGGCGACGGGCCACATGGGGCTTTACGGGCAATAGTGAAAAGGGCGGTATTTTCCGGTCCGACGACGGCGGGAAAAACTGGAAGAAGCTGACCGACGGTCTGCCCCCGGTGACCGGCCGGATCGGCCTGGCGGTGGTTCCGACCAATACCGACCATGTCTTCGCCGTGGTTGAGAGCAACTATGGCGGCTCCGGCCGCAACATGATGGAAAACTACTCACCGTCCGGTGGCCTGTTCAAGAGCACCGACCGGGGTGAGACCTGGGAGCGGCTCACCGATATCCTGTTCCGCCCGTTTTACTTCACCCGGGTGGCTGTGGATCCTGAGGATGAGAACCGGGTCTACCTCCCCGGCTGGGATCTGGCGATCTCCGATGACGGGGGCAGGACGTTCCGCAAATCGGGCAGCGAGCGGGTCCATGTGGACTTCCACGCCATCGTCGTCAACCCGCTGGACACCAACCAGATCCTGGTCGGGAACGACGGCGGCATTTACATCACACATGACCGGGCCAAGACCTGGGACTACCTCAATCACATGGCGGTAGGGCAGTTCTACGAGGTATCGGTGGACATGAGCGAGCCGTACCGCATCGGAGGCGGCCTGCAGGACAACGGATCGTGGGTCGGACCATCGGAAACGTCGCACTATGTCGAGGACACCGACAAGGACGGCATTCTCAGCAAGGACTGGGAGATGGTCGGCGGCGGTGACGGCTTTGATGTGGCGTTCGATCCTGCCGATCCGAACCTGATCTACGTCACCTCCCAGGGCGGTCGCCTGCTGCGGAAGCGGCTTGATACTCATCTGACACGCCTGATCCGGCCGGCGCCCCGGGAAGGGGAACCTCGATTGCGGTTCAACTGGAACGCGCCGTTCCTGATCTCAAAGTACGACCCGACAGTGCTGTACCACGGCGGCAACAGATTGTTCAAGCTCACCGAGCGGGGCGACAAGTGGTTCGCCATCAGCGGCGACCTGACCCGGAACGAACCGGGGCGGACCGACGTGGTCGGATCCAACGCCGAAACGTACGGCACCCTGACCAACATCGCCGAGTCGCCGTTGAAGCAGGGCCTGCTGTGGACCGGGGCCGACGACGGCATGGTGCAGGTCACGGAAGATGAAGGCAAAACCTGGAAAGAAGCCAGCCCCGGGGATCTGGGGAACCTGTACGTGTCCTCCGTTGTGGCATCCAGCCACGATGCAAAGGTCGCTTATGTCTCCTCCGATGCCCACCGCAGCGACGACTTCCGGCCGCTGGCGTGGAAAACAGCCGACATGGGAAAGAGCTGGAAAACGATCGCCGGCAACCTTCCTGACGGTCACCCGATCAACGAGTTGGCGGAGGATCCTGTGAACCCGGCTGTGCTGTACGCCGGCACCGAGTTCGGTGTATTCGTCACCATCGACGGAGGCAGGCACTGGGTGAAGCTCAACGGTGAGGGCCTGCCGCCGGTGGCGGTGGACGATCTGGTGGTCCATCCCCGGGAGCGGGACCTGGTGCTGGGCACCCATGGCCGCTCCGTCTGGGTGCTGGACGATGTGTCATTCATGTCACAGATGACTGCGGAAGTTCTGGCCAGGCCGATGGCGTTGTTCGACATCATGCCGGTGAAACCCAGACAGTTTTCCATGCGCTCCTACGGTGCAGGCCACGGCATTTTCCGGGCACAGAACCCGCCCCTGGGAGCGGCGATCAACTTCTGGGTCCGTGATGCGGCCGGCGAGTCGTTCAAGATCGCGATCCAGGACGGCAACGGATTCACCATCCGGGAGTTGTCAGGCGTGGCAAGGAACGGCGTGAACCGGGTGGTCTGGGATCTGCAGGCCGATGCCAAGCATCGCATCCCTACTGCCGACCACGGCGGCGGGCAGAAGCAGTTCGTTGACGGCGGGACCTACAAAGTCGTCCTGACGATAGGTGAAGAGAAGGCGGAAAGCGCTGTGGAAGTCGCTCCGCCGGCGGACTGGTAATAAAGGGGTCAGGCACCTTTTCTCTGCGACATCGCGGATGCAGCGAAAAGGTGCCTGACCCCTTTATGGAGAATAGATGAATACAAGACTGGGGCGGTTCTTTATTGCCGTGGTGACCTTGGTCGCTGGCGCGGCAGCCATGGCGGATGAGCCGCCCCAGTATGAGATGACGACCTACCAGCTGGTGCTGTTGAAAACGGTGCCTGGCACGGAACGGGTCGGCGAGCGGGAGGCGGTACGACTGCAGGAGGGTCACTTGGCCCAACTAGAGGCGCTGTACCGAAGCGATGAGGCGTTGCTCTCCGGCCCGTTGTCCGGCGCGGCCGGGATCCGTGAGGCGATCGTCCTCAATGTCGGCAGCGTCGAGAAGGCAACGGCGATCATGGCCGAAAACGCATGGGTGCAGGCCGGCCGCCTGGTGCCGGAGGTCCACACCTGGTGGGCGGCCAAGGGGATCCTGCAACCGCCGGAGCACCTGCTCCACGGCGAGCGCTGCGTGCTCGGTCTGATCCGCAGACCGGAAGACGCGCCACAATATTCCGATGCGGAGCTGCAGGAGCTGCAGGCCGGTCACATGAAGCAGATCAAGGCGATGGCCGCCTCCGGCGATCTGGTCATCGCAGGCCCGGTGGAGGATGACGGTCCGCTGCGAGGGATTTTCATCTTCCGCACAACCGATACCGCCCGGCTGGCCGAAATGGTCGCACGGGATCCGTCGGTGAAGGCCGGCAGGCTGGGGGTTGAACTGGTGCCGTGGCGCGTGCCCAAGGGGATCGTGCCGAAATAGGCCGTCCACCCGGCGTATACTCCCCCCATGCGGATGAGGGGGATGATCTGGCCGTTGGCCCTGATCCTGTTCCTGGGGACGGCAACGGCGAAATCCAGACTGGTAAGGCATTTCGACCAGCGCGCCGGGCTGCCGGTCTCCTCGGTCACTGCCCTGGCCCAGGACACCGACGGTTTTCTCTGGATCGGGACCAACGGCGGCCTGATCCGTTACGATGGACGGGAGATGCGCCGCTGGGGCCGCGACGCCACCATCGGACTTATCGATCTGCTGGTGACCGGCCCCGGCGGTGAGGTCATCGCTCGGGAGCATCCGGAGAACCGCATCTTCCGCGTCACATCCGTCGGCCTCGAGCCGCTGGCGGACACTGACGGCGATGAGATACGCGATGTTCGGGACGCGGCGTTCACCCGGGACGGTTCCCTGTACATCATCCGTGGCGACGATTTGCTGGTCCACACCCCGGACGGCCCCTGGCGGACCGTTCCGTTTTCCCGGGAGGCCGGGGAGAGGCCGAGAATCCTGCGTCCCGGTCGGGATGGCGGACTCGTGCTGGTGACCAGTCTGGGACTGCGAGCGGTTCGGGACGGCGCGGTCCAGGACCTGTCCCTGCGCCTGCCGGAGATTTACGACGCGCTATACCGCCCGGACGGATCCCTGCTGTTGCTGGAGGGGCAATATCCGTGTCGCATCCTGGAAAGCATTGCCGGCCGGATC
>CALZKF010000020.1 GCA_945787955.1 uncultured Acidobacteriota bacterium | reverse complement strand
AGCGTTGCGGCGGCGAGGTCCTCTTTGGTCCCTACCGGGGTCAGAGCGTAGGGATGGTCTCCCAGCACCGACTTCAGCGCTGTCACCATCACCCTCGTGAACGGGTCGTTTTCCGTGCTGACCCGCAACTCCTCGGTGACGATACGCTGCTCGTTCTCCAATTCCTCCTGGGTCAGCCGCAGGCCCTGCATCCGGGCCGCCTCGAGCTTCAACACCTCCAGGTGGTGCGGCGGGGCGACCTCCGAGACGTACACCGTCTCGTCGAATGACGTGTAAGCGTTGTTGCTCCCCCCGTGCCGGTTGTGGAACCGGAACACCGCGTCCTTCCCGTGCTGCGCCGTCGGCCCGAACATCAGGTGCTCGAACAGATGCGCCAGCCCCCGGCTGCCGTCGTCCTCATTGGCCGATCCGACGTGGTACCAGACCTGGGTCGCAACCAGTTCCAGGTTACGGTCGGAGACAATGGAGACTTCCAGGCCGTTGGCAAAACGGTCCTGGACGTAGGTACGGCCGTCGGAGAGTTCCTCGACGGTAGGAGCGGCCCTTGAGGAAGATACACCGAGGGCGGCCAGAACTGCGGCGTAGACGATGATATGTCGCATGAAGGAAGCTTAACCGAGCGAACCGGTTTCAGTCCAGTCTCACCGCACCAGGGCGTACCCCAGCTTCATGAAGAAGGTCCGGTCGGTGCGGGTCATGTCGAAGGTGTCGTCGGCGAACTGGTTGTCGGAATAACCCAAATACAGGGCGGTCTGGGGGTTGATCTTGTAGGTGAACAGGAACTGGGTGAACAGGTCCTCCGTTTTGGCGTCCACTGCATCGAAGTACAACGACGGGTCTCGCTCGATTTCGGTGTACTGCAGGATCAGCCGCAGGAACGCCCGTGTGTTGAATTGATGGATCAGCCGCAGTTCCGGCGCCTGAATCTGGAACAGCGTACCTCCGTCCACATTCAGCCTGCTGAAAATGTGGGAGAAATGGATGTACAGGTGCCGGCCGGCGGTGTAGCGGACCGACGGCCGCAGAAACAGCCGTTCAGCCGCTCGGGTGTGTCTGAAATCGATCCAGTCACCGGCGCTGATGTCCAGAGAGAACGCCAGGTCGCCGGTGGCCTGGACAAAGGCGCCGGCCTCCGCCTCCCGGATATCGAATTCGACTCCGTTGTAGACCCGGTTGCCGGCCTCGAAACTACCGGCAAGTTGGGATTCCAGCGGCCCCTGGGCGTTGGCCCAGGTTGATACCATTTCCCCCAGGTGCGAGCCGTCCTGGAATTCCGTTCTTTCCACCGACGCTCCCCATGCCTTGCGGTACCACGGCTTGCCTTCTTCTCCCCACCAGACCTTGGCCCCGCCGGCCCACAGAGATCGATACCCGACACGGGGCCGGAAGCCGAGATCGCTGCGATAATCATCGCCGAAATCTTGATAGTTTGCGTTGACCCACCATCCCCGCACACCATGGTTGTATTCCAGGGTGACCGCCTCGTCGGTGATCTCTCCTTGTCCGAGGCCGAGGGAAAGAGCGATCTCGTCGTTATACTCGGTCCTGGACCGGGCGAAGCTCGCCTTCACCAGGTCGGCGTCGCTGATGCGGTAGACGCTGTCGGCGCTGATCACCAAGTTGGAGTAGCCGTCGCCCCGGCGGTCGGTGAGCATACCGCCGATAGTGGAGTTGGAACCGAAGTCGTAGCGATAACGGCCGACGGAGCTGGTGTTGGAAAAGTCGAAGATTCCTCCTGACGACCGTTCCGGGCCCGGCACCATCAGGTTGGTCTGGTCGTCCCGGGCCGAGAACACACCCCAGGTGTGCTTGCCGTTCTTGCCGGTCAGCTTCCCTGCGGCGGACGGGTCGGCGATACTGCGGGTGTGCACCAGGCCCAGTTCGGTGTTGAAGTAATCGGCCCCTTCCTTGAAGAACGGCCGGGTCTCCCTGAAGAACAGGGCGAACTGCTCGTTGACGTCCAGTTGTAATGCGTCGGCTTCAACCTGGGAGAAGTCCGGGTTGAGGGCGCCGTTGAGGCTCATGTTCGGGGTGATCCCCCAGCGCACGCTGACACCCAGGTCCGATTCGGTATCGCCGGTTGCAAGATCGGCGTCTGCAAGGTCGGTTCGGGAGTCGGTGCGGCTGCCGGTGACCGTAGGGATCAGTTCCAGGTTCTTTCCCGGGCTGACACCCTCCATGCCCTCGAGTTTTATCGTCTGGTTGAGATAACTGTTGCTGCCCCGGTCCCGGGGGAAGACGCCGATATGGTGGCGGTGGCCCCGGGGGTAGCTGCGGATGGCGTCGAACCCCCAGATCTGTTCGCCGTCGGTCTGCTGGAACCGGATCTGGTTGAACGGGATCGCCATCTCGACCTCGTAGCCGTCGGCGGTGATCCGACCCGCCGATTTCCAGATCGCATTCCACGACGTGTCGTAACTGCTGCCGACCTCGTCGTTGATGGCATCGATCTGCACTCCCAGCGGCGTGCTGATCAACTCGTAAGCCCTGCGCTGGTCGTTGAAGGTGTCCAGGACGATCCCGACCCAGTCGTCTTCCCAGGCCCGGTCCCGGTCCGAGTACCGCGCCCTGATTTTCGACGGCTCCGGATCGTAGGCCCGGAAGCCGAAATAAACATGGCGATCGCTGTAAGTCACCAGGCAGGTTGTGCGAACCGGCGGGTCGATGTTCTCTCCCGGCTCAACCTCGTACTCCAGGTCGATCTGCAGCGCATCTTCCCACGCCGGATCGTCCAAGGAGCCGTCCATAACGATGGCGGTTGTCGCACGGGGTACCGGGTACGCGGCGGCGGCGAGGTGGCCTGGCAGAAGGAGCAGGCAGATGATGGCGGCAGCGCGTGACAAGGCGATCACGATAGACCTCACCCCACAGCCCCCGGAAACAATCTTTCATCAAAGAGGCGCCGGGTGCTGTAAAAGTAAGGTAAAACATGATTAATGGAAGGTCGAGTCGTCGTCGGCCAGGGCGGCCTCACCGGCGGAGACGAACCGGTAAACCCAGCCGGCCAGGTCCTGGATCGTGAGGCCGTAACGCTTGCATATCTCTAGAGGTGGATGGTCCTTCCGGAGCAGCTCCATCACCACCGCCGTCTTTTGCCTTGAGTTCAACAGGTCGGGTCCAATCACCATGTCCATGACGGTTTCCTCAGGGCCCCCACTTGTCGCGTAAATGTAATTGCAAACCGGCTGCCAACACAAAAATCCAAATTCAACCTGCTCTCCGTTGTCGCATTTCGCCACGGCGTCGCAGGCTGCACCCAACTGGACTTTATCGATCTTCTACCTTCAAACGGATCTCCTCGCCGTTGCATCGGATCTCCGGGACGTACATGGCGTGGCCCAGCACCGGCATACCGTGGAATCGACCTGGGACTTCAGCCCGCAGCCGGTACCGGATTTCCCAGAATCCTTCCGGAAGCCGGTCGATGAACAATACGACCTTGCGGTCACGCAACTCCTGGTAAACCGGAACCTGCTCCCTCAGCAGGTCCTGATCTTCCCTTTCCGACGGGTCGATCCCGGCATTGTCAGGCCGTAGCCGTCGTGCGGTCAGGAGTTGGCCGCTGACCAGTCCCGCCGCCTCCAGTCCTGCCGGCTTGAGGTCCTCGAAAATCAGGTACTCGTAGTGATTCTTCGCTTCCAGGGTCAGGACGACCTCGATAACTTCCCCTGCGGTCACCGTGCCGTGATCGATCAAAGGAACCGAATCGTAGGTCGTGCCTGCCAGCAGGGTCTCGTACGGCTTCCTGCGGTAGTAGTCCCGCGTGGCGTGGATCTCGTTTCCTGCTTTTGTCACCGGTTCTTCCAGGCTGAAAAACACAGCCTCGGACGAGTAGTACATCGGTCCCTCACCACCAAGACGACGGACGACAATCCGGTTCTCGCCGTTCTTGAGAAGCGCGTCTTCAACCTTGTGCAGACCGGGGTCCAGTATGTTCCCCGCTTCGAAGGAGCCGGTTCCCGCCTCGCGGCCGTTTACCAGGATCCGGTACTTCAGGTCCGAGGCCAGCTCTTTGCGCTGCTCCAGGAAGTCGGTGAACGCCATGACCACGATCGCCGTGTCCCTGGTGTTGCTCCACTGCGCGCCCCTCCGGTTGTTGGCCAGCCAGCGCACAGTCGGGTCGATCAGTTCGTGGTCCGGGTCCACCGCAAGGAGGGCCCTCAGGACGAACGCCGTCGCCTCCACACCTCCGCTGGACCAGCGGTACCGTATGCCGTCGTTACCCCAGTGGGCGGTACCATCGTTGCGGATCACTCCGTTCGACAGGTTCCGGACCAGAACGGCGCCTTTCTCCGTTTCTCCGAACCGGGCTGCAGTCAGGGTCAGAAGCGCCCGGGTATAGGCGTTGAGCCGTTCCCTGCGCTGCCACAGGTTGGTGAAAGCGGTGCGTTGGAATTCGGTAGGTTTCTCCCCGGTGGCGATCCCCGCAGCGGACAGGGCGTGCAGCAGCCATGCCTGATCGTCAGGCCGCTCCTCGCTCTCGACCAGCCGGCGGTCCAGCCACGCGGCGGCCCTCCGGAGCATGGCATCGTCGAATCGGATCCCTGCTCCCTTTGCCTCCGCCAGACCCCAGATCACGTATGCGGTCATGAATTCGTCGTCGGAGCTCTCCTTCCACCAGCCCCAGGCGCCGTTGCCGTGCTGCATATCGGCCAGGCGCCGGATCCCCTTGCGGGTGACGTCGTCCAGCTTCCGGGTACCTTCTCCGCCGAACAGCCGCTGCTCCATCTCGCCGGCATCCACGCCGGAACGGACCAGGGCCCGTCGTACCAGGACCGCCGGCAGGAACCGGCTCATGGTCTGCTCCACGCAGCCGTACGGGTAGTCGATGAGATACGGCAGGGCGTCCAGCATCGATGCGGCCAGTGACGGACTGATCCGTACGGTGAAGGTCGTCGAGCCTTCCTTCCGCTCCTGGGGGAGGTTCAGGGACATGGCGCCGTCGCCGCTGCGGGAGGCGCCGGACGCGGCCAGGAACTTCTCCACACCGTGGACATGGACCGGTATCGTCCGTGACATGCCGTCGGAGTATTCCCCGGCGGAGGCGGTGAGGACCAGTTCGGCTTCCCCGGCCTCCTCCGCCCGTACATTCCAGTCCACCCGGGCCTCACTCCCTGCAGGCACCGATACGAACGGTCCGCCATGTTCCCGGACTCCGGTCATCAGACCGTCATGACTCAACCGGGTCCTGACAGAAAGGTCGGTGCCGGTATTGTTGTGGATGATGCCTGAGATAGTCACCTGGTCGCCGGCCACGAGGAAGCGAGGCGCCTGCAGACGGACCAGGAGCGGCTTGCGGGTCCGGGTCGTCGCCTGGGCGATACCGACGGTGGTGTCCGATCCCAGCGCCCGGGCCTTGGCGGTCCACTCGGTCAAGGTCTCGGGGAGGGTCAGTTCCACAGTGGCTGTGCCGTCGTCGCCGGTGACCAGATCCGGCTGCCAGAACGCGGTGGCCCGGAAGTCGGTGCGGACCACGACCAGGGGAGATCCGCCGGAGGAGACCCCTCCGACCTCCGCCTCGTAGGCCCGGTCCTCGGCGGCGGCAGGAGCCATCATCGACTTCGCCATGACATCCTGGCGGCCGCCCATCGCCCTGCCTTCGGACAGGATAGGAGGTTCCGACTCCTCCGTTTCCGTCTCCGGCTCCGGCCTCAGGAACCGCTTCCAGGCGAATGTTCCTCCGGTCCGGACCTGACGGCTGCGCTTATCCCCATAGAAGAACTGCCGGGGGTCCGGCGCGTAGTCGGCCTGGATGGCGTAGACCGCAGCATCCACCACGCCCAGAGCGACCTCCGCCGGCACCGGTTTTCCTCCGTTATCCAGGGTGGTTACCGTGGCGTTGATGGTCTCCCCGGGGAGGTAGGATTCCCGGCCCATGTCCAGGCTGACGTTAAGGAGCCTCCTTACAGGAGGCACAACCAGCTCCTTCACATCCTGGTACAACCGGGTGTCGGACAGCAGTGTGGCGTCCAGGAAAATGTTCGGTGTGTGGCGATCCCGGATCTCGACCTGCAACAGTTTGACCGAACCATCCATGGCGACCACATGCCAGTCGTCCAGGTCGCCTGGATCTATGCCGAACAGAACGTGCCGGACGCTGGTTCCGGAAGCGAGCATCACGGTGGCCGATTCTCCCGGTGTGAATGTCGCACGGTCCAGCAGGATCTCCACGCCGCCGGTACGGTAGCCGATCTCCGCCGTTTCGCTGTCGGTCACCCATACGGTGGTGGATGCGGTCACCGGGGCGATGGCGTCCGGCTCGCTGCTCCACTCCATGCGGTAGTAGCCGTTGTCCCCGGGAGTGAAGGTGAACTCCCCTTTGCCCTCGGCATCGGTCACCACCACGGCATCCAGGATCTTCTCCGATCGGTAACCCCGGGATTGCAGCTTTCTGCACGGACCGCCCGGTTCGGTCCAGATCTCTTCCCAGCGTTCCCGGTAGACGGTCATGGTCCCGGATGTTTCCGCCGGACGGTCGTTACCGTCCTTGGCACGGATATCCACAGCCACACGTTCCCCGGGCCGGAACAGCCTGTGAACCGGCTCCAGGAACACGAAGTACGGCTGGCGGGTCACCCGGACCCGGCCGGTCCCCGTAACCTCCCGGCGGGAGGCGTCAGTCACCCGGGCCTCGATGGTGTAGGTCAGATCCTGGTTACCGAACGGTTCGGTAGGGAAAGACAGCTGCGCGGTGCCGTCTTCGCCGGTAGTCACGGTGACGGTTTGAACCACCGATCCGGACCCGATGTACGGCATCCCGCGGCCCTGGTGCTCCGGTTCATGGAGCCAGGCGAATTTGTCTTCAGGACGGTACCGGATATACAGCGGCGCTTGACGCACGGTGACCACTGCCGTAGCGCCGGCCACCGGGCCACCGAAGTAATACTCGGCAGCGATCTCCGCCTCCACCATATCGCCGGGCCGGAACACAACCGGGGCGCCGTCCTCGAGGGGCGGCGACACGGTGACCTTGAACTCGGGCAGCTTGTACTCTTCGAGGCGGAACAGGGCCGGACCATAAATCCAGCCGGAACCTTGAGGATTCTTGAACCGGATACGATATTCACCCAGAACCGCTTCGGAATCGAGGGTCAACTCGTCCCAGCCGGAACCGAACCGGTTGAGGTCAAGTTGCCCGGAGGACACTTCGGTGCCCCGGGAATCCAGGATCTTGTAGTCCAGTGTTTCCTGGTCCGGGATGAACGGGCCGTCATCCCCCATTATCCTGGCAACAGTCTTGAACTGCACCGTATCGCCGGGGCGGTACGCCGGGCGGTCGGAGAAGACGTACATCCGCCAGTCCCGCCGATCGCTGCCGGTCCCCCGGCGGCCGCGGACATGGCCGGTCCCCAGCGCCTGGCGCGAGCCTGCGGTGGCGGTCACCAGCAGCTGATGGTTGCCGGTTCCGCCAACCTCCGCCCGGGCGACGCCATCGTCGCCGGCGGACAAGGTTCTCGTATCCCAGAGCATTTGCCTGCCCCTGCTGCTGCCGGTGAACAGATGGACCTTCGCACCGGGAACCGGCTTGCCGTCCAGGGCATCCGCGACCCAGGCCAGAACCTGTCCGTCGCGGACTTTAAGTATCACCGCAGTGCGGGTTACAAGCAGCAGTTCCCTGCTGGTCTGCCCTCCGCCTTCGGCCAGAAGGAGATAGGCGCCCTCGGGAAGCGGTTCGTCCAGTGTCTCCGTGCGCCTGCCGGGGTTGTGCCTGCCTGCGCTCCTTCCGTCCAGCGTCCAGGACCGGACCGGATCCACGCCGGCAAGTTCCAGGCCTTTCAGGTAACTGTTCTGTGTCGTCCAGCGATCCGGCCTCAGATCGGCCCCCAGGTCCAGCGGTGTGATGGACAGGGCGATGCGGTCCACGTTTCGCCAGGCCACATCGAACGCCGGCCGGGATCCGGGGAGGAACATGCCGGATACCAGAACAGTGAGGTCGGTCCCGGTGATGTCCTTGATCTGCCGCTGCGCGTCGTCCCGGTAGCGGGTCTCGCCTTCCTTGAACTCCCCGACGACCCTGCGGTACAACTCGACCGCCTTCTCCCACTCCGGCCGGTGGCCGTAACCGCCTTCTTCCAGATGGACCGGACGGCCCGGCGAGTGCAGGAAGCCGGCGTAGTGGTACAGGGCGTCGTCATACCAGTCCTGTTCACGACCACCTTCAAGGGCGGCCTCGAATGCCTCCGTCGTGCGCCGGTACAACGCCGGGTTGCCGGACTGGTTGCGCAGACCCATAGCCAGCAGGTACCGCAGCCAGGCCGCGTCCCCCGGCTCCCGGGCGATTCCCAGGGCGTCGTTCAGCGCTTCCACCGGGATGTTGTTGCCGTAGTTTCCGTAAACGTGATGGCGGGGTTCGGCCCACACCGGACGGTCCGCCTTGCGGAGGATCGCAAGGTATCGGACCCGGGCGACCTCGATCTCCCGGGAGCCGGCCCACCAGGACAGGGCCTGGCTGTAATGGCTCCACCCGGTGGACCAGTTGCTGCGGCTGCGGACCTGCCAGGCCGCATCGCCCAGGGATTCCTGGATCTCCGCCCACACCAGGTCGCGGTCTTTCTCCCGGGTCACTCCGGCGGCCATGAACCGGAGTATCTCCAGGGCACCCCGGGTGGCGGTGTCGTCCGGGTCTTCCGTGGCGGCTCTGGAACGCCAGGTGCAGTCGGCAATCCTGAAATCGAGCCAACGCTCCGCCTCCTGGCCGAGGGCGGCCCTATCGACCTTGCGGTATGCATCAAGCGCCGGTCCGTACGATCCTTCCCGGCGCAGAGCTTCGGCCGCGTCCCAAAACGACTCGGAACCGGGCGTGGGAGGTTCCCCCGATCCCATGGGGACTATGGCGAATAGCGCCGACAGAATGAACACGGGGACGGTCAACATAAGACCCATGGTGTACCTCCGCGGACCGGCTTTTACCGGTGGCCTGATGATGAGTGTATCCGGGGTGGGAGCTGTAGGACAGGGTCGGGGGATCTAGAGTTCTTTCGGCTTCCACTGCCGGATGAACCGGCCCGAGCTGATCGCTTTCCAGGAACCGTGGATTTCCACAAAGACCAGTGCGGCGGTCGGCATCGTAACCTGCCTGCCGGTGAGCATCGCCACCAGTATCTCCATGCCCGGATTGTGGCCTATGATCATCCCGCGCCGGCAGGATTCCGGTATTTTATGCAGCTGCTCCAGCAGGTCGCCGGCACCGGCCAGGTAGATTTCCTCCTCGTACCGGGGCTGGACATCGCACCGTGCAGCCTTCGACAGCAGTTCCCATGTCTGCATGGTTCGGCAGGCGGTGGAACACAGCACCGCATCGGGGAGCAGTCCCTCTGAAGCCAGCAGTTCCCCCATTCTCGGGGCGTCACGTCGTCCCCGGTCATTGAGCGGCCGATCATGATCCTTCAGACCTGGGATGGCCCAACTGGATTTGGCGTGGCGCAGGATCAGCAGTTCGGCCATCGGGTCCTATCCTGTCTTCCGGGAAGCGAGCAGATAAAATGCGGCCACCACCAGGGAGTGGCTGATATCGCCGCCGGTGATCAGGGCAGGGATGTCGGCCAGGGCGACCAGCCGCTCCTCGAAGCCCTCATGGGCGTCCGGTGTCGGCTCCGCCTCACGGGTCAGGCCGGTGGCCAGGAAGGAATGGCAGCGATTGGACTGGATCGCCGGATTGGGGTGGACCGAACCGAGAGGGACCAGGCAGGCGGCAGCGAACCCTGTCTCCTCCAGAAGTTCCCGGCGCGCGGCCGCTGCCGGAGCCTCTCCGGAGTCGCACATTCCGCCGGGGATCTCCAGGGTCTCGGATTCGGTTCCGAAGCGGTACTGCCGGACCATAACCACCCGGTCATCAGCCAGAAGCGGGATGACGTTGATCCACTCCGGTGCGTCCACCACGTAGAAAGGATCCGGCGTCTCGCGGCCGTTGCGCTCGAACCCGACCTCGTTGAGGCGGAAAACGCGGCAGTCATGCAACAGCCGGGACCGGATCCTGTGCCATCGGTCGATGGCCATGGCCGGTCAGGCTTCCTTCGCCGCCTCTTCCTTCTTGCCGGCCTTCTTCTCCAGCAACACCGTGGTTCGGTGAGACTTGCGCTGGGTGCGGCGGATCGATTTCTTCAACCTGCGAACCGCCAACGGATCCGCACCTTCACCGGCCTCCGCCAGTTTTTTCTGAAGCATGGAGACCCGCTCATCCAACTGTTCGGGAGTCTTGATCGGCATTCTATCCTCCGGGCTTGATCATTTGATACATCGTACCGGTTCACCTGGATCGTGAACCGACCGGATATCCTAGCACGGGCAGGTCGGATCGGTCCTATAATTGCCCAATGCAGGTCTTCAAACGCCATGTGTTCGTGTGTATCAACCGGCGGCCGGCGAGGCATCGCAGGGGGGACTGTGAAACCAAAGGGGGTTCGGATGTCCACCGGGAGCTCAAAAACGCCGTGGCCCGCGCCGGACTCCAGTTCGAGATCCGGATCAACAAGGCCGGATGCCTGGACCAGTGCAGCCAGGGCCCGGTGATGGTGGTGTACCCGGAGGGGGTCTGGTACGTGCAGGTCGGCGTCGATGATGTGGATGAGATCGTCAACCGGCACCTGATCGGCGGCGAGGTGGTGAAACGCCTCCTTATGACCAAGACCGACCGGGAACTTTGAACAACCGCCGGCTGGCATCGATCCGCAGGGAGCTCCTGGAATGGTATCGCCGTTCCGCCCGCCCGCTGCCCTGGCGTGCTACCACCGACCCTTACGCAATCTGGGTTTCCGAGATCATGCTGCAGCAGACCCAGGTCGCCACGGTACTCCCGTACTACATCCGATTTCTGGAGCGCTTCCCCACCATCGCTGCCCTTGCCGCCGCCACCGAGGAGGAGGTGCTGTCCGCCTGGTCCGGCCTGGGCTATTACCGTCGCGCGCGATCCCTCCTGGCCGGCGCCCGGATAATGGTCCGTGATCACGGTGGGACAGTGCCGGTTCTGGTTTCCGAACTGATGTCGATCCCCGGCGTGGGCCGCACCACCGCCGGCGCGGTGGCCAGCATTGCATTCCACAGACAGGAACCTGTCCTGGACGGCAACATCAGGAGGGTGTTGTCGCGGCTCACCGGCGGCAGGATCCGCGGCGACCGCACCGCGGCAGACGAGGCGGCCTGTTGGGAGCTGGCAACCGTCCTGGTGGAAGGGGACGAACCGGGAAACCTGAACCAGGCGCTGATGGAGCTGGGTGCCGCCATTTGCGCCTCGCCGATGCCTGCTTGCCGGTCGTGCCCCGTTACCCGCTGGTGCGAGGGACACGCCTCCGGCGAACCAGGGAGATATCCGCCGCCTGCGAAGAGGCCGGCCACCCTCAGGATCCAGGCAGCGGTAGCGGTCATCCGGAGGGGTGAGCAGGTCCTGCTGGAGGCGCCCGGGGAGATGTCACCGCTTCGCGGCCGATGGGACCTGCCGGCAGTGGAACACGAGTCGGATCAGGACGGCGGCGCCAGCCTGGTGGTGGCGTTGAGAGATCGGCACGGCCTGGAAGCCCGCTCCTTGACGGCTGGGGCGAACGTGTCCCACGGCATCATGAACCGCAGGATCCGTTTAACGGCGTATCACGGCACACTGGCAAGAGGCAGGGTGGCCGGAAGGAAGGAACTCTGCTGGGTAGAGCCGGATCGTCTGGACCATGTACCGGTGTCCGGGGCTACGTTCAAGGTGCTGCAAGCAGCGCGGTCCTGAGCCGCCGTATCTCCTCCGGCCCGACCCGGCAACAGCCACCGATCAGCGCAGCGCCTGCCTCGACCCATTCCCTGGCTTCGAATTCGTTCCGGCTCCCTGTCCAGCAGCTATCCCCGGCATCCCACAGCTCTCCCGAGTTCGGGTACACCACTACCGGGAGTGGGCTGTGGGCTTGCACCGTCCGGATCATCCCGTGAACGAGGGCCGGGGCGACACAGTTCACTCCGACTGCGGTTACGCCGGCAATCCTGGCGATCGCTTTGACCGCAAGTGCCAGTTCCGCTCCGTCCCTCAGGTAACGGCTGTCACGGCATGAAAAGGAGACCCAGGCGCCCGGTCCCGGGTTCTCCTCCATCAGGCGGCACAGGACCCGGGTTTCGGGTAGCGACGGGATCGTCTCGCATGCCAGCAGATCGGCCCCGGAAGCCGCCAGCAGCTCCCAGCGACCGCGGTGAAACGCGTAAAGCTCCTGTTCGCCGATGTCGTACTGACCGGAGTACTCGGAACCGTCTGCAAGGTAGGCGCCGTACGGACCGATGGATGCCGCCACCAGGGGGCGGATCCGACCGTTCCGATTTTGCTCCACGGACCAGAACCGGTCCCGGGCTTCCACCGCCAGCTCAACCGACAACTGCAGGAGCGCCTCGGCTTGCTGTGAGGAATATCCGGATTCCAGGAACCGGCCCACCGTCGCCTGGTAGCTTGCGGTGACGATGCAATCGGCGCCGGCCTCAAGGAAATCCTGGTGGGCTCGGCGGATCCTGGCCGGGTCGTCGGAAAGAAGCCGGGCCGACCACAGGCCGCCTGCGAGATCGGCGCCTCCAGCCTCCAGCTCGGTGGCCAGTCCGCCGTCCAGGATCATCACACCCTGCCGGTCCAGAAACGGGCGGATCGGGCTGTTCTCCGGGATTTTCATCGCGTCACCATTCTAGCCGCAGAAGGTCTTCCGGTGCTCTGGCCACCTTTTTCCTGCAGGGGTAGAATCCCCTTTCGGGGACAGGGACCTTAGCCCGGGTTAAGGTGCCTGTCCCCAAAATAGGAGCATGGAAGATGGCCGGCTTTCAATACCAGGATCCTTTCCCCACAGGAGCCGACGACACCGAGTACCGCCTGCTTACCGATCAATTCGTGGAAGTGGCGGAGTTTGAGGGCCGGGAGATCCTCAAGGTCGACCCCGAGGGTCTGACTCTGCTGGCCACCTCCGCCATGCGGGACGTTTCCTTCTTCCTCAGACAGGATCATCTTCGGCTCGTGGCCGGCATCCTGGACGACCCGGAAGCGACCCCCAACGACCGGGGTGTCGCTCTGGCCCTGCTCCGGAACGCCGAAATCGCCTCCAAGGGTGTACTCCCTCTCTGCCAGGACACCGGCACGGCCATCGTCATTGGAAAGAAGGGCCAGCAGGTCTGGACCGGCGGCGACGACTCCGAGGCGCTGGCACATGGCGTGTATAACGCCTACACCACCGAGAACCTGCGATACTCCCAGACCCTCGCCCTGAGCATGTACGAAGAGAAGAATTCGGGGAACAACCTGCCGGCCCAGATCGACATCAACGCCACATCCGGAGCCGAGTACAAGTTCCTGTTCCTGGCCAAGGGTGGCGGCTCCGCCAACAAATCGTACCTTTACCAGGAGACCAAGGCGGTTCTGACCCAGGAAGCTCTGGTGGATTTCCTGACCCTCAAGATGAAATCTCTGGGAACCGCCGCCTGCCCGCCGTACCACCTGGTGTTCGTCATCGGCGGAACCTCCGCCGAGGCGACCCTCAAGACGGTGAAGCTGGCCAGCGCGAAATACCTGGACAACCTGCCGACCACCGGAGGTGCCGGCGGGGTCGCCTTCCGGGACCTGGCCCTTGAAAAGCAGTTGTTGCAGAAGGCACGCGATACCGGCATCGGCGCCCAGTTCGGAGGGCGATACTTCGCACTGGATGTCCGGGTGGTCCGGCTGCCTCGCCACGGAGCCTCCTGCCCGATAGGGATGGGTGTGTCCTGCTCCGCCGATCGCAACATCAAGGCGAAGATCAACAAGGACGGCATGTGGCTTGAGGTCCTGGAAACCGACCCGGGCCGGTACATTCCGGAGAAGTACCGCAAATCCCACGACCACGGTGCTGTGAAGATCGACCTCAACCTGCCGATGCCGGAAATCCTCGCCGAGCTGAGCAAACACCCGGTGGAAACCCAGGTCTCCCTGACCGGCACACTGATCGTTGCCCGTGATATCGCCCATGCGAAGATCAAGGAACGGCTGGACCGGGGCGAACCGATGCCTGAATACCTGAAAAAGCACCCGGTTTATTACGCCGGTCCGGCCAAGACGCCACAGGGGTATGCTTCGGGATCGTTCGGCCCCACAACAGCCGGTCGCATGGATCCTTACGTCGACCTGTTCCAGTCCCAGGGCGGTTCCATGATCATGATCGCCAAGGGCAACCGCAGCCTGCAGGTCACCGAGGCATGCAAGAAGCATGGCGGATTCTATCTGGGATCCATCGGCGGCCCCGCCGCCTTGCTGGCCCAGGAAAACATCAAAAAAGTGGAACTGCTGGAATATCCGGAACTGGGTATGGAGGCGGTTTACAAAATCGAGGTCGAAGACTTTCCGGCGTTTATACTGGTGGACGACAAAGGCAACGACTTCTTCCGCAAACTATCTGCAATATCGGTCAACGACTGCAAAGGCCTGGAAGGCTGAAGGGATTCATCATGCGCTCAAGTGTTCGTCTCGGAATTGTTCTGCTCATCTCACTGACCGTTCTGGCGGCATGCGGCGGCAATGATGCCCAGGTGCCGGAACCGGCCGAGACCGCGCCGCAAACGGCAGCGTTGGCCGAAATACTGGAAACCATGGATTCCGGCGGGTACACCTACGTCCGCCTGCAGACCGGTGACGGCGAGATCTGGGCCGCAGGTCCGAACACGCCGGTGGCAGTCGGCGATCAAATCGTTCTGGGAGGCGGCATGGTGATGAACGACTTCCACAGCTCGAGCCTGGACCGCACATTCGAGTCTATCCTGTTTCTCTCCGCCCTGTCCAAACCGGGCGAGGCCGGCATCAACGGCGCTGCAACAGAGGCTCACGGAGCGGCAGAAGTCATGAACTCCATGGCCGACAAGGCCGCAGCTGAAGTGGAAGCGGGATCGGTGCCGAAAGCCGAAGGTGGGTACACGGTTGCCGAACTGTACGCAGCCAAAGCAGATCTGGTCGGCAAGGACGTGGCGGTCATGGGCCGTGTTGTGAAATACAACGGCGGCATCATGGGCAAGAACTGGCTGCACTTGAAAGACGGATCAGGACAAGCAGGCACCGACGACCTCACCATCACTACTTCATCCGAAGTGAAGGTAGGCGACCTGGTGCTGATACGGGGCAAAGTGACCCTGGACAAGGACTTCGGCGCCGGATACAGCTATAACCTCATCATTGAGGACGCCACCGTCACCGTCCAGCCGTAGCGTCGGCCTTTCCGGAATAAAGCTGCAACGAACACCTTTATTCCGATAGTCGATGGTCTAGAGACAGCAGCGTACATCCTCAATGGCAGTGCGCAACAGCTCCAGGGACTCCAGGACCTGATCGTGCTTCTGTTCCGGAATCCGATCCCGGATCGTCGAAAGGATATCCTCGGTCAGACCGCTCAACCTGGCAGCTTCTTTCCGCCCCGCAGGGCTGAGGCAGACCTCCACCCGGCGTCGGTCATCTCCTGCCCGGACCCTTTCCACCCAGCCTCGTTTCTCAAGGCCATCCACCAACCGTGTCATGGAACTCTGGGCGACGCCCATAATTGTCGCCAGTCTGCCGATCTCCCTGGGGCCGCCCAGAAGTTCCTGCAAAGCCGCACACTGGGCTACGGAAACGGTGCCGCAGCATATCGCATCTCTTTCGAACAGGCCGAACGCCCTTCCGAGGGCGACCAGTTCGGAGGCAAACCGGGTCACGGCTTCCGCGCTTCCAGCCGGTAACTCCATACCGTCTCGGACAATGCGCTTATCCGATCCATTCCGACCTGCTGCGCTATCGCCAGGGCCTCCGGATCGAGGGTCGAGGAATCAAACAGCATCGAAGCCGCTGTCCTGGTCCACCGAACATCCTCGAACCCTGCAGCGGTCATCGCACCGATGTACTCATCTTCAAGCAGTGCTCCCGAGAGGCATGCGACATAGCCGGCTGCCATCTCCCTGAGATCGTCGGGCAGCGGCTCCGAAAGCACGATGTCACTCACAGCCAGGCGGCCGCCCGGTTTCAGGACGCGGAACGCTTCCCGGAACACCGCCGGCTTGTCCGGGCTGAGGTTGATGACGCAATTGGAGATGATCACATCCACCGTTCCGGCGGCAACCGGCAGCGCTTCGATGGTCCCTTCCCGGAATTCCACCGTCCCGGCATAGCCTGCTTCCACAGCGTTGATCCGGGCCCTTTCCAGCATCTCCGGGGTCATGTCCACACCGATAACCCGGCCGGAAGGTCCGACCCTTGGCGCAGCGATCAGCGCGTCGAACCCAGCGCCTGATCCCAGATCCAGAACCGTTTCCCCCGGTTGCAGCGCCGCCAGCGCCGTCGGGTTTCCGCAGCCGAGACCAAGGTTGGCGCCGTCCGGCGCCGACTCGATTTCCGCCTTCGAGTAGCCGATCGACCGGGCCAGGCTTCCGGCATCGATTCCGCCGCCGCAGCAACCGGACTTCCTGGACGCCGCCTTCCCGTAACGCTCCCGGACCAGGTCCCTCACTTTTTCCGGGCTGTCCGGCATGGTTTCCAACTGCTTCGACATGGCGTGGGCCTCCTTCAACAAATCGATAATTGATGTATGGCGCATAATATGTGTCATACATGTAATTGTCAAGCCAATCCCACACAGCCTCACTTATCATTGATTCTAAAGGAGTTTCGCCCCGTCCTGGGGACCGGGGAAACCATCTGGACAGGGTCGGCTGATCGGGCCGCCCAGGCTTTCAATCAGTTCCAGCAGCCAGGATTCTGCCTGTTTGCGGGCCCAGTACCTGTTACGACCGGCACGGTTGTAGGCCACACAGAAGATCACCTTGCCCTGCCTTGTATCGGCCACACCGGCCAGAACCGAGACTCCCCCGTCGGTGTGGATCAGGGTACCGGTCTTCCCGGTGATCGATCCCCTGAAATCGCCATCGCGAAGCCGTGGGTACAGGGAAGCGAGGGTCCCCGGCCGGCAGCCCGAGGCAGGCAGAATCGTTGCCAGGTCGATGCCCAGATTGTTGCAGTGGAACATCAGGTCACGGACCAGCTTGACTACGCGACGAGGGCTCATCCTGTTCACACCCAGGCCGGAACTCGTTTCAAGAACCACCGGCGCGCCGTCGGGATTTCCGTTCAGCCAGGCGGCCAGTACCTCTGGAGACCCGATGGACTCGTCCAGGCGTTCGATGTCGTTGTTGGAAAACGCATTGAACCTGCGCAGCAGATCGACCAGTGGTTTGGAACGATGGGTCATCAGGACCGTGCCGGCCTGGTCCGACTCGAACCGGCCGTACCCGCCGGACACCAGAAGCCTGGGCGGTTTTCCCGCATCGAGATCGTTACCTGCGGCGTACTTCTTCCAGGCCTTCTGGGTTCGCCGGTCCCAGCGGTGGGAATCCAGCGCACTGCGGAGCCTGCTTGCCATCAGCCGGGAACGTTTCTCCTGGTCCGGGAGGCGACCGGCCGAGCCCTTCTCCCACCCGATCCAGAAACGGTCATCCACCAGCAGTCGTCCCCGTATCGAACGGATACCGGTCGCGTTGAGCCGCAACGCCACCATGAACGCATTTTCAAGCTGGAAATCCGGGTCGGCGCCGCCAAGAACAATGATATCCCCTGGCAGTTCGCCGGACTCCGGCGGCCAGTCCGGTTCGATGTCCCCCCGGTAGCGCAGCACCGTATCGAAGCGGTGATCGGGTCCCAGCAGATCGAGGGCGCGCAAGGTCGTAGCGACCTTGACCACCGAGGCCGGGTTGAACGGTGCATCGGCCTTCCGCTCGGCAATCACCTTACCGTCCAGTGTTTCGGCGAACCACACCATCGACCTGGAATAAGCGGTTTCCGCCCGGGCATCGCCTGCGGCCGCAAGGAGGCAGGCAAAGACAAGAAACGCAATATTCGTCCGGCTCAAACGGGATCCTCCGTCATGGTCCGGCTACTTTACATCGAGATCAGGTGAGCGGCCATGGAGCATCGGATAGATCGACCATCCGAAATCGATACCGGCCCAGGAAGCCAGGAATGCGGTCAGAAGGATGCCGATCTCCCCTTCACGAGGCGGGAACACCGCCAGGATCACCATCAGGATCGCAGTGCAGAATGCCAGGGGGTACCACCACAAGCGGTACCATCGCCACCGGTAACCGGGCCCTCGGCCCTCCCCGACCTCCCTGCCATGCCTGCCGGCGATAGCCCCTGCGGCAAGGCCCATGCACAGGCTGAAACGATGGAACCATCGCAGCCGCTCGTCCACGATCCCGCCAAGATCCTTCCAGGGTGAAGCGACCAGGTAAAGAACAGAACTCCATGCCAGCAGCCAGATCCAACCGGCAGCTCGGTTGTACAAAGGGGACTCCTGCATCGAAACCTCGATCAGGAGGCGGAACCTGCCGTAAGGGTATATCGCAGGCAGTGCCAGCCTGCAGATCCGGTTCCAACACGGCAACCTGGCGGTTCCGGATGTACAATCCGTGTCCCATGAGTGAAGTACGCCAACTCTCCATCCCCGGCCCGGCAGGCCGCCTCGACGCGATGCTGAGGGTGGCCAACTGTCCGGAAGCCGGCGCCGTGGTCGCCCACCCCCACCCGCTCCATGGCGGCACCATGCGCAACCCGGTGGTCTTCCATGTGGAGAGGGAGCTCCACCGGTTGGGATGGACCACCCTCAGGTTCAACTTCCGCGGGGCCGACGAGAGCGAAGGCGCGGACGATGTAGGAGCGGCCGCCGCCTGGCTGCGGGGACTGCTGTCCGGCAAGCCGCTGTACCTGGTCGGGTATTCCTTCGGCTCGCTGTGCAGCAACCGATTCCTGCAGGACCACCCTCATCACGGAGTTGCCGGCTTCGTCGCTATCGGACTCCCGGTGCGGGACTACCATCTCGGCGATCTGTCCCTTGTTCGGATTCCCATGGCTGTGGTCCAGGGCACCGATGATCAATTCGGCAGCCCGAAGGAAGTCCGGCACGCCTTGAGCGGAACACCTGCGCCTGCCGTCATCGAGGAAGTCGAAGGGGCGGACCACCTGTTCCCCCGCCGGGCCGGGGAAGCTGCCGAGGCAGTGCTACGGGCGATCGGAGCGATCGGAGCGCCGGTTCCCGGGGATACTTGACCTTCTCCCATCCCGATACCACATTCAATTCAGCACGGCAGGGACAGAGCGGTAGGCCGATATCAGGGAACCGATTCCAGTTCCTGCAGCGTTCGCTCCATATCCACGATCTCTTCCCCGCTGAGCCTGGCTAGAACGAAAAGATGGCGTACGCCATGATGCCGGAGTAGACGTACTTGACCTCCACTTCGGCAGCACCATCGTCCAGGTAACGCAGACCGACCCGGTTGAAGCCGGCGCCGAAACCGACATGCCGGAATGGATACCAGTTCAGGGTGCCCTTGAGGTCCGACATGTGACCGTCCAGACCGCCGGTGCTTAGCTCGAAGATCTCACCGGTGGTTCGCAGCACCAGCTTGTCGTTGATCTTCCAGTCGAAGAAGCCGCCCAGAAGCGGCACCGGAGCGACGACCTCCTCGCTCTCAAACGACGCCCCGCCGCCACCAGCGATCACATCCAGGGAGGCGCCGAAGTCGAACACGCTGAGTCCACCGGAGATTCCGGCCTCGAAACGGTCGTTGTTCACGAACGAGTACCTGTAGGCCAGCTTGTAGACGTCGGTGCTGCTGGACGTCCGCAACTCGGCATTCACAGGATAGGTCTCGTCACCGAACTGAATCTCCTCGTCGATCACACGATCGTTACGCCTGGACCATGAGGTATACCCGAACTCCAGGCGATGCTTCCGGGCCAGACGGAAGGTGCCGTCCAGCCTGAAGTTGTTCTGATCCTTCCCCAGGCCCAGATCGTCCTCAAAATTGATTTCGGTGCCCGTTCCCAGGGTTTCCGAATCCAGGCGGACCCGGGTTTCGAACGCCTCCAGGAAAACGCCCAGTTCGAGGTTTAAGAGGTCCTCGTCACGGTTTTCGGCGGCAAGGAGCGAAGGGCAGAGGATCAGGCACAGCGCGATCAGGACTCTCATCGTTCTCACCTCCCAGTCAGTGCTGACGCCAGTTTACCGTACCGGGCTGGGAACCTTGTTGAAAATCGCATCCTGAACCAGCGGCTACATGAGCCCGTACAAAGTTTCCGATTCATCACTTGACCCTCTGAGGGAAACCGCTGTACCGATTGGAGGCGGATCCGGGTGAATGATACACGAACAATTTTAATTATCCGGAACAGCGGGCAATATTTGTATACAATTGCTAGCGTTAATAGCACCCTATGAACTCACTGTCGGTGATTTACTTCGAGGTCGTATACCATTCCATCAAAACGAAGAATTCCACCGAGTACACGCCGTTCATTCTGGTATACAGCTGGTAAGGTGACAGGCTGACAAAGCACTAACAAACGGAGATCCGGTTATGAAGCGCATATCAAGATTCAGCATCGTCTCGATGGTCCTGGCACTGGCGTTTATATTGCCGGTCGCCGCCAAAGTTAACGTGGACTTCGACAAAGAAGCAGATTTTTCCGGCTACAAGACCTACGCCTGGATGACGGGCACTGAGGCCGATAGCCCGCTGTATCACAAGCGGATCGTGGCGGCTATCGACCTTCGAATGGAAGAGAAGGGGTTGCAACGGGTCGAAGGCGAAGCCGACATTTACATCCTGTACCACGCCTCCACCGACATCGAACGGTACGTCGACGTGGATAATTTCGGCTACTGGGGCAGGCGACGAGGCTGGGGCGCCACCACCGTTGATGTGTATGACATCCAGGTCGGCACCCTGATCGTGGACGTTCTGGACGGCAGCAGCCGCGACCTGGTCTGGCGTGGGGTCGGCGACAACAGTTTCACCACCAACGCCGACAAGAACGAGAAAAAGATCAACAAGATCGTCGAGAAGATGTTCAGAAAATTCCCGCCGGAGTAGCGCTTAAGGAGTTTCCATTCGAAAATTACTGCCTCGCATGCTGGGTGTGGCAATAGTCCTGAGTACGATCGCGGTGACCGTCTGGGGGCAAGTGGAAATGGAACTGGTGGACGGCCGAATCCTTACCGGGACGGACGTGCGGCGCGAGGGTGACGAATGGGTGCTATCGCTGGAAAGACAGGGCAAGATCATACTGCCCGACGAGTTGGTGACTGCCGTTCGGTTGTTTGGGAACGGTGACACACGCGATGATGTCGGAACGAAAGTGCTGAAATTACCGGCAGGCCCCGAAACGCGCACAGGCTACGAGGCGACGGTTCCGACACCATCGGAACAACTCAACGTGCTGGGCGAGCCGTCACAGTTTCAGAAAAGCGTGGTCGATTCCACCTGGGTCCCGGATAGCGACTGGGACATGGATCCGGAACGGCAGAACAACTTCAACCCATCAACCTGGGCCAAGTCTCCTATCGATCCGGCCTGGAAGATGGAATCGGATTGGGCCGCCGGCGACAACGCCCTGGAATCGAGTCGCTCGACATGGCAGAAGGGCAGCATCGATTCGGAGTGGATCCCGACGGACGGATTCCAAAATAGCGTCGGTAGCGGACGAGACTAAAATCAATGAAAGATCAAGTAAACCCTGAACGGAGGCTGTCATGAAACAGTATCGACTCGTCCCGATCGCAGGAGTACTTCTGCTGACCCTCGTGCTGGCGGCACCACTGATGGCGCAGACCGACCCACCGGAAGTGTCGACCGGGGCAGATACCAAGACCAACGTCCTGTTGACTTTTCGGATGGGACCTGTCGAGGGAGGGCAGAGGACTACCGCCAAGTCGTACAGTCTCATCGTGGCCGCGGGCAACGTGGGATCCAAACTCCTGAGCGGTGAGCGTGTACCATTCCCGGCGAGCACAATCGCCGACGGATCCGGTGACGAAGGGACCCAGGTATTCGTATACCAGAACATCGGGTTTTCAACCAAGGTGCGTGTCTGGCTTGTCGGCACGAACCGGATCGAGATCGTGGCGGATATCGAGGACAGCCGCGTCCGCCCCGGGGTGGACGGCAAACCCCCGACTGTGGAGACACGACAGCTGACGGTCAACGCGATCCTGACCGATGGCGTCGCACTCGAAGTGACCCAGGTGGAAGGTGTCACCGATAAAGCTGGATTTGTGGAAATTGAAGCGAAGATTCTCCGCTAGCTACCTCCGCCTTCCGCCTCCCCGCCGGGCGCCGCCGCTGAAGCTGCCACTGGGCCGGCTGCTGCGGTACTGACCTGAGCGCTGGGCTCCCCGCTGCCTGGCGGCACGGTCCCGGTCCAGTTGCTGCTGGCGGTCGGCGGAGCGCTCGGGAGCCTTCCAGCCATCCTTGCTCCGTTGTTCCCAGCCGTCCGGGGTGTTGCGGTGGACGTTGCCGTCCCGGTCGGAGAAGACGTCGTTCCGGACTCCCTCAGGTACCCCGGCACGCTTCAGGTCGGCGGGCCGGTCGCCGAACTTCTCCGCCAGCTTGGCCTGGTTTTCAGGCCGCTTGTACAGGTTGTCCCGACCTCCATCCAGCGGGTTAACACTGGGACGTCCGGCACCCGGCCGGTTATAGCCGGGGTTGCCGTAACCGGGGCGGCCATAGCCGGGTCTGCGGATCGGCACCACCACCGGCACGTAACCCCGGGGGCCCCAGTAGTTGCCATGCCCGTGGTACCCGCCGTGACCGTGTCCTCCGAAGGTGATCCTGAACGGGCCGTTGCTGTAGGTCACGCCGAACCCCCAGCCGTGGTATGGGTTGTAGTGCACGCTGTAGCCCCAGGTGGCATGGTGCGGGTAGTAGTGGCTGCCGTACCACGGCTGGTAGTACCAGCCTGTGCCGTACACCATGCAGCCGCCGTAGGCGTAACTGCCGACGTACCCCGGGGTGTAACCGACGTAGACAATATCCGGCGTGGAGTCGTACACGTGGACGTACTTGACGTTGTAGTGCGGGTTGCTGGCCGGGATCGATTCCACTTCGTCGGGGCGGTGATCCGCCACCTGCCACGGTCCATTCGGCCCATAGGCGAGGTACCAGACCGCCTGGTCACACACGTAATATTTATCCTCGATCTTCAGCACGGAAGAGGAAGTGTTGACCGCGTATTCCAGGCTGGTGCCGTCAATCGGTTTGAATTCCGGCTCCCCGTCGTACTTCACTTTCATGTCGGCCTTGTTCCGCTTCACCGCCGCGGTCTGGGGGATCTGGCTTTCAAGGAGAGCGTCCTCGGCCTGCTCGGTTCCGGGGATATGAACCAGGACCGAGCCCAGTTCTGAACTCTCGGGAATGGAAGCGAAGGAGGCCGGCAAAGCATCCGCCGGGACATGCTTCCATGGCCCAGCCAGGGCAGCCGAGTTGTACCAGCGTCCAGACAGGACCACGTAGTGCTTCTGGCCGTCCACATCCATCACCAGGCTGGCCGAACTGTTCTTGACGTACAGCAGGTTGACCCCTTCCAGAGGCGCGTAGTCCGGCTTGCCGCTGGTCACGATCAGTTCAGTCGGCTCGGTGGCCACGAAAATACGAGGCGGTGGGCCATCCCCGGCCTTTTTGGCCTCCTCGGTAGCGTGCCGCTCCCCTTCCTCCGTCCGCATCTTGCGGATCTTCTTC
>CALZKF010000019.1 GCA_945787955.1 uncultured Acidobacteriota bacterium | reverse complement strand
GGTCCAGGCTCTCCGCATCCACCGGCCGTCCGCCGGACAGAGCGGAACGGATTTCCGCCTCCAGGCTAGTATATCCTTTCGCTTCCAGTTCTGCGGCCAGATGGAGCGGGTCCACTGCACGCAGCCCGACGCTGATGCACCTGGACCGGATGGTAGCCAGCAGGACATGGGGCCGGGTGGTGACCAGTACGATGACCGCTCTGCTCTCCGGCTCCTCCAGGGTTTTGAGGATCGCATTCTGAGCCTGGGGATTCAACCGGTCGGCAGGGTCGATTACGAAGATCCTTCGGGACCCTTCAGCCGGCGGATGGGAGGCCTGGGTGTTAAGCCAGCGGATCTGCTGGATCCGGAGTTGAGTCAGCATTTCCCGGTCACCCGGGTCGAAGTCAAGCGGCAGCGGCGGGATCGCCTCCTTCGGCTTCGGGCTCCTGGGAAACTCCTTTTTCGGGTAAAGACCGATGCGGTAGAAGTCGGGGTGGGAGGCGGCGGCGATCTGCTTGCAGGAACGGCAGCGTCCACAGGCATCGCCCCGTTTCGCCGCGCCTGCCTCGGTGCAGAGCAGGGTTCTGGCGAATGCAAGTACTGCCGGCCACTTCCCGACCCCTGCAGGGCCGTGGAACAGGTAGGCGTGGGGAATCCGGCCCCCCGCCAGAATTTTCCTGAGGAGGCTGACGGCCGTTTCCTGACCGATGACACCGTCCAGGGTGGCGACTGTACCGGTTGCGGCGCACATCTCAGGAGACGTCCATGATGATATCCCGGACGGTGTCCCAGACCTTTTCGGCAACCTGCTCAATCCCGCCTTCGGCGTCCACGACGCGGTAGCGCTCCGGATCCTGGGACGCAAGCAAAAGATAGCCGTCTCGCACGCGGGCATGGAAACCGAGCTGCTCTTCCTCGAACCTGCCTTCCGAAACGGTTGTGCCCTCAAAGGTGTTCCGCACCCGGGCCCGGTTGAGGCCGACCTCGGCCTCCATGTCCAGGAGCACCGTCCGGACCGGCCTGCGATCCAGAGGCGGATGGCTGTGGATTTTCAGGATCAGATCGCACCCGAGTTCCCGGCCGTAGCCCTGGTAGGCCAGGGTGGCGTCCAGGTAGCGGTCCGTCAGTACCACCGCCCCCCGGCCCAGCGCCGGCTCGATCAATTCTTCCAGGTGCTGGGCCCGATCGGCGGCGTACAGCAGCAGTTCGGTCATAGGGCATGGTGGAGGGTCGCTGGCCTGCAACAGCAGGGAGCGCAGGTTTCGGCCCAGGGCGGTCCCACCAGGCTCCCGGGTGAGCACGACCTCTTTGCCGGCCTGTCTGAGCCGGTCAGCCAGGTGGAGGATCTGGGTCGATTTGCCCGAACCCTCGATGCCCTCGAAGGAGATGAAGCTCCCCGGAAGTGGGGCGCTTCCGGGCCGCAGGCCGAACGGCGACGGCAGGATCTGGTCCTGAGTTTCCCAGCCCGACCCTGATAAGTGCTTTTTCTGCACGGTCGGCTCCCGAATCACCGTGGGGCCAGTCGGCCGTTCTCGAAGAACCCATCGGCAGCGGCCAGATCCCTGGCGATCTGGTTCGAGAGCTCCGCACCGTCCGCGAAGCGCTGCTCATCCCGTATCCGGGCCAGGAACCGTACCTCCATCCGCTCGCCGTAGAGGTTGCCGTCAAATTCTATCAGATGGGTCTCCACCACCGTCTCGCCGGAACGGAAGGTCGGACGTGAACCGATGTTGGTGAGTGCCGCCTGCCGGGCCGCACCGGTTACCGCCTCGGTGATGTAGACGCCGTTGCGGGGAAGCAGTTCGTTCCGGGTAGTGAGGTTTGCAGTCGGGTAACGCAGCTTCCGACCCCGGCCGTCCCCGTGAGTCACTTCGCCCCGGATCGTATAGGGCCGCCCCAGCATTGCGGCGGCCGCTTCCACCCGGCCGTCCCGGATCAATTGCCTGATTCCGGATGAGGACACGATTTTGCCTTCGATCTGCACTGCGGAGATCGAGGCAACCCCGAACCCGCGTCGGGCGCCGATGGTAGTCAGCAGTTCCACCCCGCCGGCCCGATCATGACCGAATCGGAAATTTTCACCGATCCTGACCTCGGCAAGATTGATCCTGGATTCCAGCAACGCCTCGAAAAACTGTTCGCCGGTCATCGCCGCCAGTTCACGGTTGAAGGTCAGTATCAGGACGGCGTCCAGGCCGGTGGTTTCCAGGCACTCCAGCTTCTGCCCGCGGGTCTGCAGCAACCGGGGCCGGTGTTCCGGCGCGACCACTTCCAGTGGATGGGGGTCGAAAGTGATGAGCAGGGAGCTCAGGTTACGGGCCTTGGCGGCGGCGACTACGTCGGACAGGATAACCCGGTGCCCCCGGTGCACTCCGTCATAGTTCCCTATGGTGGCTACGACCCGGCCGGCATCTTCCGGAAAGCGCTCTATTCCGTTCCAGATTTTCATGGCGTCTCCGGTGATCGATCGGTGCCGGATACGATTCTACCAACCAGATCGTACCCTGCCGCGTCGGTCAGTTCCACCTGGACGAACGATCCCGGTTCCCCCATTCCGTCATTGATCAGGACCTGGCCGTCCACATCCTGAGATTGTCCGGCGGTCCGGCCGGTGAGCAGGAACTCGGTTTCCGGGTGTTCTCCTTCCACCAGGACCTCCACGGTGCGCCCGACCCGGTCCCGGTTCCTGTCGTTCACGATGCCGGCTTGCAGTTCCATGACGGCGGCGCGCCGCTCGTCCATCAGGTCCTGCGGGACGTCGTCCTTCAGCCGGTGGGCGGAGGTGTCCTCCTCGTGAGAATAAGTGAACACGCCGACATGATCGAACCGGACTTCACGTACGAAATCCATAAGGTGGTCGAACTCGGCATCGGTTTCTCCGGGGAAGCCGACGATCAAGGTCGTTCGCATGGCGGGATCAGCCATGCGATTGCGGAACCGCTGCAGCAGTTTGAGGTGGGACTCGGCGGATCCACCGCGCAGCATCCGCGACAATACCGCCGCATCGGCGTGCTGCAGCGGCATGTCGACATAGTCCACGACCTTGGGCAACTCGGCCATGGCATCAATCAGCCCGCCGGTTACCGTATTCGGGTAGAGGTAGTGCACCCGGATCCAGTGCAGTTGTTCCACGTCGTTGAGTGCCCGCAGCAGCCGAGGGAGACCGTCGGTCTCGCCCCGGTCCCTTCCATAGTGGCTGGTGTCCTGGGCGATCAGGTTCAGTTCCCGGACGCCGGCCTGGGCCAGTCGTTCCGCTTCCGCCACCAGGTCGTCCTCCGTACGGGAGCGGAAGGCGCCCCGGAAAGACGGGATGGCGCAGAAGGAGCAGGTGTGGTCGCAACCTTCTGCGATTTTCAGGTAGGCCGTCCAGGACGGGGTGGCCAGATGCCGGGGGGCGAGATGGTCGTACAACGACCGTGACGGGCCGGTCGGGATCGGAGTTTCCGATTCGGTGGGCGATCCGAGCCCGGTGGATTCGATAACCTTCGGCAGCTCGTCCAGGCCGATGAACGCGTCCACTTCAGGCAGGTTGGCCTGGAGCTGCTCCCGGTAGCGCTGCACCATGCACCCGGCAACCACCAGGCGCCTGAGGCGCCCTGTCTTCTTCAACTCGGCGGTCTCGAGGATGGTTTCTATCGACTCTTCCCGAGCCGGACCGATGAAGCCGCACGTGTTGATCACGATGACATCGGCCTCTCCCGGCTCAAGAACATATTCGCAGCCGTGGCGGTCCAGATGGCCCAGCATGATCTCGGTGTCCACCAGGTTCTTGGCGCAACCGAGACTGATAATGCCGACGCGAACCGCTTCCTTCATGACGGCACGGAGTTCAGGGGTAGATCCGGTGGATCTGCCGCGGGTAGGGGATGGACTCCCGCACGTGGGGGATACCGCAAATCCAGGCCACGCAGCGTTCGATCCCCATGCCGAACCCGGAGTGGGGAACGGTGCCGTACTTGCGGATGTCCAGGTACCACTGAAACGCCTCCACCGGCAGGTCGTGTTCCCGGATTCTGGACAGCAGCAGGTCGTGGTCGTGGATGCGCTGGGATCCTCCGATGATCTCCCCGTAACCCTCCGGCGCCAGCACATCGACGCAGGCCGCCTTGGACGGATCGTCCCCATCAGGCTGCATGTAGAACGCCTTGATCCCGGCCGGCCAGTGCGTCACCATCACCGGCCGGTCGAATCGCTCGGTGAGCAGGGTCTCGTCCATTCCGCCGAAATCGTTGCCCCGCCGGAACTGCGGCGCGCCGGAGTCCTTCATGCGGGCCTGGCTGTCCGGTTCCATAAGGATGTCCGCAGCCTGATCGTAGGTCAGGCGGGGGAACGGAGCCTGGATATCCTCGAGTTTTCCGGTGTCCCGCTCCAGGATCTTCAACTGCTCGGCGCATCGCTCCACCGCCCGGCCGACTATGTACGCGATGAACGTCTCTGCAAGTTCCAACAGTTCCGGAAGCTCCATGAAGGCGACCTCCGGCTCGATCATCCAGAATTCGGTCAGGTGACGCCGGGTCTTGGACTTCTCGGCCCGGAACGTCGGTCCGAGGCAGAACACCTTGCCGAACGCCATGCATGCCGGCTCCAGGTACAACTGTCCGGACTGGGTCAGGTAAGCCGGTTTCCCGAAGTAATCGGTTTGAAACAGTGTTGAAGTGCCTTCGCACGCCGCCGGAGTCAGGATCGGGGAGTCCACCAGGACATATCCGCGGTCGTAGAAGAAGTCGCGGCAGGCCTTGACCACTTCGTTACGGACCCGAAGCACCGCCTGGGGAGTCCGGGAACGCATGTACAGGTGGCGGTTGTCGAACAGGAAATCGATGCCGTGTTCCTTGGGCTGGATCGGGTAGTCGCCGGCTTCGTGGATGACCTCAAGCTGTTCGAGAGACAGCTCATATCCGCCGGGAGCCCGTTCGTCCGCCTTGACCGTGCCCCGGATCTTAATGGACGATTCCAGTGCGACGCGGTCGCAGGCCTCGAACAGTTCGGCGGAGACGTTCTTCACGAACGCGACGCACTGCAGGTAGCCGGTGCCGTCACGCAACACCAGGAACTTGATTTTTCCCGACGACCGCTTCTGAAACAACCAGCCTTTGAGGGTGACCGATTCTCCGACGTGCCGTGAGAGTTCCTCGATGTAGACGAAGCTCCGGCTCACCCGTGCTCACCCGCCTTTTCGGCCTTGGCCTTCTCCGAATCCTCCACGATCTCTTTGCGGATGGCGGCCGGTGCTTCTTCGTAATGGTCGAACTCCATGTGGAACGACCCGCGGTCGGACGTGATCGACTTGAGCGTGGACGAGTAGTCCAGCATTTCCCGCAACGGAACCTGGGCCTTGATGACCTGGTCATGGCCCTGGGCCTCCATGCCCTGGGGCTTGCCGCGCCGGGAAGACAGATCGCCCATGATGTCGCCCATGTATTCCTCGGGGGCGATGATCTCGACCTGCATGATCGGCTCCAGGATGGTCGGCCTGGCCTTCTCCATGGCGTGTTTGAACGCCAGGGCGCCGGCGATCTTGAACGCCATTTCGGAGGAATCCACGTTGTGGTATTTGCCGTCCAGCAGAGTGATTTTGAAATCGACTACCGGGCAGCCCGCCTGCCATCCCCGCTCGGCAACCTCTTCGATGCCCTTGCGCACCGCAGGCCGGTAATTCTGTGGGATCGATCCGCCGAAGATTTTGTCTTCGAACACGAACCCGCTGCCTTGGGGAAGGGGCTCCATGTCCACGACGCAAACGCCGAACTGACCACGGCCGCCACTCTGTTTCTTGTGTTTACCTTCCACGTTGGTTACTTTGGCGGTGATTGTCTCGAGGTAGGGGACCTTGGGTGGGTGCAGGATCGCTTCCACGCCGAATTTGCGCTTCATTTTGGCCAGCGCCACTTCCACATGAACCTGCCCCGTTCCGGACACCAGCATTTCATGGGTCTGGGGATGCCTGCTGGTCTTGAGCGTGGGATCCTCCTCCATGAGCCGGTTCAGGGCCTGAGCGATCTTGTCCTCATCGCCCTTGGACCTGGGCTCCACGGCGTAAGAAATCGCCGGCTCACGGAAGGTGATCGGCGGGTAGACGATCGGGTTCGCCGGATCGGCCAGGGTATCGGAGGTCTGGGTTTCCTTGAGCTTGGAAATGACCCCCATATCACCTGCGCGCAGTTCTCCGATGCTGACGCTCTGCCTGCCCTGCATCAGCGAGATGCCTCCCAGGCGCTCGTGACAGTCGCGATTCATGTTGTTTACGTTGCTGTCGCTCTTGAGGGTACCGGACATGACCTTGAACAGGGACAGCTTGCCTGCGAACGCGTCGGCCATGGTTTTGAATACAAACAGTGAGAGGGGCGCGCCGCTTTCGGTAGCTCGGGCGACCGGCTCGGCATCCGGGATCTTGTCCAGGTCGGCCAGGGCGTACCCGGTCAGATCGCCGCGTTCGCCGGGCGCCGGCGCCAGCGCCGCCACCATGCTCATCAAGGGCTGCAGGCCGATCATGTGGCTGGCCGAAGCACATGCAATCGGGAAAACCTTGCGATCCCGGATAGCGGTCCGGAGCCCGGAAACAAACTCGCTGTCGGACAATTCTCCCGCTTCGAGGAACTTCTCCATTAGGACGTCGTCGTTTTCCGCCACCATCTCGATGAGCTCGTTGCGGGCGTTTTCCACGTCGTCGGACATGTCTCCGGGCACGTCGACAGTGGTCATCTTGCCGCCGGCATCTTTTGCGAAGGTGTACGCCTTGCGGGCGATCAGATCGACCACGCCGCTGAAATCGTGTTCCTTGCCGATGGGGAGCTGTATCGGGAGGCAGCCTCGACCGTAGCGTTCCTGAAGTGCTGCGACCACGGTACCGAAATCGGCGTTTTCACGATCCATCTTGTTCAGCACGAAGAATACCGGCAGGTCGAAATCGGCGGTGTACTTGAAGGTGCGGTCGGTGATGACCTGGATGCCTGAGACCGCTTCGACCATCAGGAGGGCGGAGTCGGAAACGTATATGCCCGTTTTTGCGTCTGCTACGAATGCGGCGTACCCGGGCGCGTCGATGAAATTCAGTTTTCGGCCATCCCACTCGGTATAGGCTATCGCTGTCTGCAGGGAGATTTTTCTGGCGATCTCCTCCTCGTCGAAGTCGGTGGTGGCGGTGCCGTCATCGACACTCCCGAACCGATTGGTCACCCCGGTGGCGAACAGAAAACCGGAGATCAGTGACGTCTTCCCGCAATCGCCATGGCCGAGCAGGATGACGTTCCGCAAATCGGGGGTATCGTAAACCTTCATCTGTGAGCTCCTTCCGCTCTTTCAAGGTGTCCAACGCGCTAAACACAAAGAGGAAATATACCACGAAAAAAGATGGCTATGAGGGACTATGCTTTCATCCGGAGCCCATGCTCCTCCCGGATGAACAGCCATCCCACCATCTTCCCGATCGGTATCTCGTTGTCAGGAGACCGGAACTCCTCAGGAAGGTCGTGCCGGGATGAACTATCGTCCGTGTCTATGGCGCCGGCCTCCGCCAGGACGCCCTGGAACCGTTCCTGCCACTTTTTCATATTGGAGGACCGGAGATCGATCCAGCCTTCATGGCTCCAGCGGTCGATGGAGTCGGGAGTGACGGCCTTGTCCTCCCAGACAGTGGGGATGACCATGCGGGGCCCGCGCAGCAGGCTGGTGCCGTCGGGCAACAACACCGGGATCCCGATGGAAAGCATTTGAGACCTGAAATCCTTGTGATCCCGCAGGTAGTTCGCGGCGTCCAGGGCGAGCTTGTCAGCGTCATCCTCCGCAACAGCACCGATCGTGACCCGGATGCGGCGGAGCAGGTCGGACTCGAACAGCAGTTTGGACAGTCGCGGAGGGCCAAGCATTTCAAATGCGACGGAGGCGACCTGGTGCTCCTGCTCCAGCGCTTCCAGCCGGCGCAATGCCGTGGCTCTCAACACGCCGGCCCGGTAGGTCGGGTCCATGCTGGCGGTGTCCAGGGCGTTGATTACATCGTGGCCGGAGTTGATCCCGGCGACTTCGAACCGGACGTTTCGGGCAATTTCCTCTGGTGTGACAAATTCCATCTGGCCCAATGTGGTCACTACCTCGAACTCGGCCCGGCTGAATATGCCGTTTTCTCCGGTGTCGATATAGACCGATTTCAGGTTCCCTTCGGCGCCGGCGTCGACTTCCGGATACGACCTGGATGCACCCATATCCGGATCGGAAGCGAGGTCTACCGCCTGGTCGAACGGGCAGTCGTGCAGGCGGATCGGCTTGCCGCGTTTGATGACTTCGCCGTACTTGATCCCTTTCCATGCGATGGCCGCCGCAGGCTTGATCTCCTTGACTACCGGCCCGTTCGGGGTTCGGGCCATGAGGAACAGGAGAAGGGTGTGGGCGCCGGCCATGGCCGACTTGCTCAGCAGGATTCGAGACGGCTTCTCCTCGCTGTGAGTGTAGGGGATGTTCAGGCCCATCCCTCCGGTGCCGGAGGTTCCGATCTTGACATAGGCGCCGACGCCGACCTTGACCAGGCCCTCGTAGAGGATCTGGATGTGGCGGATCAGCTGCGGTGTATACAGCGTGCAGAGATGGCGCTCCAGGGTTTCCCGGAACGTCTCGATGCCGTGGCCTTTGTCCAGGTGCTCCAGCACCTCGGAAGCAGAGCGGAAGATATCCTGGTAAGCCAATGCCGTGGCGGTGTTGACACAGTCCACAACAAGGTCCGGTTTCTGTTCGGTGAGGACCTGATAAAGGAAAGAGCGGCCCAGGATCTCCCCGGTGAGCGGGAGCAGCGTATCGTCGATGATCGCCCGCCGGTGCTCGGCATCGTTGAGGAGCTCCTGCCGGCCGGCGTCCTTGAGTTCGGAACGGACGAACAGATTCCCGTGGATGCCGGCAATTTCGGTGGCGGTGTCGGGGAAGTTGCGCTTGAGCAAGATCATGGTCTCGGTGACCTCGTGAGCTGCCAGCGAACTGATGATCAGTTTCCCGGGGTTCAGCGGGAGAAGTTCCCGGCAAACCGCCGTGCCGACCAGACCGGCGCCACCAAGGACCAGGACGGTTTTGTTCTTCACTTCCATGGTGCACCTCCAGGCAAACCGGAAGGGCATCCTTACATACGGTGTCGGTGAATTCCAGAGCGATAAAGTCGTTCTTGACGCCAGATAACCTGGGAATTACGTTTTCAATAGCCCGATCTGAAAAAGGGCTTGATTTGAACACTATTACGCCGGGGAAACGGTGTTTCCCGGAGGATTGGAGAGCGAGGGCCGAAGTGATCATCACATGCCCCACGTGCGCAACCCGCTACCGCCAGCCGCCGTCGGCTGGGGATTCACCCGTCAAATGCTCCTGCTCTCGCTGCGAAGCGGTCTTTCCTTCCGATAGCCGGACGACGACCGATTCCATCACCCGATCGGCGGCGGCCGACAACATGGTGCTGGCGATAAGCGCACGCCTGGAGCCGGAGGCGCCTGCGGCGGTACATCCCCTGATGCTGTCCGTTGACGGCCCGGTCCCCGGTGAGCCGGTCGGGTTGGCCGGCCTGCCTGTCGGAATGGATGACCCTACCCTGGCGCCGAAGATCCGGGACGGCTCGCCGGAGCCGCATGTTATCGCCGCCCCTCTGACCTACAGTGCTTTCGCCGAGGATGACCCTGTGGAGGAGGTTGACGGCGAACCGGTGCAAGCTGCCGAGACGGTCCCGGAGAGCGACCTCCAGCTCAAGGACACACGTCCGGGGTTCGGCGCATTCATGGTGGTCACGTCCTTACCGACCGCCATGGCGGCAGGCGCGTGGCAGCTCTCGACGACTTTCGGTGAAGATCCGATGATCTGGATGACCCCGGCCGGCGTGCTGGGTCTTCTTTTTTCCTGGTTGTGGGTGAGATGGAAATATCGCGAGGGTTAGATCAGACGGAACCGTGCCCGGTCGATCCGACCGTGCCGGCCTGTCCAAGGTGTGACGAGCAGGATTCCGGCCTGGAACCGGTCCACGCCCAGTCACTGGGCGGAGTGCCGCTACACCGCTGCCATCGCTGCGGGACCCGTGTCGTGCGGGAAGAGGATCGGCAACGGTTCGTCTTCACCTGCGGAAAATGCGGCTTGCCTTTTCTGGCCGATGAGATCCTGCCGCAATCGGGGCAGCGCTGCGGCGATTGTCAGGCCGGTAAGGCACCGCCTGAGGTCCCCGAAGAGGCCCTGACCGGTGCCATGGAAGAGGAGGTCCGGGCGGCGCTGTCGTTGCGCTGGTCGTTTGTGACCTCACCCTCGCTAACCGTTTACATGCAACGTCTCGTCAACCAGTTGGAGTCCCGAATACCCGGGGCGCCGGCCGGCTGCCGGGTGGTACTGGTGGATGACTGGTCCATGAGAACCCTGGCTCTGCCGTCAGGTTTGATCCTGATCAGCCTGGGAACTTTGGCGTTTCTTCAGGACGAAGCGGAGTTGGCATTCGTACTGGCCCATGAAATCGCCCATGCCGCGTCCGGCGACGCCGCCGTGAGACTGGTTCGCCTGGGCTACCACGCGGCGGCCTCGGAGCGGAACGGTGCCGTAGACGACGTCTGGACCGAGACGGTCCTCGACCTGGTCCGCCTCGGCTACGGCCGGGAGCGGGAGCGGAACGCCGACGCCGTAGCCCTCAACGCGATCCTGGCAATCGGCTACGACGCTGTTTCCGTCGGCAGATACCTGGCCAGGATCCAGGAATGTGTCAGGGCCGGAACCTCCGGGGTCGATGAACTGGCCGCCGCGCACCCGCCTGCCGATGATAGATCCAGGAGGCTCGACCGGGCCCTGTTCGGAAGGTCGCGACGGGATTCGGCACCCAAGACCAACAGGGAGGTCTTCCGCCGCGCTGCAGGTCAACACATCCTGGCCGCCGACCTGGTGCCGGCGGACCTGACTCAGGACCACGATAGCGAGGGTGACGACCTGCCGGCGGAGAATGCCGGTTCCGGCAACCTGTTCCGGCTGGCGGCCGTGATCGCGGCCCTGGCGGCGATCATCATCTTCGTAGGGCTGATGCTGTCCCAATAGTCCGGCGCCGTTCGCACGTTTGCAGCCCCAGAATTCCCGATAGGGCATAATGCCCGCCACCGGTTTGATCCGGCAGCGAGAGGGAGCAGGGTGGCAGCGGTGAAAAGTCTGCGTCTGGGTGCCCACATGTCCATCGCAGGCGGCATGGACCTGGCGGTGGAGCGGGCCTGCCGTGTCGAGGCGACGGCGCTCCAGATTTTCGTGAAGTCCTCCAACCAATGGGCGGCCAGGCCGTTCGCCACCGGCGAGGTCGACCGCTTCCGCGCCGCCAGCCGGGAGGCCGGGCTGGACCGCTACACCATGGCCCATACCTCTTACCTGATAAACCTGGCCTCCCCCAAGCCGGATCTGCTGGAGAGGTCACGGGCTGCACTTGGTGCGGAACTGGATCGTTGCGCCGAACTTGGGGTGCCGTACCTGGTGTTGCACCCCGGCTCCCACGTGGGCGCGGGTGAAGAGGCCGGCCTGGCAGCAGTGGCGTCCTCACTGGATGCGGTCATGGGCGCAGGGAAGCGTGCCCGTGGCGATGACGGCATGATCCTGCTGGAAACCACCGCGGGCCAGGGAACCAATCTGGGGTCGAGCTTCGAACATCTGGCGGCCATCCTGGACCTGGCCGCCTGCAGTGATCGCCTGGGAGTCTGCATCGATACCTGCCATCTTCTTGCCGCCGGGTACGAGTTCCGGGATGCCCGCTCGTTCCGCAAGATGATGCGTCGATTCGATGAACTCATCGGCCTGCAACGGATCGGTGGGGTCCATCTCAACGATTCCAAAACGGATCTGGGCAGCCGAAAAGATCGTCACGACCATATCGGAGACGGGTTCATCGGCCTCGAGAGCTTTCGGCCGTTCATGAACGACGGCCGGTTCCGGGATGTTCCGATGGTGCTGGAGACTCCCAAGGGAGACGACCTGGCGGAGGACCGGCGCAACCTCGCCCTCCTCCGGGGTCTGGTTGGATCGTGAAACTATCGGATTTCGATTTCGATCTGCCGGAATCGGCCATCGCCCAGCAACCAGCCGGCCGGCGTGACCGTTCCCGGCTGATGGTGCCCGGTTGCGCCGGAGAGGGCAGCCTCCATCTCCGGTTCGATCAGCTGCCCGGACTGCTTGCCGCAGGGGACCTCCTGGTCCTCAATGACACCCGGGTGCTGAAGGCGCGGTTGAACGGTTCCAGGCCGAGCGGTGGACGCCTGGAGTTGCTTTTGCTGGAGCAGGGGGTCCGCTCCCGGGACTGGTGGTGCCTGATGAAGGTCCGGCGGGCTCCGCACCCGGGCGAGCGTCTCATGCTGGACGGCGGTCTATGGGCCGAGGTGTTGGAACGGCGCGACGACCGCTGGCTGCTGCGACTGGAGCATCCGTCCGGGGAGCTGTCCTCGGCCCTCGAAACGGCCGGCCGGATGCCGCTTCCTCCCTATATCCGGCGGGATCCAGAGGATGCTGAAGCTGCCGGCCTGGATCAGGAGAGGTATCAGACCGTGTTCGCCCGGCACGAGGGTGCTGTGGCGGCGCCTACCGCCGGCCTTCATTTCACACCGGAGCTCCTGAACGCGATCCGGGATCGCGGTGCAAACGTGGCCTTCCTGACCCTGCATGTCGGAATCGGCACATTCCTGCCGGTCAGGGCCACCGATCCGGAAAACCATGTCATGCACTCCGAGTCCTACACCCTCCCTCGGAAGACGGTGGAGGCGGCCCGTGTCGCACGGGAATCAGGCGCCAGGGTGATCGCGGTGGGGACCACGGTGGTTCGTACCCTGGAAGGATGCGCCGGCCCGGACGGCACCTTGGTCCCGGGGTCCGGCCGTTGTAATCTCTTTATCCGCCCCGGACATCAATTTCGTCACGTGGATGCCATGGTCACCAATTTTCACCTGCCCCGGTCCACGCTGCTGATGCTGGTTAGCGCGTTCGCCGGCCGGGACAGGGTTCTGGCGGCCTACGACGAGGCGATCCGGGAGGGATACCGGTTCTATTCCTACGGTGACGCCATGTTCCTTACGCCATGAGCGGAGCTTTCGGCTTCAAGGTCCTGTCCGGCGACGGCCGTGCGAGACGGGGAGAGCTGTCTACGGGACGGGGGACGGTGCGGACCCCGGCGTTTATGCCGGTCGGCACCCTTGGCTCGGTAAAGTCCGTAACCCCGGAGGAGGTGCGGTCCTGCGGTGCGGATATCGTTCCATGAGCGGGCTGAGCCGGGTGGACGACCACGGGGTCCGGTTCCGGTCCCACGTGGACGGTTCGGCCCACACGTTGACTCCGGAGAACAGCATGGAGATTCAGGCGGCCCTCGGGTCGGATATCGCCATGGTGCTGGACGAATGCCCCGAACTACCTGCGGAGTACGCCCGGATCGAGAGCGCGGTGGCACGGACCACGGCATGGGCACGGCGGTGCCGCGAGTCCTACTGTGGCCCCGGCGTACCTTTCGGCATCGTTCAGGGCGGACCGTGGGAGGATCTCCGTGAACGAAGTGCCTGCGAGCTGCTGGAACTGGATTTCCCCGGCTACGCCATAGGCGGAGTCAGCGTGGGGGAACCTGTGGAGGCGATCGCCAGGGTGGCGGGCCTGACGGCGGCCATGCTCCCTCCGGAAAAACCCCGTTACCTCATGGGGGTCGGCCGGCCGGAGGACCTCATCCTTGGGGTGGAAGCAGGACTGGACCTGTTCGATTGCGTCATGCCGACCCGGAACGCCCGCAACGGCACACTGTTCACCTCACAGGGCAGGATCAACATCAAGCGCAGCCGGTTCCGGGGTGATCCGGAGCCGCTGGACCCCGATTGCCGGTGCGAAACCTGCCGGAACTACAGCCGGGCCTACCTGCGTCACCTCATCCTGTCGGGGGAAATGCTGGCCGCTCGACTCAACACCATCCACAACCTGGCGTACTATCTGGGGTTGATGGATAAAATGCGCCAGGTGATCGAAGACGGCCGGTTCGCTGCGTTCCGCCACGAGTACATGGCCTCACCCGCCGCAGGCCGGTTCGGCGAGGAAGACCGGTGACGGCGGAAGGCGGCGTGAATCGGCAGGACCTGGTTTTCATCGGAGATGTCCACCTGGACCGTGACGATCCGGCGGTGGAGCCGTTCTGCCGCATGCTTGAAGCCGCGGCCAGGGATGCACGCACCCTGGTGCTGGCCGGTGACCTGTTCAACCTCTGGATCGGCGGGAACGGGCCGGAACCGGATCATATCCGACCGGTTCTGGACTGTTTGAGGGCGATCCGTGATTCCGGGGTGGCGGTAAGGTACCTGGAGGGCAACCGGGATTATTTCATCCGGAAATATTACGAGGGAGATGTCTTCGATACCGTGGCAGAGAGCGGATTGCGCGAGGAAATCGGGGGCATGAAGCTGTTCTCGATCCATGGAGACCTGGCCAATCCCAATGACCGTCAATATCGCAGCTGGCGCCGGTTCAGTCGCTCCCTGCCGGTCCGGCTGGTATTCCACGCCATGCCCCGCCGGTGGCGGACACTGCTGGCGGAGCGCCTGGAAAGCCGCATGCGCCGGAGCAACCTGGAATATAAACAGGTATTTCCGGAGGCGGAGGTCCGGGCGTATGCCGCAGGGGAGTTCCGGGACGGTTGCGACCTGGTGGTTCTGGGGCACTTCCATGTCGAGAAGGACCTGCATGAACCGGAACCGGGAACGGGCCGCATCCTGGTGCTGCCGGAGTGGAAGGGCAGCCGCCGGTACCTGCGGGTCGGGGCCGATGGCCGGGCGCGGTTCCTGCCCGAATAGTGACTATCAGGTACGTTCAGGAACTTTTTCGCTGCGAATCATGAAATTGCGGTCAAGAGGGCTGAAACGGTCCGCCGCCTCAATGAGGGATTTGGCGGTATTCCTTGGGAACCCGATCACTTCCACTTTGGGGCCCATCGCCTTGACCCGGTTCACGAGGGAAGTGAAGTCTCCGTCGCCCGATACCAGCACCACCACGTCCAGCATCGGCGCCGCGTCCAGGATCGCCAGTGCCATCTCCATGTCCCAGTCACCCTTCTTGGAGCCGTCGGTGCGGACAGTAAGGGTTTTGCGGTGGACTTTGATGCCACGCTTCTCCAGTCGGGCGATGAAGCCGGACTGGTCGATCTCCTTGGACTCCACGACAAAGGCCTGGGCCAGGATCATCCGGCGTTCGGCGACGGCGGTCTGGATCAGGGCGTCGAAATCCAGCCGCCCTTTCAACTGGCGTGCCGCGTAGTACATGTTCTGGACGTCAACGAAAATGCCGACCCGGGGCACCTGGCCCTTCTTGCGGGCCCTGCCGCGGGACGGCACCGTCGCTTGCACCAGCTTCCGTAAGGCACGAAATTCGGTCAAAACCTCGTCCAGTTTCTGATTCTGGATTTTGTGGTCCTTCCGCCGGTCCCGGCGGACGCCGGCGGTTTCACGCTGCAGGTCCGACAGCAGCGTCCGGGTTTCCGACAAGTCGGCAAGCTTGGTGTGGAGCAGCTTTTCATCGCCTGCCTTGTTACGGGCGACCCGTGTGAGGGATCGGACCGTCTTCGCCAGTTCCTGCATCTGTTCGGCGGGAGCGGCGACGCCGGCCCCGTTTCCTCCTGGCTTGGAGCGTGTCTGCTCCGCCACATCCCTTCGCAGCCGTTCCACCAGCATCCTGGATTCAGCCAGTTCGCCGCGGCGCTCAAGCAGGTCCCGCTTGAGGGCCTTGGCCGCCTCCCGGCTCTTGGTCATCTGGCCTTCCAGGTAGCGAACCTTCTTTTCGTAGTCCTGGCAGCGTTTCCGGAGTCGGGCCAGTTCTTTCTCCGGGGATTCCTCAGTGGTGGTTTTCCCGGCTGCCACCTTCTTCTTTTTCTTCTTTTTCCCGGATGCGGCCTTGCCGCTGCCCTCGGTTTTAATCCTGCCCCGGAGTTTCTCCCGGACGTTTGCAGGATCCAGGTCGTCGGTCCCCGACGCCAGAAGGAAGAGGTGCCGCCCCAGATTGCCGTTGCTGTCCAGAAATTCAGGATCCTCCAGCCGTTGCTGCCGATCGGCGGCGGACAGCCGGGCGAATTTTTTATGGATCGAGGAGGTTTCCTTGCGGAGTACCCGTATTACCGAGCGCAGTGCGGTGCTGTCGCTTGTGGCCCGTGATACGAGATCCTCAAGGATCCGTTCCTTCTTCTGGGTAGCGGTTCTTCTTCCCGGGTAGGTCAGGCCGCACGACCCGGCCAGCCGCGTAAGCCTGGTGGTGTCCAGCGTATCGGACAGCACCCGGATCAAACCGCCCGAGCCAAGACGATCCAGAATTTCCGCTGCCTGGCGCTGCATGTTGTCCCCGGTCCGCCGACGGCTACAACTGATTGAACACTATAGGCTTGTCCGCGAACACGCGACCGTCGGGACGGCAGTATTATACCATCGACTGCAGAATTCCAAGGAGAGTGGAGATCCATAATGGGGTAATCGGAATCGGCGTTGACCTGGTGCAGGTTTCCCGGGTGCGGCTGGCCATGGAACGCCGGGGAGATCGGTTCGCCGCCAGAATCCTGTCAGAGGGGGAGTTGAGGGAGCGCCCTAAAAATGTTGCACTCGAGCTGTGGCTGGCGGGGCGTTTCGCAGCCAAGGAGGCCTGTCTCAAGGCCCTGGGGACCGGCTGGGCTGATGGATTGGCTTTCCGCCAGGTTGTGGTGCGTGACGCCGGAACCCTGGAACTCATCGGGAAGGCGCGGCAGAGGGCTGAAACACTGGGAGTCGTGAACTCCAGGGTTTCCATCTCCACACAGGGCGACCTGGTGGCCGCCATGGTGATCCTGGACCGCTGATACTAGGCCGGGTCGCGAAGTTCGATTACCCCTTTTTCCCTCATTTTCTTGAGGGTTCTCAAAGCGACCACGATCCGGATCGGTGCGATCTGGATAATGGAGCGCACATCCCAGGTTCCATCGATCCGGCTCAAAAGGAAAAACTCCTCGGGCGAAAGGTCTTCTGTTTCCAGTTCATCCAACGGCCGGGTCAGGACCGGAATTTTTTCGTCAGGCATGTAATGCTTGCGGGCTTTCTCCAAAAAGGCGACCTCCGCCTCCTTGTTCAGGCGGCGCAGCGATTCGTTGTTGGGATTATTGCGGTAGATCTTGTCCAGGATTTCCAGAGCGGCGTCGTACTCTCCCTTGGACATGAACTCCCGTGCCAATTGCAGGGCGGTATCCACCTCCTCAGGCGAGAGGCTCGGGCCGCTGCCGGGAGGGACAGTCCCGGGATCGGGCGAATCGGGCGGCACAGGTTCGTCGCGGACCGGCTCCGGGATGACGAAGGCGTCCGGCCCTTCTGCCGGCACCGCCGCCCGCTCCGAGCCCGTTTCATGTTCACGGCTGAATTCCGGAAACAACTGAGCATCGACCGGTTCGGGCGCAGGTGCTGCCGCGTCGTTGTCCGGCGAGGGCTGCAGGTCCCCCGCAAGCTCAATCAGGTTGGTGCGGTGCAGCTCGAACAGCAGCTTGGAGACGACAAAGACCGAACCATGGGCGTGGAGGAGGATGTCGGCTATGGTGCGTTCCCCGTCCAGCGCTTCGTAAATCCGACGGGCGATCTTGTTCCGGAATACTTCCGGGGGGGGTAGCTTGGCGGTTCGCTTCGGGATCAAGCGGTCGGAGACGATGACCTCGCGGATACGTCGGATTTCGTCTATGCGCTGCATTCCCCGGAGCAGAACATCTTCCACCCGGATATCGGTCGGAAATTGGTTCTTGCCGGTGATGGCTCGGTCGTCATACCGGAACACACCCTGCTCCCATTCGAACAGGCTGAAAATGGTTTCCTCGATCTTGGCGTGGAGGTTCCTCGTCAACTCTTCACTGGTGAGAACGCCCATCTCGACAAGGGTCATGCCCAGCTGTTTGCCGGTTGCGGACTGCTGGTCCAGCGCAATGCGAAGCAGGTCTTCGGTGACCTGGCCCCGGGCGACCAGGTAGTGGCCCAGCAGTTCACTGGGGTCATTGGAGGAGCAGGAGATGATCCGGCCATCCTCGAAGACGATTTTCTTGCAGACCTTGTCCCGCTCGATCTCAAGCGTTCCGGTCCGACGGTTCCCCCCCAGCCACTGCAGCAGCTCGGGAAGCGGCATCGAATATAGATCACCGTGTATAGCCATATGTAGCCTCAAGGTTGAAATCTAGTCATATAAGTAGCCTAGGCAAGGTACTTTAAGGAATTATTGGTTGTTTGAGGGCAACCGAGGCCGGCACCGGAAATCGGACCAGAAGCGGCCGATACACGCCTCCATCGTGTTGACAGTTCGGGGGGTGTGGCGAAAAATGAGGGATCCCGCCGGAAACCGGCGGAAAATCACCCTCGTCCGTTGGGGTGCAAGGCGGTGTGGATGGCAATGCGACCGGTATATGTTCTCGTTTTTGTTACGATCATCGTTCTGGCCCCGGTCGCAGCGGCCGAGACGGAATCGACGGCGTTTCCTTCGCTGGGTTGGATCGGCGAAATTGCCGGGCCGCCGCTTCCAGAAGAGCTGCTTTCAGGTAACCGCGCCGCCCCCCTGATTGTCCGCCTGACGGCGGACTGGGCTCAGGTCGAGGTCGAACCGGGCCGGTTCGACTGGTCCGCACTCAGCGAGCGCGTCGACGATCTGAGGCGGACAGGTGCCGTGGTTTCCCTGTGCCTGGACGGCTCCCATCCGGCATATGTTCCCGGCGGCGGCGGTCCCACTCCGTTGGTGCCCGGAGCGGTGGAGGCTTGGCTGAGATACACCCGCAGCTCTGTCCGGCACCTGGGGGACCGTGTGGCGGTGTACGAGGTAATGGACCTTCCTTCCGGCGATTCAACCCGAAAAGGAGTTTCCGCAGACGTTTACGCCTATGTCCTGAAACAGTCCGCGCTGGCGATCAGGGCTGAAGCGCAGAGAGCCGGGCTTCCGGTTCCGGCTATATCCCAGGGGGCCGTGGACTCCCGAAGGATCGACTGGCAGCGGGAATTGTGGGGAAACGAAACCTCGCCCTACGTTGATATTCTGCCGCTGAGATTCGGCCTGGAAGATGCGGCTGAAGCGGGAGAGATTATCCGGAAACTGATCCCCGAGTCCCTGGGCTTTCCGCCGGCGCCGGCTCTATGGGCGCGGTTCGAATCCGCCTCGGGGGACGAGGCGCTGTCGCGCCGGCTGGCTGTTGCGCTGGCCGCCCTCCACAACGGCGCCGCTGCCGCAATCACCGAATTACCGGGTGACGGCCCCGGGAGGGATACCGGAATCCTGTGGATGGCCGGCACCGCCACCAGCCTCATGGCCGGATATGCACCTGCGCCGATGGAGGCAAGCTCTCTCAGGAACATCGAGGGGGATGGTGAGCCGGCAGGTGGAGTGGTCGGAAAATTTTTCAGCGACCGGACGTTCCAGGCGCTGGTTGTCTACGAGCTGGCCGCCGGCGACGGCGAGGGTCGGAAGGCATGGCTGCGACTGCCGTCGAACTTCGTCCGCAACCCGTACATAGTCGACCCCGTTTCCGGCAGCCGCCTGAGAACAACGACGGTGGAGGTCCCGGACGGCAGTCCCGGCCGGGACGTCAAAGTCAGCCCAGCAGACTATCCGCTGCTGTTGGAATACCAGGCAGGCGTGGTCACCCCCGGTTTCGAACTGGACACGGAAAAACTGAGGGTGGATCGTGAGCGGGAACTGTCCGCCCAGGAGATCATTGCGCAGCACCAGGCGGTGCAGCAGGTCCAGGACGATTACATCGAACGCTGGATCGCCGCCGCCCGGGTCGATTACCACTTCAAGTTCGCCCAGGGCGGCTCCAACATCGACGTGTCGATCAAGAGCAACTATTTCTGGGCCCGAGGGGAAGATCTGGAGTGGGAGCAGACCGAATACTCGATAAACGGCACCCGGGTTCCCTGGAAAAAGTTTCCCGAAATTCCTCTGATTCAGCCGGAAAAGGTCATCACCCTGCCGATGGACCTCACTTTGGACCGGACCTACCGCTACCGTCTGGCAGGTCGGGGCCAGGTCGCGGGGCGGGAGGCATGGATCCTGGCCTTCGAGCCGGAGAACCCGGACCCGGCGCGGCCGTTGTACCGGGGCCGAGTCTGGATAGATCGCGAAAATTTCGTTCGGTTGAAGGTTTCGCTGGTACAGAACAACCTGGAAGCCCCGGTGCTGGCCAACGAAGAACGGGACACCTATGCAGCGGTAGCCGGACCGGACGGCAGGGAGCTTTGGATGATCTCCGCCATCAACGGCCAGCAGGTCTGGACCGCAGGCGGCCGGAACTTCATGGTCCAGCGCGAAGTGACCTTCGAAACCTATCGCATCAATCCGGATCCCGAAACGTTTCAGGAGGCCCGGGAGGCGGCCTACCGGTCCGACAACCAGATGCTGCGGGACACCGATCAGGGCTTCCGCTACCTGGAGCGGCGGGACGATGGCACACGGACAGTCAAGAGCGAGATGGACACCAGCCAGTTGTTCGCCGCCGCCGGCCTGTTCAAGGATAACGGCCTGGACAACATCGTCCCCCTGGGCGGCGCGGATTACTTCAACTACGATCTGTTCGGAAAAGGTATCCAGGCCAACGTGTTTTTCGCCGGGGTATTCCTCAACGCCACCGCCACCGAGCCGGATCTGTTCGGCCGCAAGATCGACCTGACCCTTAATGTTCAGGGCATTGCCCTGAAATTCGATGACAAGGTGTTCGACGGGGACCGGGAACTCCTGGCGGAGCGGATCCGCAGCAGGCGACAGGGCGTCAGCCTGCAGGCCGGTTTCCCACTGGGCAAGTTCGCCAAGTTGAATCTGATCGGACGGCTGGGATTCGTCGAATATGACCAGGAGGACGAGGCGGAGGCGCACCGCGCCGGCCTGCCGACTCCTCTGGAGTTCGTGCTCCCGCCGGACCACACCGTTTCATCAGGTGCCGTGGAGCTGTTCTACAACCGCAGGGGCTACACCTTCTCGGCGGAGCACAGCCGTTTCCGGCGATCGGAATGGGGAGACTGGGGGCTGTTCGACCCGGGAGCGGGGGAATTCGTGAATCCGGTCGCCGCCGGTGACCCGGAGCGATACGCTCGCTGGGAAGCCTCTCTCAACAAAGAATGGTTCCTGCCGAAGTTCCAGAAGGTCCGGGCGGAAGTGACCTACCTGGATGGTGACGACCTGGACCGCTTCAGCCAGTACGAGATATCGTTCTTCGGCCAGACCCGCCTGAGCGGGTTTTCCGGATCCGGGGTCAGGTTCGACCAGGGCAAAATCCTGCGGGTCGGATACTCGTTCAACGTTTTCGATATCCTGCAACTGGACGCCACCGTTCAGACCGCGGCGGTGGTGAACAGCCTCCTGGACGAAGCAACCCGCAGCTTCACCGGCGCCGGATTTTCCGTGAATACGCCGGGGCCGTGGAAGACCTACTTCATTTTCAATTACGGCCGGGCGATCTCGGCGGACATCCCTGAACTGGGAGACCAGCAGGAGTTCATGCTCACGGTTCTGAAGCTGTTCTGAGCGGCCGTGGAGGAAAAATGCCTTATGGAGCCGGCCAGGCGGGGACGGAACTTGAACGATGCCGGTCACACCCTCCCGCGTTTCGAGTGAGCGGATCAGGCCCCTATTAGTATGAACTTTTCCATTATCACGGCGACCTTGAATTCCGGGGCGACCATTGCCGCCTGTCTCGACAGCGTACGAGACCAGGGAGCCGATCTGCAGCACATTGTCATCGACGGGGGGTCGACCGACGACACGGTGGAAATCGTACGCTCAGTGGCCGGCGACCATGTCTCGCTGGTCAGCGAGCCGGACCAGGGTATCTACGACGGCATGAATAAGGGTCTCGCAACGGCACGAGGAAACATCGTCGGTATTCTGAATTCGGACGACGTCTACTCCTACGCCTCCGTCCTCAAGGATGTCGCCGCAGTATTCGAGAACGCCGCAGTGGACTGCTGTTACGGCGACCTGGTTTACGTCGATCCCCACGACCTCCGGAAAATCAGGCGCTACTGGAAGTCCGGCGAATTCGACACGGCAAAGTTCTATAACGGCTGGATGCCGCCCCATCCGACGTTTTTTGTGCGACGGGCCTGTTACGACAGGCTGGGCGGTTTCGATCTCGACCTCGGTTCGGCGGCGGACTACGAACTGATGTTGCGTTTTCTCCTGCGGCACCGCCTCGACGTCCGCTACATCCCCAGGATCCTGGTCCGGATGCGCACCCGGGGCGTAAGCAACGCCTCCATGGCGAACCGGCTTCTGGCCAACCGCTTCGACCGTCAGGCCTGGAAGAAAAACGGCTTGAAGCCGTACCCGTGGACCCTGTACCTGAAACCGATCAGGAAAATCGGCCAGTACGTGATGCGGCCGGGTGGTCCGCTGGACCGTCTCAGTCCTTGAACGATCCGGAATACAGCGCTCGATAGAGGTCGGCGTACTTTCCCGCAACCGCATCAGGCCTGAACAGTTCGATGTTCTTCAATCCGTCGCGGATGACTCCGGTGCGGTATCCGTCATCCTGAACCAGTCTGAGGATAGTCTCCCGGATGGCGGCGGTATCCATCGGATCCACCAGGCAAGCCCCGGACCCTGCGATCTCCTTCATGGGGGAGAGGTCGCTGGTGATCACGGGGGTTGCAGTCGCCTGGGCTTCAATGACGGGCATGCCGAAACCTTCGTAGGTAGAGACGAAAGTTACGATATCCGCAGCTTGATAGCGCCGGACGAGATCGTCCCGGGAAAGGTCGCTCAGGTTCTCATAACGAATCCGGTGCTCCGCAAGGAGGGCCTGTTGCCTGTCGGTGATCTGCCCGATGATTTCGTGTGTGCACGGCATGCCGGTGACGGCGGCGCAGACACTAGCGAGATTCTTGTTCTCGGTCGTGCCGATCTGGAGGATGCGTATTCCGGCGGGATCGGGCCTGCGATCCGGCCCCGGCACGAATTCCGGGGCGACGCAATTCGGAATGACGACGACTCTGGAAGGATCGATGGAGACGTGTCCCAATAATTCCCGACGGGTCTTTTCGGATATGACAGTGACGCAGGCCGATCGCCGTGCCGGCATCCTGAACCAGAAATACCTCAGCAATATTCGCCGCATGCCGCTGCTCCGTGTGAGAGGGACGCAGTCGTGGACGGTCAGGATCGTTCGCCGCGGGTCCAGCATCATGGCAATGAAGTGGATGTCGCCTGTGATGTGGTTGATGTCTCCCTGGCGGCGACGGGCGTCGAGGGCGATCCTCAACCGAGGCAGGATTCCCTTGCTCGGTTCAGGAGCTACATGGACCACCGGTTCGATATCGTCAGGCAGGTGTTCCCGTACCGTGGCGAACAGCTCTTCGATGCTGATCTGCCGGGGATACGGTCGCCTTTGAAAATACGTGACCTTCAACCTGTCGCACCCTCACCCTGTGAAGACCGGTTCTCAAGTTCCTCCAGAGTGGATTCGATCCGCCGATGCAATTCATCCTTCAGTTCGTTAACGGAATTCTCAGTGTAACTTACGGTGTCCAGCGGCTCACCGAACTGCATTACCACCACCCCGGGCGTGATCCGGAGAGAATCGGGCTTCAGGCGCTGGAAGCTCCCCTGAATGGTAACGGGGACGATAGGCACACGGGCCTTCAATGCCAGGTGGAAGGCTCCTTTCTTGAACGATCGCAGAAGGCCGTCCTTGCTTCGGGTGCCCTCGGGAAACAGGATAACCGAATTGCCGGCCCGTATCCTGGATACCGCCTTCTCCAGGCTTTTCATCGCCTTGTTGATGTTGGATCGGTCGATAGGGATAAAGCCGGCGGCTCCGATCGCCCAGCCCAGGACCGGGATGTGGAACAGGGACTCCTTGGCGACGAAACGGGTTCCCCGGGGCAGCACCGGCAACAGCGCCCAGATGTCCACCATGGACTGGTGGTTGGCGATGAAGACGCAGGGGAGCTGCCGGTCACGGTTCTCCAGACCCAGATAGCGTACGCGGATGCCGGCCGCTCGAAGGATGACCCTGGACCACATGCCGCCCAGTACGATGGCGATATTGCCGTTCCGGACGATCAGGCAGGCGACGGTGGACGACAGGCCGAAAAAGACGGTAGCCGCTACTGCGACGAGGATTGTCCAGATACTACGAACCATAATGATCTTTCATCGAATTGATCAACCAGGAGTCCGGTAAAGTATAATCCAGCCGATGTCGACACAAGGAGCCTGGAAGGCGGTCGGGATTTCCATGGCCTGCGGTGCGGCCTACGACCTGTGTTTTGCCGTGGCAATCCTGTGGTTTACCGCTCCCGCCGCCGCCCTGCTGGGTCTGGCCTTGCCGGCCGATCCGGTGTACCTCAGGCTGAACGGAATCTTCCTGCTGTTGCTCGCCGGACTGTATTCCCTCCCGGCGGCTGCACCGAAGCGATATTCCGGGGTGGTGGCGGTGGCGGTCGCCGGCAGGGTCCTGGGCTTCCTGTTTTTTGCGGCGACCTGGACGGCCGGTGCTGCAACGGCATTCCTGGTCCTGGGAGTCGGAGATCTGATGTTCGGGATTGTTCATGCCGCGCTGCTGTGGCGAGCAGGCCGTTCCTCTGCGCAACCTGAACAAAATAAAGGCGCTTGACCTGCCTGTTCCCTGCACCTATTCTTTCCATCCGGTTGGCCGCCCTGTCCGTTCGGGATGTGGAGCAGGACCGGCCAGGTGGTGGAAGCGGTGCGGGAAGCGCTCATCGCATACCTCAGCGAGCTGGGAGGGATGTTCCGGCTTGGAGGGGAGACGCTCCGGTGCGGCCTGCGGCGGCCGCTGGAGATCGATCTCTGGCTTGCTCAGATGTATCAGCTCGGCGTCCGCTCCCTGACCATCACCAACGTCACCCTGCTGTTTACCGGAATGGTACTGGCGATTCAGACTGCGTATTCGCTGGCGGCGTACGGCGGAAAGCCGTTCGTCGGGGATATCCTGGCCCTATCCATCGTAAGGGAACTGGGGCCGGTTCTGACCGCACTGATGGTGGCCGGCCGTGTCGGGGCCGGGGTGACCGCCGAGATCGGTTCCATGGCGGTGACGGAGCAGGTAGACGCGCTTCGTGCGCTGGCCGCCAACCCGGTGAAGAAACTGGTGGTGCCCAGGGTGGGAGCCCTGGTCATCATGTTGCCGCTTTTGACCATCCTGGCCGATACCATCGGACTGTTCGGCGGCATGTTGATGGCGATTTTCGAGATCGGGCAAAGCCGGGTGTACTACCTGAACCATGTCATCGCCACCCTGACCATCCAGGATATCGCCTCCGGAGTGGGCAAGACCGTTTTCTTCGCGATTTTCATCGGGATCATTGCCTGTTACAACGGGCTGAAAGCGACCGGCGGCGCCGACGGCGTCGGCCGCGCGACCACCAACACGGTGGTGACCTCCTCCCTGGCGGTGATCATCTCCGATTTCTTCCTAACCAAGCTGTTCCTGATGGTGTAAGCGATGGCCGACCCGTTCATTCAGTACGTGGATCTCCATAAGAGCTTCAACGACAAACAGGTGCTCTGCGGGGTGAGTCTCGGTATCCCTCGAGGCGCGACGGTGGTTGTGCTGGGAGGATCCGGATCGGGAAAGTCGGTCCTGCTGCGCCACACCATAGGCCTGCATTCTCCAGACAGCGGACGGGTGCTGGTGGATGGCGTGGACATCAGCGAATTCAACGAAAAACAGTTGCTGGCGACGAGGAAGAAGGTCGGCATGCTGTTCCAGGCCGGTGCGCTGTTCGATTCCATGACGGTGTTCGAAAACGTTTCCTATGCGCTGTTCGAGCACACGGACTGGGAAAGCGATCGCGTCCGCCAGCGGGTGACCGAGGTTCTCGGATATGTGGAACTGGAGCAGGTGGAAGAATTGATGCCGTCGGATCTCTCCGGCGGCATGCGGAAGCGTGTGGCGCTGGCCCGGGCCATCGCCCTGGCGCCTCAGGCGATCCTGTACGATGAGCCGACCACCGGCCTGGACCCGATTACCGCCAATACCATCAATAAACTGATCCGGAGCCTGCAGGACAGATTGGGGATCACATCCATCGTTGTCACCCACGACATCCAGTCCGCTTTTAATGTGGGCGACCGCATCGCGTTTCTGTATAAAGGGGTCATCATGTTCGAGGGCAGCATGGATGAGGCCCGAACCTCGGATGAACCGATCCTGAAAGGTTTTCTCGAAGGGGGAGGGTATGGCTAAGCGACCTGGCGGTGACCTGATGGTCGGTACCATCGGAGCCCTGGCGCTCCTGATACTGGCCGTGGCGGTGATGACCGTAGGCGAACAATCGTCCCTGCTGGTCAAGACGGTGGGATACCTGGTCAGGTTTCCCAACGCCGAAGGGCTGATTGTCGGGTCCCCGGTCAAGCTGGACGGGGTGCAGGTCGGCTCCGTCACGAGAATCCGGGTCCCCACGGACCCTGAGTCCCGGGGTGTCGATGTCGCCATCGGTATCCGTAAGGAGTACACCGGCCGGGTGCGGCAGGAAACCGTCGCCGCCCTGCGATACCTGCAGTTGTTGTCGGGGGAGAAGTTCGTGGACCTGACAGCGGGGGATCCCGAGCTTCCGATCTTGGAACCGGGGGACGAGATCCCCGTTCTGCAGGAGACGGAATTCTTCGAGCAGAGCGCGTACATCGCAGAAAACCTGGGCGACATCACGGTAGCGCTGAGCAGGATCCTCGAACCCCTGGAGAAAGGGGAGGGCATGCTGGGCGAGATGATCCAGAACCCGGAATTCGGCAAGGAAGGCCTGGCCAGGCTCCACGGCACCCTGCTGAACCTGGAGGCGATCACAGGCGAATTGAGAGCTGGTCGCGGATTCCTCGGCCGGTTGCTGTCGGACCAGGAGTTCGCAGGCAATGTAGACGATCTTTCCAGGACTCTGGGGGCTCTGGCCGGGTTCGTTGAGAAGCTGGAGCGGGGTGAAGGCGCTCTGGGACCTCTGCTGCAGGAAAACGGCGCCGCGGAACAGGCGATTGAATCCCTGCAGGCGGCCTCAGCCTCGCTGGCAGCCATCGCGGGCCGTCTTGAGGAACCGGACGGCCTGGTCGGCCGGCTGATCAATGACCCCGATTACTCCAACGCCGTGGCCGACGATCTGGGAGCGACGCTGCGCAACCTGGCGGAGATCACCCGCAAGATCGATGAGGGCCAGGGCACGCTGGGCGCCATGATCAATGAACGCACGCTCCACGACGGTCTGGAAGATATCGCCGCCGGCACCAACGACAGCAAGTTCGCCCGATGGCTGTTGCGCCATTATCAGAAAAAGGGCATCAAGCTGACCACCGAACAGATGGAAAAGCTGTCGCAAGAGTAGGCCGTTGGAAAAGCCGGGGTAGCCGCACTATATTGCTTCATCCCGAGGGAATCAGAAGCAAGCGGTCCATGACCTCCGACCGGCGTGTAGAAGGAAGAAATATGGCCCACCTTGAAATACTTAAAAAAAAGATCGCCACCGGCAAGGCCCAGGTTGGAATCATCGGGCTCGGCTATGTCGGTTTGCCCCTGGCGGTAGAGTTCGCCCATGCCGGGTTCAAGGTCGTTGGTGTGGATGTGGACCTCAGGAAGGTCGACGGTTTGAACAAGGGCCGTTCCCACGTGGAAGATGTGCCGTCGTCCACGGTCAAGCAACTGGTGCAGTCCGGGAAGTTTACCGCCCGGGCCGACTACAAGGGTTGCGGGAAGATGGATGCGATTTTCATTGCCGTCCCGACACCGCTCCGGAAGACCCGGGACCCGGATATCTCCTATATCGTCTCGGCGGTGGACCAGATCGCCCGGGAATTGCGTCCCGGGCAGTTGATCGTCCTGGAATCCACCACCTACCCGGGAACCACCGAGGAGATCATGCGTCCACGCCTGGAAGCCAAGGGACTGAAAGCGGGGCAGGATTTCTTCCTGGCGTTCTCGCCGGAACGGGTCGATCCCGGTAACAAGCTCTACGAAACGAAGAACACACCGAAAGTCGTGGGTGGCACGACGCCGCGATGTACCCGGGCGGCCCGGATGTTCTACGAGACGGCGATCTCATCGGTCCACACCGTGAGTTCAACCCAGACCGCCGAAATGATCAAGCTCCTGGAGAATACGTTCCGGGCCGTCAACATCGGGTTGGTGAACGAAATAGCCATGATGTGCGAGAAGCTGAAGCTGGACGTTTGGGAAGTGATCGACGGCGCAGCGACCAAGCCGTTCGGGTTCATGAGGTTCTACCCCGGACCGGGCATCGGCGGGCATTGCATTCCGCTGGACCCCCATTACCTGTCCTGGAAACTCAAGACCCTGAACTACTCGGCCCGTTTCATCGAACTGGCGTCCGAGATCAACGGCGCCATGCCCGAACTGGTTGTGCGGCGCGCCACCGAACTGTTGAACGACTGCCGCAAAAGCGTCAAGGGCTCCAGGATCCTGATCCTGGGTGCGGCCTATAAAAAAGATACCGGGGATCTGCGGGAATCTCCCGCCCTGGATGTGCTTCAAATACTGCATGAGCGGGGAGCAAGGATTCAGTTTCACGATCCCTATAACAAAAGCCTGCGCATGGAAGACGGCACGGTGAAGCGCGGCAAGCCGTTCACCCCCGCCACCTTCAAGGAGGCCGACCTGGTGATCATCATTACCGACCACTCCTGCTTCGACTATGATGAAGTCGTGCGGCATTCCAGGGTGGTTCTGGACACCCGCAACGCGACCCGGTCGGTCAAGGCGGGGCGGAAGAAGGTGCACTCGATTTGAAAACCGGCGCAGACACAATTCTGGTAACCGGCGCAGCCGGATTTATCGGCTCCTCCCTGGCGGAACGGCTTCTCGCCGCCGGCCATACGGTCGTCGGGCTGGACAATTTTGATTCCTTCTACGATCCCGAGGTCAAACGCGGGAATCTGGCGGTTGCTCTCGCCGACCCGAATTACCGAATGGTGGAAGGTGACATCCGTGACCGGGAGACTTTGGACCGGCTGTTTTCGGGCACATCGTTCGGCACGGTGGTCCATCTCGCCGCACGCGCCGGGGTAAGGCCTTCCATCGCCGATCCGCAACTGTACACATCGGTCAATCTGGTCGGGACGACCTGCCTGCTCGAGGCCTGCAGACTCCACCGCATCGACCGCTTCCTGTTCGGGTCGTCATCATCGGTGTACGGCAACAACGCCAAGGTGCCGTTTGCGGAGGACGACCCTGTGGACCACCCGATCTCGCCCTATGCGGCAACCAAAAAAGCCGGCGAGGTGCTGTGTCACGCCCATCATCACCTCTTCGGGCTCAAGGTCGCTTGCCTGCGGTTTTTCACGGTGTACGGTCCGCGCCAGCGCCCGGAGATGGCGATCCACCACTTCACGCGTTCCATTGCCGGCGGGTTGTCGATCTCCCAGTTCGGGGACGGCAGTTCGGCCCGGGATTACACCTATATCGACGATATCGTCGAGGGCATCATCGCGGCAATGGACCATCTTTCCGGGTATCACATCTGGAACCTGGGAGGTTCCCGGACCGTCACCCTGGCCGGGCTGATCGAAATGATATCAACGCGACTGAACCGCGATGCCGACATCGACATCAAGCCGATGCAACCGGGCGATGTGGACCGGACCTGGGCCGATACCACCCGGTCCAGGGAAGAACTGTCTTGGGAGCCACGGATCGGCATCGAGGAAGGGCTCGACAGATTCGTCGCATGGTTCCGCTCGCACAACAGGGGGCCAAAGAGCCGATCATGAATATCACCGTAGTGGGAACCGGGTACGTCGGACTGGTGACCGGGGCGTGCTTCGCCGAGTTCGGCAACCACGTCACTTGTGTGGACAAGGACGAGTCCAAGATCGAACTGCTGTTGCAAGGGAAATTGCCGATTTACGAACCAGGCCTTGAGCAGGTGGTGCACAGGAACGTCGCAGCCGGACGCCTCTCCTTCACCACCGAACTGGACCGATCGATCCGTGAAGCCCTGGTGGTTTTCATCGCCGTAGGCACACCCCAGGGAGAAGACGGCCGTGCGGATCTGTCCTTCGTCCGTGAGGTCGCACGGTCCGTGGCCGAGAATCTGAACTCGTTCAAGGTGGTGGTGACCAAGAGCACCGTACCGGCCGGCACGGGCAGCATGGTTCGAGAGATTATCGAGGAGCACAAAGCGGAAGAGCATCCGTTCAGCGTTGCGTCCAATCCGGAATTCCTGCGGGAGGGCTCCGCCATCGAGGACTTCATGCGCCCCAACCGGGTCGTGCTCGGGACGGAAGACGAGCAGGCCACGGCGATTCTTCAGGATCTCTACCGCCCGCTCTACCTCATCGAAACGCCGATTGTGGTTACCGACGTTGTGACCGCCGAAGTAATCAAGTACGCGTCCAACGCCTTTTTGGCAACCAAGATATCATTCATCAACGAGATGGCCGATCTGTGCGAGCAGGTCGACGCCGACATCCACGCCGTGGCCAAAGGCATGGGGCTGGACAAGCGCATCGGCCCGAAATTTCTCCACCCCGGCCCGGGCTACGGCGGCTCCTGTTTTCCCAAGGATACCCGGGCGATTCTGGAACTGGCCAGGGACTGCGGCACCGACCTGCAGATCGTCTCCGCGGTTATCCGCGTCAACGAGGAGCGGCCGGGAAAGATGGTGGAAAAGATCCTCGCGGCGACCGGGGGCGATGTATCGGGGAAGGTCATCGCCCTCCTGGGGTTGACGTTCAAGCCGAACACGGACGATCTGCGCGAGTCGCCGGCCATCGAAATCCTGAACCGGTTAAGCGGGCTTGGGGCCCGGATGCGGGTCTACGATCCGATCGGAATGGAAGGGGCGGCACGAACCAGGCGAAAGGACGTGGTTTACTGCACCGACGAATACGATGCGTGCGACTCTGCAGACCTGCTCGTAATCGCCACCGAATGGAACCAGTTCAGGGGCCTGGACCTGGCCCGTATCTCGGAACGACTTCGCGAGCCGTTGGTTGTGGACCTTCGAAACGTCTTTGAGCCGGTAAAGATGCGGAAGCTGGGATTCCGATACACCGGTGTCGGGAGGAAATGATTTGAGTTCCTATCTTGTTACCGGCGGAGCCGGATTCATCGGGTCGAATCTGGTTGAAGAGATCCTGAGGTCGGGGCATAACGTCCGGGTACTGGACGACCTTTCCACCGGCCGCGAGACCAACCTCGGCGATGCCGGGGAATGGGCCGGGGCGGGAGGAGGCTCCTACGAGTTCAGCCTCGGAGATATCCGGGACAGCGACGTATGCAACCGTGCGGTGCGCGGTATGGATTTCGTGCTGCACCAGGCCGCCATGCCCTCGGTCAAGCGCTCGGTCCTGGACCCTGAAAGCTCCAACGCCGTCAACGTAACGGGATCTCTCAATCTCCTGATCGCGGCGAGGGACGCCGGTGTGTCCAGGTTCGTCTACGCATCATCCTCTTCGCTTTACGGTGAGAGCGAAGCGCTGCCCAAGGTGGAGACCATGGCTCCGGCGCCGATCTCGCCTTACGGTCTCCAGAAACTCACGGCGGAAATCTACTGCCGGCAGTTCTGGGACCTGTACAGCCTGCCGACCGTCGCCCTGCGGTACTTCAATGTATTCGGCCCCAGGCAGGACCCAACCAGTGAGTATTCGGCGGTCATCCCGGCCTTCGTTACCTCAATCAAGGGCGGCGGCCAACCTGTGATCTTCGGAGACGGCGGCCAGACACGGGATTTCACATACATCCGGAACGTGGTGCAGGCCAACCTGCTGGCCTGCAGCGCCGGGGAGGCGGCGTTCGGCCGGGCCGTCAACATCGCCTGTGGGCAGAGGATCAGTCTGAACGATCTGCTGGCCGGAATCGCAACCATCGCCGGCAAAAAGACTGAGGCGGTATATCAGGAGCCCCGGGAAGGGGACATCCGTCACTCCCTCGCCGATATCACCCTGGCGGGGAAGCTCATCGGATACCGGCCGGAAGTCGGCCTGGAAGAAGGGTTGCAGGCAACCTGCAAGGCCTACTGAACCGGAGAGACCATGGACCGTTTTCATGTTGTGCTGCTGGCGGGAGGAAGCGGAACCAGGTTCTGGCCCCACAGCCGTCATGACAACCCGAAGCAGTTCCTGGCACTGGGAGGCAAGGATCCTCTCCTGGTTTCGACCTGGAAACGGGTGCGCCGCCTGGCTCCCGAAACCAGGATCTGGGTCGTTGCGCCCGATTCGCATAAGGCCAGGATCCGGAAGCTGCTGCCTGGGTTGAAGCGCGGCAACCTGATCGTGGAGCCTTCCGGACGGGATACGGCGCCGGCCATTGCACTGGCCTGTGCCACGGTGCAGGCCCGGGACGCCACCGCCGTGGTTGGTGTCTTTCCCACCGATCATGTCATCGGGGATGTTCCGAAGTTCACTGCGGCAGTTCACCGGGCGGTGGACGTCGCCCAACAGGGCTCCCTGGTCTGCCTCGGAATCCGTCCGGACCGAGCCGCCACCGGCTTTGGATATCTCAAGTGCGCGACGGTGCCGCAAGGGGGCGGGGCCACTGTTGTGGCGAAGTTCGTGGAGAAGCCGGACCCGGCTCGGGCACGCCGGTTCGTGAAGTCCGGTCGATACCTCTGGAATGGCGGCATGTTCGTCTGGAGAGCGGCCCGCTTCCTTGAGGAAATGGACCGCACAGCGCCCCGGATCCGCCGGGCCGTGGCGGCTCACCTGGCAGGCGAACGCGGCGCCTGGGAACGCGCCACCCGGCTGTCGGTGGATTACGCCGTCATGGAACAGGCCACCGATGTACAGGTTGTGCCTCTGGATGCCGGCTGGGATGATCTGGGCTCGTGGGATGCCGCCGGTCGCCTGCGGTCGAAGGACCCTCACGCCCGCAGCCGCATCCTGCTGGATAGCGAGGGCTCGGTGGTGTTCGCCGGAGAGAAGATGGTCGCTGTGGTCGGGGTGCCGGGGGTGGCGGTTGTGGACAGCGGCGACGCGTTGCTTGTGGTGTCGCGCGCCAGAACCGAACAGGTCAAACTGGTGGTGGAAACCCTGAAGAAACGCCGCCGGAAGGACCTGCTGTGACCTGGCTGGACGACGGCCCCGCCTCGTACATGGAGGCGGAAGACTGGCCGTTGCTGACGGCGGTCTGTTTGCTGCCGTGGGCGTTCGGCGGTGTCGAGATATGGGCTTATCGGCTCGCTGCGTTTCTGATCGCCGTGGCGGTTTTCATTGCGATGGCGCGGTCCGGCTGGTCCGGCATCGTTCCTGCCAGGGACCGGCGGTGGCTAGTGATCCCCGTTCTCCTGGGACTCTGGGGCCTGTTCCAATGCGTTCCCCTGCCGCCGGCGGCGGTCAACCTGCTCAGCCCCAGTGCGGCGGCGATCCATCGGGACGCGGCGCCGCCCCTTGATGATCGCGCCCTGGCGTATGTTTCCGGTGATGCCCCCGCTGGTCCGGAAACCTCGGAAGCGGTGGGCGATAACGAAAATGATCCGGGCTGGAGGAGTCTGTCGCTCTATCCTTCAGGCACCTTGGAGCGGAGCCTCTGGTTTTCGGCTCTTTTCCTGGCCTTCCTGCTGGCCGGCCGGAGGACGGCGGTGCAGCAGCGCTGTACGCTGTACAAGGTCGTGCTGCTGGCCAACCTGGCCCTCCTGGCGCTGATCGGAATCATGCAGCTGTTCTACGACAACGGCAAACTGCTGTGGATACGGGAATCGACCCAGGAGCTGAGGTCGATAGGACCTTACGTCAACCCTAACCATTTCGCCGGCATGATGGAGCTGGCTGTGCCGTGGTTGCTGGGCTATTCCTGGTGGCGGTTCCGCAAGGGAGGTATCCAGGCGTTCAAGGAGCCTCAGGCCCCGGTTGCCCTGGGCGCCGGCCTGGTATGTCTGGTGGCCGGTATTCTGGCCGCAAGCAAGATGGCTGCGGTGTTGATCGGAGCGGGCATTTTGGTACTGGCCCTGTTCGGCTTTCGAACGGTCCGCAGCCGGGTGCTGGCCCTCACGGTCGTTGCCGTGTTGGCGGCGGCGGTCCTGCTAGGTTTCGGCGGGACCGAACTGGCGCAACGTCTCGATGATTTTGCCGCTGCTTCCGCCGGTGATCTGGGGCAATACGAACGTGTGGTGGCATGGAAAGCGGCTCTTCCCATGGTGGCCGATTATCCCCTGACCGGTGTCGGGGTCGGCGCGTTTGGGCATGTGTTCACGGCATACGTACCTCCGGGGGAGCCGGGGCGTTGGATCCAACTGCACAACGACTACCTGGAGGTCCTGGTTGAAGGGGGACTGGTCGCCGGGCTCCTGTTGCTGGCCCTGATCTGGGCCTACGGCTCCCGGATGGTTCGGATCCAGTTCCGGCGCCCCCTGGACCGTACCGCGACACTCGCCCGTTTGGGGATGGTGATCGGGTTGGTCTCCCTCTCCCTCCACGCCCTGGTCGATTTCAACCACCAGATCCCCGGTAACGCCCTAATGTTCGTGGTTGTTGCGGCAGTAGCCCTGCACCGGCACTCGGAGACCGGCTCATGAATATGCGCAGTCTGCCGTTCTGGATCGGTTTTGCGCTTACGGTGTTGTTCGGTGTCCGGGCGGTGACCGGTATGGTCGGGGGGGTTGCTTTCGCCCGGGGGAGCGCCGCCGCAGCACTTGGATACTACGACGCGGCGCTGCCCTACCTGGAGCGAGCCGCTGTGGGGATCAACCGCTACGAGGCGCTCTGGCTGGAGGCGGAAGTCCGGACCGGCCTGTACGACATGCTGCTGCAGGTGCCCGATTCCGGAGAAGAGCGGAGCATGCACCTCAGCCGGGCTCTGGACGGCTACCGCGCCGCTGCCGATAGCTGTCCGGTCTCGGGATGGTCCTGGCAGGGGATATCGGAAGTCTATTTCCGGCTGGAGGAGAGCCGGCGGGCCGGGGAGACGCCGGACCTGTCTCTGTTGACCAGGCCGGCATGGGAACGTGTCGGGCCGGAGGGGCGGACCGGATTCGGGTTCCTGAGGTGGGCTATCAAGAAGGAGCCGGGCATCTACACGTTCCGGGAAAGGTTGGTGATCCGGTCGGTGGAATTCGGTCTGGAGGAAGAAGCAACGGCCGCCGTTGAGGAGGCCGCCATCCATCAGCCCGACTTCTGGAGGTACGACGACCTGGTAGCGCTGGACGATCCGGCACTGCGCCTTGCGTTCGCCCGATCCTCCGAGGCGGTGTTGGACGAAGCGCCGTTGATCAGCCGTGAACGCCATCTGTTTTCCCTGGGCAAGCTGTATCACCGCTTGGGGGACCTGCCCCGGGCCGAGTCCCTCTTCCGATCGGCCCGTTCCGAGCCGGCCAAGGCACTCCACCAGGCGGAAACTGCATTCCACCTGGCCCTGGTCCTGAAAGGCCAGGAACGTTATGACGAGGCCCTGGTCTACATGGATGAGGCGGCACTCAATGAGGCGTTCAAGTTGGCCGTTTACACCAACCGGGCTGAAATAGCGCGCAAACGGGGCGATCTTGTCCTGGCATTCGACTACCTTAACCGCTGCCGTCAAATGGCTCCCCAAAGCACCCGGTACGCCTTGGCCTTCGCCCGGGTGGCGGTGCAACTGGAACGGTTCGACACCGCGGAGCAATCCCTTAAATGGGCGGCCCTCCTCGATCCGAAAAACAGTGCGGTCTGGTCCGATCTCGTGGATTTCTACCTGGAGACCGGCGACCTGACCGCGGTGCGCTCCACCCTTCTTGAAGCCGGTGAAGAACTGGGGCCGGAACACCCCGAGCTGCTGCGTCTGGCCGGGAAACTGGCGGCCCGGGCGACTTCCTGGGAAACGGCACGATAGCCGCTTGACCCTCGCCTGCTGTGGGAGTATCCCTTGGTGCGGTCCAGTCGTTTGTGGACCAAGAGGAATGAATTGAACGGATTACCGCAACAACCGGGACCGGCGGCGGTCGCCGCCCCCCACGGACAGCGCAGCTCCCTGGTGCTGGCGATCGGGTTCCTGCTGCTCGCCTGCATGGTAACGACACTGCTTTTCACGACCCAGGTGGTGGACCTGACCATGGCTCTGGTTCTGCTGGCAATCCCTTTGAGCTACGGCGTCATCCGCAAGAAGGCCGGCCGGTTCGACTACTTCGAAATCATGTATCCGGCAGGGCTGCTTTATTTCCTGTACTTCGGGTTCTCCGCCCTGTACCTCAAGGTGCGCGTCGAGGATCTGCAGTACCGCTCACTGGTTTACTGGCTGACGCCTGCCCTGGCCATGGCGCTGGTGGGTTACCTGGCCCAGACCGCCGGGTACCTCACCCTTGGCCGCCGGGCGAAGCCGAGCCGGTTGGGGAGCCTGGTGCCGACCGGCCTTGCATTCTACCTGCTTGTGGGAGGAGTCGGGTTCGTGGGGCAGTTGGCGGACTCCGCCTTTGTACGCAACCGCCTGAGTTCGGGCAGGTTCGTGGGGATCCTGAGTGTCGGCCAACAGGTCGCCCTGATCTATTATTTCATCTGGTTCGTGATCTGGTACATGGTATGGGCCGGCGCCCTGGGCAGGAGCCGGCGCAACCTCGTGCTTTCCATTTTCATCCCGCTGTCGCTGCTCGTCATGTACCTGCACATTGGAGGCAAGGAGCATGCGATCATCATGATCGCCCTGCCGACAGTGGCCTTTTGGTACGCCCGCAGGAATCTGCCGTGGAAATCGATCCTGGTCATCCTGCTGGTTGCCATATTCGTGATCTTCCCAGTCTACAATACCTACCGCAACCAGGACGATCGGCTGGGAACCGCCCGACGGATCGATGCATCGCTGAATACCGCCTCGGGCTGGACCGAATCCGGTTACCTTGATAATTCAATCAGCGCTTTTTTCAGGCGCATGGGGATCATCACCTCGGTGGCCGCAGTGCTCAAAAACGTTCCGGATCAAGTGGATTACCGTTACGGCGACACCTTGTTCCTGGCGCCGAT
>CALZKF010000018.1 GCA_945787955.1 uncultured Acidobacteriota bacterium | reverse complement strand
GGGAACTGAAGAAGGCCGAATCATCCTATTCGGCCTACGCCTCCCAGGTCTGAAGGATCTGCACGTAATTGGTCCGCTCGTACTCCCTGGGGTTGGGGCAGCGGGACAGGTTCATGCTGCCGCACATCTGTTCCAGAGATTCGTATTCGTGTTCCTCCAGCCAGGCTGAAAGCTCACTACGCAGTGTCGCCAGGTAGCCCGGGCCTTTCTGGAGCAGCGCCGAAACAACCTGCACGGCATGGGCGCCGCACATGACCGCCTTGACCACGTCGTGGACATGGTGCACTCCGCCGGTGGCGGCCAGGGAGCCCTCGAAGGTTGCGGAGAGCACAGCCAGCCAGCGCAGCCGCAGGAGCAGTTCCGACGAATCGGACAACTGCAGGCTGCGGGTGACCTCCAGGTTTTCGATATCCACATCGGCCTGGTAGAAGCGGTTGAACAGCACCAGCCCGCCGGCGCCTGCTTCATCCAGCAGGCCGGCGAAGTGGGGCAACGAGGAGTAGAACGGAGAGAGTTTTACCGCTAGCGGTATTTTAACCTGGGACTTCACAGCCTTGACGATGTCCAGGACATGGAGTTCCTGGCTGCTGCCGCTCTCGGTCGGGTCGCATGCCATCTCGTACAGGTTCAGTTCCATGGCGTCGGCGCCGGCCTGTTCCAGCAGCGCGGCGTACTCCAGCCAGCCTCCCCGGGAGGTGCCGTTCAACGATGCGATCACCGGAACCGACAGCGAAGACTTCATCCAGCGCAGATTCTCGAGGTACTCCTCCGGACCGAGCCGGAAGACGTCCCTGGTGAGGGAAGGCGCAAACGTGGAGGCCTCAGCGGTGGAGTGTTCGTGGGCGTCCAGGTACCGGGCCGACCCGCTCTCGTCGCTGTCGATCTGTTCTTCGAACAGGGAAGGGAGGACGATGGCCGATGCTCCGGCATCTTCAAGGCGTCGTACCGCATCCCGGTCCGCCGAGAGCGGTGAGGCGCCGGGCATGAGCGGGTGGCTGAGTTCCAGTCCGAGGTAGTTGGTTTTCAGGTTCATGGTGACCTCTTACTCCTTGCCGCTGCTGCCGGCGCCTACCGGCTCCCGGTCCTGGTTCACGGATTCGTCGTTGCCTTTCGGGATCGTGATGCCCGCCAGCTGCTCGTAGACCGAGTACTGCCGCATCGCCTGGATCTGGGCCATGCGGGCCAGGTGCTGGTAGCGCTTGGGGTTCATCTTCTCAACCATCCGGAACCGGGCCTCGTTCTTCATGAAGGCCGAGACCGGAAGTTTCGGCTTGCCCGAGTCCAGAACCAGCGGCGGCTGGCCCTGGTCCACACGCCGGGGATCGAAACGGTACAGCGGCCAATAACCGCTGTTGATCGCTGTTTTCTGCTGGTCCAAACTGTGCTGCAGGTTGTAGCCATGGGCGATACAGGGGCTGTAGGCGATGATCAGCGACGGCCCGTCGTAGGCATCGGCCTCCAGGAACGCCTTGACCGTTTGGGTGTCCTTGGCGCCGAAGGCGACCTTGGCGACGTAGACGTGTCCATAGCTCATCGCCTCCATCCCCAGGTCTTTTTTGGGGATCTCCTTGCCGGCCATGGCGAACTTGGCGGAGGCGCCCAAGGGCGTCGCCTTGGACTGCTGGCCGCCTGTGTTGGAGTAGACCTCGGTGTCCAGCACCAGGATGTTGACGTTGCGGTTCATCGCCATCACATGATCCAGGCCGCCGTAGCCGATGTCGTAGGCCCAGCCGTCGCCACCTACCAGCCAGATCGATTTCTTCACCAGGTAGTCGGCGATAACAGCCAGGCGGGCGGCGTCCGGATGGTCGCTTCCCGCCAGTTTGCCGGCCAGTTCCACGACCCGCTTGCGCTGGGCCACAATGCCGGCCTCGCCGGTCTGGTCGGAATTGAGCAGAGCGTCCACCAGGGTGTCCCCGATGGTTCCGCCCATTTCCTTCAGCAGGTGCCTGGCCTGTTCTTCGTGCTTGTCCACAGCCAGCCGGAATCCGAATCCGAACTCGGCGTTGTCTTCGAACAGGGAGTTGGACCAGGCCGGCCCACGACCGTCCCCGTTCATCGTGAAGGGGGTGGTCGGCAGGTTGCCGCCGTAAATCGAGGAGCAGCCTGTGGCGTTGGCGATCAGGGCCCGGTCGCCGAACAGCTGGGTCAACAGCTTGACGTAAGGCGTTTCGCCGCAACCGGAACAGGCGCCGGAGTACTCGAACAGCGGCTCCAGGAACTGGGATCCTTTGACGTCGAGCTTGACCTCCGTACGGTCCACATCGGGAAGATCCAGGAAGAACGAATAGCTCTCCCGCTCCAGGTCGACATGGTCCATGTGGGACTCCATGTTGATCGACTTGTGTTTCGGGTTGGCCTTGTCCTTGGCGGGGCAAACCTCGACGCACAGGGCGCAGCCGGTGCAGTCTTCAGGGGCGACCTGGATGGAATAGAACGATTCCATGAACGCCGTGCCCTTGAACGCGGTGGAGCGGAACCGGTCCGGTGCGCCGGCCAGTGCGTCCTGAGGATAGACCTTGGCGCGGATGGCGGCGTGGGGGCAGACCATGGCGCACTTGTTGCACTGAATACAGATGCTCTCGTCCCAGATCGGGATCTCCTGGGCGATGTTGCGCTTTTCCCATCTGCTGGTGCCTACCGGCCAGGTGCCGTCCACCGGGAAGGCGCTGACCGGCAGCAGGTCGCCTTTGCCTTCCAGCATGACGGCAGTGACCCGCCTGACGAAATCCGGTGCTTCAGGAGCAACCACCGGAGGCCGGGTGCGGTCGGTGGTGACCTTTCCGGGAACTTCAACCTTGTGAAGGTGTGACAGTGCGGCGTCCACCGCCTCAAAGTTTTTCTTGACGATTCCGGCGCCTTTGTTGCCGTAGGTCTTTTCGATGGCGTTCTTGATCTGGGCGATCGCTTCGTCCCGGGGCAGGACGCCGGAGATGGCGAAGAAGCAGGTCTGCATGATGGTGTTGATCCTGCTCCCCATGCCGGCTTCCTTCGCCACCGAGTAGGCGTCGATGGTGTAGAACTGGATATCCTTCTCCAGGATCTGTTCCTGCATCTCCTTCGGGATCCGGTCCCAGACTTCTTCCTTCGGGAACGGTGCGTTCAGCAGGAAGACCGATCCGGGGGCGGAGTAGGCCAGAACGTCATAGGTTTCCAGGAATCCGAACTGGTGGCAGGCCACGAAGTTGGCCTGCCTGATGAGATAGGTCGACCGGATCGGGTCCGGGCCGAACCGCAGGTGGGAGATGGTGACCGCCCCCGATTTCTTGGAGTCGTAGACGAAGTAGCCCTGGGCGTAATTCTCGGTCCCCTCACCGATGATCTTGATGGAGTTCTTGTTGGCGCCTACGGTGCCGTCGGCGCCGAGCCCGAAGAACACCCCCCGTGTGACTTTGTCCGGCTCGATGTCGAAACTGCTGTCCACGTCGAGGGACGTGTGGGTGACGTCGTCCACGATCCCGACGGTGAAGTGGTTTTTCGGCTTGTCTTTGGCCAGTTCGTCGTAAACCGCCTTGACCATGGCCGGGTTGAACTCCTTGGAGGACAATCCGTAGCGGCCCCCGATGACCCTGGGTGACTGCGTCAGCGGTGATTCGCCGGCATCTTCCAGTTCCCGCAGTGCGGTGATGACGTCCAGGTACATCGGATCGCCGATCGCTCCAGGCTCCTTGGTGCGGTCCAGCACGGCGATGGAGCGGGTGGTGGCAGGGAGGGCTGCTGCGAAACCGCTCAACGAAAACGGCCGGAAGATCCGGACCTTGAGGAGGCCGACCTTCTCGCCGGCATCCTGAAGGTGCGCCACCGTTTCTTCGGCGGTTTCCGCACCGGAGCCCATCATGACGATCACTCGTTCCGCGTCCGGGTCCCCGACGTAGTCGAACAGGTGATACTGCCTGCCGGTCCGTGCAGCGAACTGGTCCATCGTTTTCTGAACGGTATCCGGACAGTTGCTGTAGAACAGGTTGCAGGCTTCCCGGGCCTGGAAGAATGCATCCGGGTTTTGCGCCGTACCCCGCAGCACCGGGTGATCCGGCGACAGCGCCCGTTCGCGGTGAGCCTTCACCAGGTCGTCATCGATCATGAACCGCAGGTCATCGTCGGATAGCTCCACGATCTTGGAGACCTCGTGGGAGATGCGAAATCCATCGAAAAAATGCAGGAACGGCACCCTGGAAGCCAGGGTGGCGGCCTGTCCGATGCAGGCAAAATCGTGAGCCTCCTGGACCGAATTCGACGCCAGCATGGCGAATCCGGTTTGCCGGCAGGCCATGACGTCGGAGTGGTCCCCGAAAATGGAAAGGGCGTGGGTTGCCACGGTCCGTGCCGCCACATGCATGCAGTAGGCAGTCAGTTCCCCGGCGATCTTGTACATGTTGGGGATCATGAGGAGCAGGCCCTGGGAGGCGGTGAAGGTGGTACTCAGGGCGCCTGCCTGCAAAGCTCCATGAACCGCCCCGGAGGCGCCGCCTTCGGACTGCAGTTCGGACACCTCGGGCACGACTCCCCAGATGTTGGTTTTTCCTGCGGCGGCCCATTCATCGGCCGCTTCTCCCATGTTGGAGGACGGCGTGATCGGGTAGATCGCGATGATTTCGTTGGTGCGGTGTGCGACGGAAGCGGTGGCCTCGTTGCCATCCACGGTGATCCTTCGTCTCTCGGGCATTGCGCTCTCCTCGTCGGATCGGCGCTCCCGCACGAACGGTGATTCAGCCGTGCGGGAACCCGTCCAAACGGATCAGTTCAATCAGAATGGATGGTATCGCTCCCGGCCCTATAAATCCCGCGTCATCTGGAGTGGAACTCTCCACAGAGTTTATCCACCATCGGGCGGCTGCCCTGGATCGCAACCGGTTGTGAATAGATGGCGATTCCGCGCAATCCACCCAGTTCTTCACCACCTCCGGCCCGGCCCGGCCCGCCATGGAGTGACTGCGGCAGGGCAACCCCCGAGCCGGGCGCCTGATCAGCCATTTTCCTGGATCCCAGGTACAACCTGCCGGTGTAAGCACCGCTTCCGGCGGTGAACGATTCCACGAAGGACTGGTCGTCGCAGTACAAAGATGTCACCAGAGTGCCGCCGGCCATGGCGACCAGTTCGGATGCCGCCTGCGGGCTGCCGTCGTACGGCATCAGGGTGGCTACAGGACCGAAGACCTCGTGCTGGTGGAGAACCGTTGCGCCTGCCGGATCGCCGGCCTCCAGGAGAACCGGCGCCATATAGAAACCGGTTCCCGGTTCGGCACCGATGCCGTCGCACCGTTCTCCGGTGCCGAATACCAGCTCGGACGATTTGCGGAGCAGGGCGATGCCGTCCACCGCATCCTGCAGCTGGTCGGCAGTGGCCAGCGGTCCCATGTTGACCGATCCGTCCGACGGATTGCCGACCACGATCCCGGCCAGTCGGTCGCACAGCGCTTCCCGAACCGGCGCCAGGCGATCCTGCGGCACGAGGATCCTCCGGACAGCGGTGCACTTCTGGCCGGACTTTTGCGTCATCTCACGGAAGACGTCTGCCAGGAACAGGTCCCAGGTGTCGGAATCGTCGTCAACCCCAGGCCCGAGGACGGCTGCGTTCAGGCTGTCGGCCTCCAGGTTGGCCCGGGTGTTGGAGCCGAGAAGATTCGGGTAGCTCCTCAGTTTGAGGGCGGTGTCCGCCGAACCGGTGAACGCCAGGACATCCTGCCCCCCCAGCAGCGAAAGGAGATCTCCGGTGGAGCCGCAGATCAGTGACAGGACCCCTTCTGGCAGTATGCCGGCCTCCTGGATGATCTCGATGCAGCGCTCGGTGACCATGGCGGTGGAGGTGGCAGGCTTGGTGATGACCGGCATCCCGGCCAGGATCGCCTGCGCAGCTTTTTCGGCGAACCCCCAGGCTGGGAAATTGAATGCGTTGATGTGAACCGCCACACCCTGTCTCGGAACCAGCAGGTGGCGTCCCCAGAAGCGGGTCGTGCGCCCCAGTTGCAAGCCATCATCCAGCGCAACGTAACGGGCGTCCCCGGCGTCCCTGGATAGAGACGCGTAATACGCCAGGGTGCCGGTGGCGCCGTCCAGGTCGAATTTGGCGTCTTTCCGCGTTGCGCCGGAGTTCATAAGCGAGAGGGCGATAAGCTCCTCGCGATGCTGGTGGATCTCCTTGGAGACCTGTTTCAGGAGTGCGCCACGCCGGGCGACGGACAAAGTACGCAGAGCAGGGCCCCCGATGTCCCGGGCAAAGGCGTAGGCGGCCGGAAAGTCGATACCGGCCGAAGAAGCCCGGGCGACGATCTCGCCGGTGGAAGGGTTGACGAGGTCTGCGAAGCCGGAATCCGCTTCGTGCCATTGGCCACGGACGAGGCTTTTCAGGGTTTTCATAGGTGGTACACTCCAGAAATGGCAAAGGACAATTAAAGACGCATCCGGTCCGTTGCGCAAGAGAGCAGGTGGTAAACCTTGGACGATGCCGAACTCCTGACGAAAATCAGGGCCGATGAGCCTGGTGCATTCGAGGCTTTCGTGGATCGATTCGGAGATCGGATCTACGGCTTCGGCGTCCGCATGTGCGGCGAGCGGGAGGATGCCCGTGACGTCGCTCAGGACACTCTGTTGCAGGCGTACCGCTCCCTCAAGAAACTGAAACATCCGGAGGCGTTGAAGTCCTGGGTATTCCGGGTGGTCTCCAACGCCTGCCTCATGAAACGGCGGAAAGGGAACTACCAGACCAACAGGGAAATTTCTCTGGACGACCTGATGCCGGGTGAAGGGGAGGATTTCAGCAGCAGGATCCCCGATCCCGGGCTCGGCGCCGAGGAGGAACTGGTTCGGTCGGAAACCCGGGAGGCGGTCCGGGCCGCCATTGATCTCCTGCCGCCGCACTACCGTATGGTTCTCATGCTCCGGGACATGGAGCACTTCTCCACTCGAGAGACGGCGGAGATCCTGGACTTGCCTCAGAGTACAGTCAAAATGCGCCTCCACCGCGCTCGACTGATGGTCCGCAGTGAACTGGCCGGCGCCGTGACCGGCGGGGGACAACCATGACACACCCGAAGCACGACCGGCTCGAATGCCGGGCGATGTTCGAAAAACTGTCCGAATACATGGACGGCGAGCTTAAGGAAAACGCCTGCACCCGGTTCGACGAACATTTCCGTGATTGCCCACGTTGCGTGGAGTTCGTGGAGCAGATGCGAAGAGCGGTAAAACTGGTGGAGGACATGCCCTGTCCCCGGCTGCCGGACGATCTGCGCCGGTCTCTGATCGCCGCCGCAGAATCGATGGATGACCATCCGGATTCATCCTGAAATTCAGCGTTTTTTTGAAATGTACCCTTTTCGGTGCCGGTCGCATCCAGGAATGTGTAACCACATCACGGAGGACCTGAGGCGATGACACGACTTGGAATCGATTCCTGGCTCCGGCTGATCGCCGGCTTTTTCATCCTGCTGTCGGTTTTGCTGGGCTACACTCTGGACGCCCGTTTTTACTTGTTTACCGCATTTGTCGGCCTGAACCTGTTCCAGTCGGCATTGACCGGCTGGTGCCCGATGATGTCCCTTTTGCGCAGAATCGGCGTCCAGGCCTGAGGGGTTCGAGATGACACCGAACGTGAGCAAATCCGTCAAGCTTGATTATGATGAAGCTGTCCGGCAGGCCAGGGCGGCGCTGGCGGCCAACGGCTTCGGAGTACTTACCGAGATCGACGTCAAGGCAACGCTCAAACAGAAGATCGGTGTGGATTTCAACCGCTACCTGATCCTCGGAGCCTGTGTGCCGCCTCTTGCCCACCGGGCGATGACGGCGGTTCCCGAAGTCGGGGTCTTCCTGCCCTGCAACGTCGTGGTGCGTGAGACCGGTCCGGGAGAATGCATCATCGACGCGGTCAATGCCCGGTCCATGTCCACTATGTTACCCGGTTCGGAGGAATTGGCGCAGGTTGCCCGGGAGGTGGCCGCAAGACTGGACGAGGTTCTGAAAGCGATCGGCTGAGGACCGGAATCAGTTGCCGCTGCCGGCTTCCCTGGCCGGGTCTTCACCTTCCTGATTCAGGAAAACGACCCGGTTGTTTTTCCGGGGAGCCGAGACAAGTTCTTCCAGGGACGTCGATTTCAGGATGTCCTCGATGCTTTCCTGAACACGGAACCAGACGGCGTTGGCGGGACAATTGGCCGAGTGGATGCAGTCCTCGGGGTTGGGAACACAGTCGGTCAGTGAAAGCGGCCCTTCGATTGCCACCAGGATGTCCAGGAGGGATATTTCTTCCGTTGCCCGGGCCAGCGAGAATCCACCGTTCACCCCGCGGGTCGAACGCAGCAGCTGGGCCCTGACCAGGCTGCGGAGGATCTTGGCCATGAAGCTGGAGGGAATTTTCTGCGACTCGCAGATTTCACTGCGCAGCACCACCGATTCTTCCGGAAGGGAAGCGATGAAAATCATGCTGCGGATCGCATAATCGCCAGCGTTGGTCAGCCTCAAGGCCATTATTTACCCTCGTAGAAAACAGACCTATTTTGTATGCTTCACTAGCTAATCTACGATAGCACTCTCACCAAATCAAATTATACTGATGATCAAAGTAGATTTCCTTCTTTTTCGCCCATAAAGCGAAAAAGGACGCAAATATATCGGATTTATAGGGGTTTATCGGTTCGGAGGCCCGGATGGATACGCTGAGGTTGGTTAAGTCTACCGGTTGCGCCGCATTCGTGGCCGATGAGGACGGCATTATAACCGGCTGGAACCAGGCGGCGGAGGAGTTGCTTGGTCATCAGGCCGGGGATGTGATCGGGAAATCCTGCGCCGACATCATTTGTGGAACGGATGTATTCGGCAACCGTTTCTGCAACGAAGGCTGTGCCATCCAGAGCATGGTCCGGAATGGTGAAGCGGTCCGAAATTTCCAGATCGATGTCCGCACCACGGGTGGCGAGACCTTTCGAGTCGGATTGTGCACGCTGGTGATTCACACTGAGGGCGAGAACGGTTACCGATTGGTTCATCTGTTCCAGCCTATGGACCAGGTCGGGCTGCGTGCTATCGCCGGCAGCGCCGGGTCGGCGGCCGCCAACGGAGGTGACAGAGGGCACCCGGCAGCCGCCGGGTCCGGCTCGAACCTGACGGTCCGGGAGCGTGAGGTGCTGTCGTTGCTGGAGGCCGGTATACCGACCCAGGGCATGGCGGACTCCATGAAAATCAGCGTCACAACCGTGCGCAACCATATCCAGGGCATTCTCAGGAAACTGGGGGCGCACAGCCGACTGGAAGCGGTGTCCTCGGCACGACGGCAGGGCCTGATCTGATCAGAACCTGTCCCTTCAAGAAATGCAGACTTCATCCTCTCGACTCCCAGCCGTCGGCCAGCAGAACGATCTTTCCGAAATTTTCGTTCCGCTCCATGACCGCCACGGCCTCCCGGATCCTGTCCATAGTAAAGGTGCCGTGCAGCACCGGCTTGAGTTCACCGGTAGCGAACCGGGGGAGCACACAGGTCGCGAATCGTGACACCAGTTCCCCTTTTTCAATCGTGGATCGTGACCGCAGCACCGTACCGGCCAGGGTCACCCGCCGGGTCAGCAGGGCAGCAAGGTCGATCTCGCTTCGCGTTCCTCCCAGAAGACCGGCCAGAATCCAGCGGCCACCGGTGGCGATCAGAGAACTGTTGAGTCGGAACGCTTGCCCGCCTACCAGATCCAGGATTACATCCACACCGTCGCCGCCGATCAGTTCCCGGATACTGTCCGGGAGATTCGGGTCCGAAGGGTCGAACACTTCCTCGGCGCCCAGGGCTTTGATTCCGGCCCACTTGGAGGGAGTTCGTGAAAGCGCCACCACCCGGCAACCGGCAGTAGAGGCCAGCTGGACAGCCGCGGTCCCGACTCCGGAGGCGGCTGCATGGACCAGCACCGATTCTCCCGGCTTGAGAGAGGCTCTCTCGAACAGAGCGTCCCAGGCGGTGATGAACGCCTCAGGCAAAGTGGCGGCGTTTTCCCATGACATACCCGGCGGGACCGGCATGCAGTGGGTTTCGTGGACGGCAACTCTTTCTGCGTGGCCTCCTCCCCCCAGAATCCCCATCACCCGGTCGCCGACCGTCAACCCCGGGAGCCCGGATCCCGGTTCCAGGACCTCCCCGGCGAACTCCAGGCCGGGCACATCGGGCCGAACTTCGGCCGGTGCCGGGTACAGCCCCCTGGTCTGGAGCAGGTCGGCCCTGTTCAGGGCGGTTGCCATCACCTGCACCAGCGCCTCACCGGATGCCGGGACCGGCTCGGGGACATTCCCGACCTCCAGACGGCCTCCGTGGCCCTGACTCCGGATAAGGATCGCCTTCATTCCGGCAAGGATGACATATCGCCTCCGCCGATGGCCAGGGGTGACCCTGAATCTTCTTTGTGGCAGAATGCCGGGGCAGGCACGGTCCCATCAGCAACAGTCGGGTGAAACCGGACATCCCGGTTGGATCCGGTACATGCATCCAAGGCCCGGGACAGGTCCCGGTGGCACGAGGTGCCAAGTGAGCGAAGAACCCAAAAATCTCCCGGAAGAGACAGACCAGCCGGAAACGGAAAAGCAGGAGGCTCAGCCTGAGGTTCCCGAGGCTCCCGGGCCGCAGGAGCAGATCGAATCCGGTGAGGAGACGTCGGAAGACGGCGCCGCTGACAAACCACCACAGCCTGCGCAGAAGAAGCCGGTGGATCCGGCTCTCGCCAGGGCTTATCGCACACACAGGCCGGTGAACGGCAAGGTCGAGGCGGTCATCAAGGGTGGTTTCGAAATCCGTGTCGGCAAGAGCAGGGCGTTCTGCCCATTCTCGCAGATCGAACTGCACCGCTCCGAAGAGCCCGAGCAGCATGTAGGTCAATCCTACCCGTTCAAGATCATTCAGTTCCGCAGGGGTGGGGAGGATGTGGTGTTGTCCCGCCGGGCGTTGCTGGAGGACAGGAACCAGGAAGAAGCAAAAGCGGTGCGGGCGACCCTGATCGAGGGCGCCTTGATGCAGGGTCACGTGGCCGGTATTGCCGATTTCGGCGCCTTCGTGGACCTGGGCGCCGGTGTCCAGGGGCTGGTTCATATTTCCGAACTGTCCCACGCCCGGGTTACCCGGGTCGGGGACGCAGTGCAGGTCGGGCAGACCGTGCAGGTCAAGATCCTGAAGCTCCATGACAAGGGGGGAAAAATTTCCCTCAGCATCCGGCAGGCTCAGGACGATCCCTGGAACGAAGTGCAAACCAGGTTCCTGGTCGGATCCAGATATCCCGGTACCGTCCGGCGCTTGGCGGATTTCGGCGCCTTCGTGGAAATGTCCCCAGGTCTGGAAGCGCTGGCACCGGCACGGGAGTTCCCTCCTAGAGAACAGGATTGGACCGAGTGGTTGAAGCCCGGGACGGCGATGGAGTGGATCATCCTGGCTGTAGACACTTCCCGCCGGCGGATGTCGATCCTGCCGGTTGCGGAAGGGATGCCCGAGGCGGCGGTGAAGTTGGAGGCCGGGGCCGAACTCACCGGCCTGGTGCAGAAGATCGAGCGGTTCGGCGTGTTCGTGTGGCTCGCGCCGGGGAAGGTCGGGTTGATGCCGACCGCGTTTACCGGTATACCCCAGGGCAGCCGTATGGACAGTCATTTCACCGTCGGCGGTGAGGTTGCCGTAGAGGTCTTGGATATCGCCGACGGCGGTCGCCGCATCCGTCTCGCCGCCCAGGGTGACGGAGTGGCCCGCGCCCGCGCTGAAGCCGAGAAGCCCCAGGGCGAGCGGCGGAAACGGTCGGACGGCCCGGACAACCGGGACCGGTCACCCGACCGGGGCGACCCGGCCCGTGAGGAAGATCAGGGCACCTTCGGCACCTCCATGGCCGACCTGCTCAAGGCGGCTCTCGAGGACAAGAAACCTTGAGGTCTATTCTTCGCTGATCCCTACCGTCACCATGTCGTCGCTCTGACGGATGGCGTTGACCACGTCCTGTCCCTCAAGGACCTTGCCGAACACCGCGTGTTTGCCGTCCAGCCACGGCGTGGCGACATGGGTGATGAAGAACTGGCTGCCATTGGTATGCGGACCCGAATTGGCCATGGATAGAACCCCCGGACCGTCGTGCTTCAGATCGGCGTGGAACTCGTCCTCGAACTTGTATCCCGGGCCGCCCATACCGTTCCCGTTGGGACAGCCGGTCTGCACCATGAAGTCGTCGATGACGCGGTGGAACTTCAGTCCGTCATAGAAGCCGTCCAGCACCAGCTTCTCGAAGTTTGCGACGGTTCGAGGCGCCTTGTCGGCGTGGAGCTCCACCCGAATCGTTCCTCTGCTGGTCTCGATGGTTGCGATCTTCATGGTTCTGCCCTTTCCGGGTGGTGAGCCCTACAGGCTCCCATCCTTGAATGCTTCTTCGATCAATTTCTTCTGTTCCGCGAGATGCATGCGGAAAGAACCGGTTCCCGGGCTGGCCGACCGCCGTCGGCCGCAATAGGTCAGCTGCAGATTCGAACCGAGGTGGTCCCGGAGCCGCTCCTGAATGAAGCTCCAGCCTCCCATGTTGCGGGGCTCTTCCTGGACCCATGCGACATCCGAAACGCCGTCATACGATCCAAGCACCTCCAGCAGCCGTTTTCCCGGGAACGGATAGAACTGTTCCAACCGGACAATGGAGACATCATCGGCTGCCGTGCGTTCGCGGTGCTCGATCAGGTCGTAGTACACCTTGCCGGAGCAAAGCAGGACACGGCGCATGCCCTCCCGGCCGGCGGGGTCGTCCAGCACCTCGCCAAACCCTGAGCCGCCGGTGAAATCGGCGGCCGCGGACACAGCCGCCGGGTGTCGCAGAATACTCTTGGGCGTCAGGACCACCAAAGGGATCGGTTCATCAAGCCCGGCCTGCCTGCGCAGCAGGTGGAAGTACTGGGCCGGCGTGGTGGGGTAGACCACCTGCATGTTTCCCGATGCGCACAGTTGGAGGAATCGCTCCAGCCGGGCACTGGAATGTTCCGGTCCCTGGCCTTCCGAGGCGTGGGGCAGCAACATCACGATGCCGGAGGCCTGGCCCCACTTGGCCCTGGCGCTGGCGATGAACTGGTCGATGATAACCTGGGCCCCGTTGGCGAAGTCTCCGAACTGGGCTTCCCACATCACAAGGGCGCCGGTGTGCTGAACGCTGTAGCCGTATTCAAATCCAAGGACGGCGAATTCTGACAGCAGGCTGTCGTATACCTGGAAGGGAGCCTGATCCGGGGACAGGTTCGCCAGCGGGCAATAGGGCCGGCCGTCCCGATGATCGTAGAGAACCGCATGGCGCTGGCTGAAGGTGCCGCGGCCCGAGTCCTCACCGGAGAGCCGCACCCGTGTGCCCTCGAGCACCAGTGTGCCGAAGGCGAACGCCTCCGCCAAAGCCCAGTCGATCCTGCCCTCGCTCAGGCGCAGCTGCCGACGGGCCAGCTGGCGCGCCAGCTTGGGGTGAGGCTCGAATCCGGCGACCGCGGTTGCGAGGCCGGCCATGACCTGTTCCAGGAGTTCCGGCTTGACGGCAGTCGCCTTCCCCGGCCTGGCGGCGCCTTCTACGGATTCATGGTCATCGCGAGCCTCCGGCTCGGTACGATCCAGGGCGGCCTTGACCGCGGTGTGTACTCCCGAGAGCCGGTCCCGGAAATCCTGCAGGGCGGTTTCGGCCGTGTCGATATCGAGCACGCCCCGGCGCAGCAGCTGCTCGGTATACAGCATCCGGACGGAACGGTGATTCTTGATCTTGGAGTACAGGGTCGGGTGGGTATACGCCGGCTCGTCCGCTTCGTTGTGGCCCCAGCGACGGTAGCAAAGCATGTCCACCACCACGTCGCGGTCGAACCGCTGGCGGTACTCCAGGGCCAGGCGGAGTACACGGACTACATCCTCCGGGTAGTCGCCGTTGACGTGGAAGATAGGTGCCTTGACCGCCTTGGCGGTATCGGTGGAATACATCGACGACCGGGCGTCCTTCGGTCCGGTTGTGAAACCGATCTGGTTGTTGACCACGATGTGGACGGTGCCGCCGGTGCGGTAGCCGCTGAGCTGGGAGAGGTTGAGCGTTTCCGCGACCACCCCCTGGCCGGCGAACGCGGCGTCGCCATGGATCAGGATCGGCAGCACCGCTTCGTGGCGAGCGTCGCCGATGCGGTCCTGGCGCGCACGGGCCATCCCTTCCACCACCGGGTCCACCGCTTCCAGGTGGCTCGGGTTGGAGGCCAGGATCAGCCGGATCGTTTTACTGTCAGGCGCCGTGTGCTCACCCTCGAAGCCCAGGTGGTAAATCACGTCGCCGGAGCCATGGCTGAGGGTCGGATCGAGGTCGCCTTCGAATTTCCGGAATATGCGGTCGTAAGACATGCCGATGATGTTGGCCAGGACGTTGAGCCGTCCCCGGTGGGCCATGCCGATAACCGCCTCCTTGATGCCGCGGCCGGCGGCGTCGGACAGCAGGGCATCCAGCGCCGCAATCAGGGAATCGGCTCCTTCCAGAGAGAACCGTTTGTGGCCGACGTAAGAGGTGTGCAGGAAGCGCTCGAACGCCTCGGCTGAGTTCAACTTTCGCAGGATCTGTTTCTGGGCCTCGAAATCCAGCGGCTCCTCGTTCCGGCTGCTCTCCATCCGGTTCTGGAGCCATGCACGCGGCGCCGGTTCGGGGATATGCATGAACTCCACCCCGATATGCCGGCAGTACGTATCACGGAGGTTGTCCATGACGTCACGCAGCAGCGTCCAGGTGTGTTTCTTTGACGGTCCTCCGATCAGGAACCGGCGGTCCAGGTCCCAGACGCTGAGGTCGTAGTGCGACATCTCCAGCTCTTCGTGTGATTCCGGGTGGTATCCCAGCGGATCCAGATCGGCCCACAGGTGGCCGCGCACGCGATAGGAGCGCACCAGTTGCACCACGCCGTTCTGCTTGCGGATCTCCTCGGCGGTGTCGGCGCCGCCTCCGACCCGGGGCCTGAAGTCTCCCGCCCAGTCGAACGGTTCGTAAGGAATGGAAAGCTGCTGGAACAGGAGTTGGTAGAACTGCTCCTGTCCCATGAGCATTTTCTCGATGTCGGACAGGAACGTACCGGATTCGGCGCCCTGGATGATGCGATGGTCGTACGTGCTGCTCACCGCCATGATCTTGCTGATCCCCATGGCGGAGATCCGCTCCGGCTCCATACCGGCGAATTCGGCGGGGTAGCCGATGCTTCCGATGCCGAAGATGGCGCCCTGGCCTTCCATCAGCCGGGGGACGGACGTTGCGGTGCCCAACATACCCGGGTTGGTGAGGGTGACGGTGGTGCCCTGGAAGTCTTCAACGGTCAGCCGGTTCTGCCGGGCACGCAGGACCAGGTCGTCATAGGCGGCCACGAAAGTCGGGAAGTCCAGGGCGGCGGCGTTCCGGATGCACGGCACCAGGAGGATGCGCTGGCCTTTCTTTTCCAAGTCGATGGCCAGTCCGAGGTTGACCTGATCGCGGTTGAGGCGGTGGGGCTTCCCGTCGGCCTCCAGGTACCCGGAGTTCAGTACGGGATGCTTCACCAGGCACCGTACGATCGCCCATGCGATCAGGTGGGTGAACGAGATCCTCGGTCCGGCGATGGTGGCCTGGTGGTGGTTGATCAGCCGCCGGTTCTCCTCCAGCAGCTTGACCGGCACCGACCGCACCGAGGTGGCGGTCGGAACACCGAGACTGCTGACCATATTTTCCACGATCTTGGAGGAGATCCCGATGATCGGTTCCGCCTCTGCGGGGATCGGGGCCGGGGGGGGCGGCGGATGAGCCGGCGCCGCAGCTTCACGGGGACGGAAACCGTGAAAAAACTCCTGCCAGGCCTCGCTTACCGAGGAGGGGTCCTCAAGGTAGCGGGCATACAATTCGTCAACATATCCGAGGTTCGAACCGAATGTGCTCATGGCCCCGCCATCCTAGCAGGCCCTGAGAGGGTACACTGTGAACGGAAGGAGATTTCTTTTGAAATACAGCCTCGCCGTAGCCGGTCTGGTGCTTATGCTCGTCGGATGCGCCGAGCCTGTGCGGCTGGAGAGGCGCTGGACCGTGATGGGAACCTACGCTCAAGCGGAAATCAACGCTTTTGATGCGAAAAGCGCCGAAAGAATGATGGAGAGGGTCCGATCGGCTTGTGAGAGGGTCGATGCCGAGATGAGCAACTGGAAGCAGGATTCCATGCTCAATCAGGTCAATCGGGACGCCAGGAAGGGGGCGGCGCCGGTTTCTTCCGCAGATCTGTACCGTTGCATCCGCCTGGCCTACGAATTCGCCAAGAATACCGAGGGTGCGTTCGATCCCACCGTTGGACGCCTGATGCAGGCCTACGGTTTCCGACCTGTCCGGCCGAGGGTCCCGAACGAAGTCGAGCTGGCGGCGGCCATGGACCATTCCGGCTGGGACAAAATTCAGATATTCCCGGAAACCCGGTCGGTCCGTTTTCTGGACCCAGGGTTGGAACTGGACCTGGGAGGGATAGCCAAAGGGTATGCCGTCGACGTGGCAGCCCGGAACTTCGCCCTGCCGGGAATCCGCTCCGGGATCATCGATCTGGGTGGGACGGTATACGCCTGGGGTGTGCCTGAGCCGGATCTGGCATGGCAGGTGGTTATTAGGGACCCAGGCCTGCCCGATGGGAACACCGGGATAGTCCTGCTGCAGGACCGGGCGGTGGCGACCTCGGCGATCTACGAAAATTCGTTCACGGTGGACGGAGTGACTTACGGGCACATCCTGGATTCCCGGACCGGCCGCCCTGCGGACACCGACATCATCGCCGCCTCGGTGATCAGCGACAGCGCTGCGGAGGCCGATGCGCTGAGTACGGCGTTCTTCGTGGCCGGGTCCCAGGGGGCGGCGGCGATGCTCCAGCGGGCCAGGCGGATCGAAGCGATCCTGCTGGTGGAAGGTGATGAAGGACCGGTGCTGATGGTTTCCGGATCGCTCCGGAACCGGTTCACGGTCGATCCGGGATTCGCCGCAAGGATCGGCGGAAGGGTTCGTTTCATCCTGCCCCCGACCACCCTGGAATAGGGTCCTGACGGCCCTGCAGCCGTTTGCTACACTGCCTTCTTACCTTTCCTGTATGCCCGACAGTCACGGAGGCACCCCGATGAACGAGATCCTGGAAGCCCTCGGCGTCAAGGCCGAGAACGATGGCGCATGTACCGGTCGCTGGATCAAAACCACCGGCCCGGAACTGGTCTCCTACAACCCGACCACCGCTGAGCCGATCGCCTCCGTGAGACAGGCGACAGTCGAGGAGTATGAACAGGTCGTGTCAGCCGCCCAGGAGGGCTTCCGTACCTGGAGGATGATGCCGGCTCCGCTTCGGGGTCAGGTCATACGGGACCTGGGGGAGGAGTTGCGGAAATACAAGGAGCCGCTGGGCAAGCTGGTCTCCATTGAAATGGGCAAGATCCTTTCCGAAGGACTCGGCGAGGTCCAGGAGATGATCGACATCTGCGACTTTGCCGTCGGCCAGTCGAGGCAGTTGTACGGCTACACCATGCACTCGGAGCGCCCCGGCCACCGGATGTACGAGCAGTACCACCCGCTGGGCACCATCGGGATCATTACGGCGTTCAATTTCCCGGTGGCGGTATGGGCATGGAACTCCGCCCTGGCCGGGATCTGCGGTGACGCCATGATCTGGAAACCGTCCTCCAAGACGCCGATCACCGCCGTGGCGGTGCAGAACATCGCCAACCGGGTTATGGAGGCTCACGGCCTGTCCGGGATATTCAGCCTGGTGATCGGCCGCGGGTCCAGCGTCGGTGAGAAGCTGCTGGAAGACCGCAGGCTGCCCCTGATCTCCGCCACAGGTTCATGCCGCATGGGCCGACGGATCGCCCAGGTGGTCGGGGACCGGCTGGGAAGAACCCTTTTGGAGCTGGGTGGCAACAATGCGGTCATCGTCATGGACGATGCCGATCTGGAGATGGCCCTGCATGCAGTGCTGTTCGGCGCCGTCGGCACCGCAGGCCAGCGTTGTACCTCCACCCGGCGCCTGATCTTGCACAAGGGCATCGCCTCAGGGTTCATCAAACGCCTCAAGAAAGCGTACGGCCAGATCCGGATCGGCGATCCTCTGGACGAAAACATATTGATGGGTCCCCTGGTGGACGCATCCGCCGTGAAGGACATGGAAGAAGCACTGGTTCGGGTACGGAACGAGGGTGGCGAGATCCTGTACGGCGGCGGCCGTGTGGACCGTCCCGGGTTCTTCGTGGAGCCGACCCTGGTGAAGGCCCCGATCGGCCTGCCGGTGGCCCAGGACGAAACCTTTGCTCCGATCCTGTACATCTTCGAGGTGGACGATCTGGAGCAGGCGATCGAGCTGCATAACGACGTGCCCCAGGGGTTGTCGTCCTCCATCTTCACCACCAACCTGCTCAATGCCGAAACATTCCTGTCCCACCGGGGAAGTGATTGTGGCATCGCCAACGTCAACATCGGCACCTCCGGCGCCGAGATTGGCGGCGCCTTCGGCGGAGAGAAAGAGACCGGCGGCGGTCGCGAATCCGGATCGGACGCCTGGAAGATCTACATGCGCCGCCAGACCAATACCTTGAACTGGAGCACCGAACTTCCCCTGGCACAGGGAGTCAAGTTCGACATCTAGAGTTTGCGATTATTCGCCGGGGGCTTCGACGATATTGAAGTCCGGCGGCTCTACCTGCAGAGTGGAATGGCGTATGCCGAAGCGATCCTCGAGGAGCTTGGTTGCGGTTCGGAGCAGCTTCCCCGGCTGTACCGAATGATCACTGACCAGGTGGGCGGTGAGGATAGCCGAACCTTCCGAGAGGGACCACAGGTGCAGGTCGTGGACGCCTGCCACCCCGGGCAGCGCTTCCAGGCAGCCCCGGACTTCCCCGGTCGGGATATGGGCCGGAGCACCTTCCATCAGTACATGGACCGAGGCCAGTATCAGCCGCACCGACGAGAAGACGATGATTCCGGCAATGATCACGCTGGCCAGGGGATCAGCCCAGGCCCAGCCGAACAGACCGATGAGTGCGGCTGCTACGATGGCGCCGACCGATCCCAGCAGGTCTCCCAGCACATGCAGGTAGGCCGCACGGATGTTCAGGTTCTCGTGCTGACCTGCGTGGAGAATCCAGGCGCCGATGATATTGACCACGAGGCCGCCTGCGGCCACCGCTCCCATCAGGCCGAAACGGACTTCAGTCGGCGACTGGAATCGCGAGTAGGCCTCCCACACGATATACCCCGAGATCAGCACCAGGGCGACGCCGTTGGCAAGTGCCGCCAGGATCTCCGAACGCTGGTAGCCGTAAGTCCGTGTCTGGTTGGGGGGGCGCTGCGCCGACCATGCGGCAAACAGGGCGATACCCAGCGCCAGGTTGTCGGTGAGCATATGCCCGGCATCGGCCAGTAACGCCAGGCTTCCCGACAGAATGCCACCCGCTACCTCGGCGACCGTGTAAAGAAGTGTCAGGATCAGGACCGCAGCCAGACGCCCGGTCCTTGCCGATCGGTGCCGTTGTCCGGAATGATCGTGGTGGTGCAAGATCGTCTCTCCCATCGGATCCAGGAGGTTTCCGTGTAAGCTCCCTTCGGAGGGAAGCGGATGGCCATGTTACACGCGGAAGACCCCTGCCGGGGCCGGGCCACGGCGGTTCCTGAACCGATCACCGATCCGGACCTGCTCTCTCCGTACCTTTCTGATGCGTCCGGATCCTCCCCGGGATCCGCCGCCGGCCTGCTCCGCGCCGGCACCGAGGCGGAGATCTCGGCCTGGTTGCGGGCGACCTGTGTCCAGGGGGTGCCGGTGCTCCCCCAGGCGGGTCGCTCCTCCCTGACAGGCGGCGCCAACCCGAACGGGGAGGTTGTCGTCTCCGTGGAAAAGTTGCGAGGGGTACGTGTGCACGATGACGGCACCGCCACCGTTGGTCCCGGCGTGCGGTTGGTGGAACTGCAGCGGGAACTGGAGTCCTGCGGGCGGTACTACCCGCCGGTGCCGACCTACCAGGAGGCGATGCTCGGCGGGACCGTCTCCACCAATGCCGGAGGAGCCGCAACGTTCAAGTATGGAGTGACCCGGCAATGGATACGGGGGATCCGGGTGGTCCTGTATAACGGTGATGTGCTGGGCCTGGAGCGGGGCCAGGTGCAGGCGGCGCCCGGTGAAACGTTCCAGGTCGCCCTCTCCGACGGTTCCGTTCTGCAGGTGCCGGCGCCGACGTACCGCCTTCCCGACCTCAAGAAAATCTCAGCCGGTTACCACGCTTCCGATCCGCTGGACCTGCTGGACCTGTTCATCGGCTCCGAAGGCACCCTGGGCCTGATTTCCGAAGTAACCATCGCTACGGTCCCGCTGCCGCCGGCGGTCCTTTCCGGGCTGGCGTTCACAGCCGACGACCGCCTGGCCGTGGGCCTGGCGGGCGAATTGCGACGGGCCGCCCTTTCCTGCCGGGCCGGTGGAAGCGGTGAGCCGGATATCCGGGCCATCGAATGGGTCGATTCCCGGAGTCTGGGACTCTTGAAAACCCACGGCGACCTCCGGGACCTGAAACTGCGACTGCCGCCCGATGCCGGTTCCGCAGTCCTGTTCGACATGGAACTGCCGGCCAGGCCTGGTGAGGACGACATCCTGGATCTCCTGGAACGATTCCTGTCCAGCGACCCGGGTCTGCCCGACCGTGCCGAGGTCCGGCTATTCAGGATTCTGGACCGTTGCAACGCCCTGGAGTCCCTGCTGCCGGCGTTCCCGGGCGACCGTACCGGCGGAGAGCGGCTGCGCCGGTTCCGGGAGTCGGTGCCGGTCCGGGTGAACGAATTGCTGGCTGCAGGCAAGGCGGCAGGCGCCGGTCCCCGGAAGGTCGGTGGGGACCTCATCGTCCCATTTCACAGGCTGCCGGCGTTCATTCAGGCGATCGAGGATGAATTCGGCAGCCGGGGCCTCCCGTACGCGATCTGGGGCCATCTGTCCGACGGTAATCTCCATCCCAACGTCATTCCCGCCGACATCGGCCAGGTCCGGTCGGGAGAGGAAGCTCTCCTGGCCCTGGGGGATGCCGCCGCCGCATTAGGCGGCTGCCCGCTGTCCGAACACGGCGTCGGCAGGAGCGGTCTCAAGCAGGAGATGCTGCGCCGGTTCCTGGGGGATGACGCCATCCTGGAAATGCAGAGGGTCAAAAACGGACTGGACCCGACCTGGAGGTTCGCCCCCGGAACCCTATTCCAGCGAAAAGACATCGATTTCGATATTTCTCATCCTGGCCCGGTTCACCTAGAATAAAGGACCGGCCCGATCGGCCGGGATATGCATCGCCGGCCTGCAGCCGGCGGGGAAGGTGATTGTGTCCGCAGTTTTCGTTCTGGCATTGCTCGGCGTGCTGGTGGTTCTCCTGGTGGTGGAGAAGCTCCGAGCCGATATGGTGGCGATGCTTGGGCTGGCTGCGCTGATCCTCTCCGGGATACTGGAACCGGACATGGCCCTGTCAGGGTTCTCCAATCCTGCGACCATCACCGTGGCATGTATGTTCATTCTCAGTGCCGGACTGCAAGCCAGCGGCCTGGTCCGGGTGTTCGGCGACCGTCTGCTCAAAGACGGTCCGTCCTCCCCCAACATGCTGATGCTGGTAATCGGACTCCTGATCGTTCCGATTTCCGCGTTCATCAACAATACGGCGGCGGTCGCCGTATTCATGCCGATCGCTCTCAGGGTCTGCCACGGCAACGGCATCAGTCCCAGCAGGATCCTGATGCCGCTGTCGTTTTTCGCCATGCTGGGCGGCACCTGCACCCTGATCGGTACCTCCACCAACATCCTGGTCAGCTCCACCGCAGCGGAGCGGGGGATCGAACCGTTCGGGATGTTCGAATTCACCCGGCTGGGGCTGCTCCTTCTGGCCGCCGGTGCGATTTACCTGCTGCTTTTCGGACGCAAACTGCTGCCGGAACGGATCCCGGCCGAGAGCCTGACCGAGGGTTACCACCTGAACCGCTACCTCAGCGAGGTGCTGCTCCTGGCCGATTCCCCTATCGCCGGCCTGACCTTGCCGGAGGCCAAACTCGGAGAACGTTTCGATCTGGAGGTTCTCGGCCTGTACCGTGACAAGCGCATGTGGGGATTCCCGGGAACCGATCTGATCCTCAAGGAAGGAGACATCCTGATCGTGAAAGCGCCGGCGGCGGCGCTGGTGCAGTTGCGGGACGCTATGGGAGTGGCGATCAAGCATGGCCGCCACCCTGATGATGCCGACCTGCGGTCGGTGGACTCGGCGCTCCTGGAGGTCGTGGTCGCGCCCAACTCGGCGCTGGAAGGCAGAACCCTGAAAGCGGTGGATTTCCGCCACCGCTACGGCGCCACAGCCTTGGCAATCCGCCGCCACGGCGAGGACATGCGGGACAAGATCGGCCGTGTGCGCCTGCGGTTCGGCGATGAGCTGCTGATCATGGCCCGGAGGCTGTCCCTGGCACGGCTCCGGGAGCAGACCGACTTCGTGGTCCTGCAGGAGCTGGACGTGGCGGTGCTGAGACCATGGCGAGCCATAACCTCATTGACGATTGTAATCGCAGTAGTGGTTAGCGCCGCCATGGGGCTGTATTCCATCGCCGAATCGGCGGTGATCGGCTCGGTATTGATGGTGCTTTCCGGTTGCCTGCCGATCCGGAAAGTGTACAACTCGGTGGACTGGAAAACGATCTTTCTGCTGGCCGGCCTGATCCCAATGGGCACCGCCCTTGAAGCCAGCGGCGCAGCCTCATCCGCCGTCAACGGCCTCCTTGCCGTCAGCGGTGACCTGGGGCCGAAGGTGGTTCTGGGTTCATTCCTGGTTCTGACCGTGGTTCTCACCGGATTCATGTCCAACAATGCGACGGCGGTACTCCTGGCCCCGTTGGCCATCACTACCGCCCAGACCATGGGCGTAGACCCGCGGCCGTTTCTCGTCGCCCTGACATTCGGCGCCTCGGCGGCGTTCTGGACCCCGATCGGCTACCAGACCAACCTCCTGGTCTACGGTCCCGGTGGGTACCGCTTTATCGATTACGTTCGCCTCGGCCTGCCTTTGAACGTGCTCCATTGTGGGCTTGCTACCTTCCTGATACCGTTGCTGTTCCCGTTCTGAGATTCCGCCGGTGATGGAGAAATCGATGAGCACGAACCGCGACCGACTTGCCTGTTTCAAGGCTTACGATATACGCGGCCGCATTCCGGATGAGTTGAACGCCGACCTGGCCTACAAGATCGGACGGGCGTATGCGCTGTACCTGAAGCCGAAACAGGTTGTAATCGGACAGGATATCCGGCTGTCCAGCCCGGAGATCGCGGCGGCCGCAGGCGCAGGGTTGCTGGATTCCGGCGTGGACGTGGTGGATATAGGCCGGGTCGGAACCGAACATGTCTATTTCGCCACATTCCATCTCGGTGTGGACGGCGGGATCATGGTCACCGCCAGCCACAATCCCCAGGACTACAACGGGTTGAAGCTGGTCCGGGACCTGGCGAAGCCGATCAGTTCGGACACCGGTCTCAAAGATATCGAGCAGATGATTCTGGACCGGCTGCCTGCCCCGCAAGGTGAGCGCGGATCCCTGACCACGGCCGATATCCACGAGGACTACACCAGGCACATCCTGGAGTACGTTGACCGGGACAATCTGAAACCTCTGAAGGTGGTGGTCAATGCGGGCAACGGCGGCGCCGGTCCGACCATCGATCGCCTGGAACCGCACTTGCCGTTCCGGTTCACAAAGGTCCACCACGATCCGGACGGCAGTTTTCCCCACGGCATCCCGAACCCGCTTCTGCCGGATAACCGCAAGGCGACCGCCGACGCGGTTTTGCAGTCCGGCGCCGATCTAGGCGTTGCATGGGATGGTGATTTCGACCGTTGCTTCCTGTTCGATGAGACCGGCGGTTTCATCGAGGGGTATTACATCGTAGGCCTGCTGGCCGAGACGGTAC
>CALZKF010000017.1 GCA_945787955.1 uncultured Acidobacteriota bacterium | reverse complement strand
GCCAAGCAGACCCTCAACCAGAATGCCGAGTGGCTCAAGGCCAACGCCGGCACCAAGGTGACCGTGGAAGGCCACTGCGACGAGCGCGGCTCCGACACCTACAACCTGGCCCTCGGCGAGAACCGCGCCAAAGCTGCCGCCAGCTACCTGAAAACCCTCGGCATTGCCGAAGACCGCATCAATGTCATCAGCTACGGCGAAGAGAAGCCCCTTGACCCCGCCAGCACCGAAGACGCCTGGGCCAAGAACCGACGCTGTACCTTTACTTTCGAATAGAGTCTGCTGACGTCTCCCAGCATTCAGGAGGTATCCGACGTGAACCGGATTCCGCTGCGACTGATATTGACTGCCGTCACCGTATTCGTCCTCGGCTCCACAGGTTGCGTCCTGCCGGACCAGATCGGGGGGTTGCAGAAGGACATCTCCGATGTCCGCAACCGGCTCGATCAGATAGAGACGGACCAGCAGGCGGCGAACCGGCGGCTGGAGGCCATGGTCCGGGAGATGGACGAAGGTGAGGATGCGCCGACCCGGGCCGATTTCGCCGACCTGACACTGGAAATCCAGGGCAACACAAGAAAACTGGCGATCCTTGAGGAACGGTTCCGGGACACCAACGGCCGTCTGGATGGCCAGTCCCGGGATCTGCAGGAAGCTCTGGCCCTGCTGCGGAACAGCCCGGTTCAGGGTTCGCCTTCCCGGACAGGCGGCCCGGAGCCGGAAGAAACCGAGGCCCGGCAGGACAATGCTTTCATGGCCACCGGCGGACGAGCGGTCCCTGATGCGGAAGGGCTGTACAACGCGGCGTACGCCGATTTTTCCAAGGGAAACTACCCCCTGGCGGTCTCAGGCTTCCAGGAATACGCCGAGCGCTACCCTGACAGCGACCTGGCGGACAACGCTCTGTACTGGGTCGGCGAATGCCACTACAGCGAGGGCGGTTTCCAGCGGGCCATCGATGCCTTCGACACCGTTTTGGAGAAGTTCCCGAGAACCGACCGGGCGGCCAGCGCCAACCTGAAAAAAGGCCTGGCCTACCTGGAAATGAACGATATCCGGAAAGCGGTGGTGCAGCTGCAGTTCGTCCTCGAGAACTTCCCGGACACCGACGAGGCCCGGATGGCCCGTGACACACTGGCCAGCCTGGGGGTTCCGGCCCGCTAAGCCCTCTGTTCCTTGACGTTTGGGACCGCTTGATCTAAACTCTGTCGTTCTTGCGGTGGACCGGTCCACCACTCTTTGTCAAAAAGACTCAAATTCGGAGGTTTGTGACCGAATGGCCAATCATAAATCGGCGATCAAAAAGAACACCCAGGATATCGTGCGACGGGACCGCAACCGGACCCACCGCTCCAAGATGCGGACCCAGATCAAGAAATTCCGGCAGCTTCTGGATGCTGGCGACGCCGCCGGCGCCAGGGCGATCCTTACCGAGACATTATCTCTGGTGGACCGTACGGCCCGTCACGGCGTCATCCATGGAAACGCCGCCGACAGGACCAAGTCCCGGCTGACCAAGGCTGTGGCCCGCCTGGAAGCCTCCGCCTGAACAGGATCCTGAATCCGGCTCGACATAAAACACGGCCTCTGGGCCGTGTTTTTTTATGCTTCGGTACCGGTCGCCGGCGCCTGGGTTGCGATGAACGCCAGGATCAGCATCCCCAGGTTCTCGGCCAGCTTCTTGATCCCCACCCGGGAGCCGTCCGCGGTTCCGAAACAGCCGCATTCGATGTCCAGCCCGCGGAACAGGGCGACCGCCACCATTACCAGGAACATCGCCATGAGGATCGTGACGATGATTCCGCCGCTCCGGGGCCGGATACCGATCAGGAGGCTCAGACCGGCCAGCAGTTCGATCCACGGCAGGGTCATGGCGACCAGGTTCTCAAGTCCTACCGGCATCATGCGGAAGTTATGGATCTGGGTGGAAAACGCCGCCACATCCCCGATCTTGGCCAGGGCGGCGACGATGAACACCACCCCCATGATGACGCGGCAGATCCGTATCAGGTGACCGTTGCGCAGGAGGCGGCCCATCACTCACCTCCCTCGATTTCATACCCGCTTTGCACCCAGGCCGGATATCCGCCCTGGAAGTAGGTCACCCGTGTGTGCCCGGCCTCCAACAGGAACCAGGCCAGATTCATGGACACTTCGCAGTCCCCGCCACCACAATAGATGATGATCGGACGTCCGCCGGTGTCCAGGGACTCCAGCAGAACCGGGTCGGTGGCGGCGGTATCGTAGGGCAGGTTGATCGCCCCCGGGATCCTGCCCAGGTCGAACTCCTCCGGCTCCCGGGCATCGACGAAGAACCCTCCGCCGGCATCGTAGAACTTCTTCACTACCGGAAGCTGAATCTGGATCGGCCGGTCCATCTCGGGGATCCGTGGAAGATCGGCCTCTATCGGATCCGGCTCTGCGAAAATCGCCATCGGATCGTCCACATCGTGGTAGGCAACGTCGCCATCGTCCTCCGGAAGGACGAAGGGATCCTCGTTCCTGTCTTCCGATATCCAGTCCACGCCGAAGGCCGGCTTGCTCCTGTTCCCTATCCAGTTGTGCAGTAAACCGAGGGCCAGGCCGAGAACAACGATAAGGACCACTCCCCGGAGGATCGGTTCGGGGGCGGGATGCTGCGCAGCTTCATTTTTCATGGGATTCATTCTAGAGCGGGATCGGTCAGCGGGCCACTGCGGCCAGGTTTTTGCGGACCGCCCCCAGAACGTCCAGGGCGGAGATGATCCCGACCACCTTCCTGCCCCGTGTGACCACCACCCGGTGGATATGCTTCCGGGTCATCAGATTGATGATGGTCTGGAGCCCGGCCCGCTCACTGACGGAGTGCACCACCGGGGTCATGATTTCCGAAACCGGGACCGAATTCATGTCCTCAATCTGGAACCCGGCAGGAATCCGGCGTCCTTCCATCCTGGCGCTCTCGTAGAAGTGGGAATCGTCGGCCAGCGCCTCCCCCCGGGTCAGGCTGTGGTAGACCAGATCGGTCTGGGAAATGACCCCGACCAGCTCGTTGTGCTCGTCCACTACCGGGGCTCCGCTGATCTGCCGCCGCAGGAACAACCGGGCCAGTTCCTTGACGTCCATGTCCTCCTTAACAACGATCACTTCCGAGTTCATGATCTCCGCTGCCCGGTAACCCACGACATCCTCCTCGTCGGCCGTTGGGCCGGCCGCAAGGATCATCGTATGCCGTCGGGCCGCCGGATGAAACACAGGATCTTGGAGGTGTTATGTCCATGATCCGGCAGCAGTTCCAGCCTTGACATATACCCCGGATACGGCTATTTATGTGCGCTGTTGCCGAAGTGGCGGAATTGGTAGACGCGCATGGTTCAGGTCCATGTCCTCGCAAGGGGGTGGGAGTTCGAGTCTCCCCTTCGGCACCACTCGATCAGGGCGACTCCTTCTTGAGGGACAGATCCCCCCCCGGCCTGAACGCCGCCTCGGACACCGAGGCCACCTGTCCATCCTGCCAGCGGATCATGTAGATGAAGATCGGCGCCGCCTGGGGATGGGTAAACTGGCTGGCGTGATCGATGATCACACCTTCCATGGCGGTGCCCCGATCCCGGACCTCCTGTCCGACCGCAAGCGGCGTTCTGTCCTTGCCCTGCTCTCGCATCATTCGTCCCTTCTCCTGCGCTTCCGTCCGCTCCGTGTGACCATCATCTTACGCTGTGTGCTGTTTTTTTTCATGTCGTCGTTTCGGGACCGTCGGGGCTTTCCGGTTAATCCCGGATAACTAATTAAAGTCGTCTCCAGTTTCTTTATGACACCGCCGGCTGCTTACAAATCATGATCTTGCGAATCCTTCATTTCACCGTAAATCTATTGGCGATCAACCCATGAGGGCTGTCTGATGCTGAGCGACAACTCAATGACCGTGGCGGACAAGATCCAAATGCTTGCGGAGGAAACCGGTGCCCCGACCGTGTTCGTCGCCCAGGTGCGCTCACTGTTCGAGACCAAGAATATATCCCTGGAAGACGATTGCAGCCCGTACATCTCAGCTCTTGAAGAAGCTTTCAGGCGGGAGGCCGCCATCCGGAGGGACACCCTGATAGCCAACGACAACCTGGCTCGTTTGCAAAGGAATTTCGCCGATCTCGGCGCCAGGTACAAAGAACAGCTGTCACGCCTGCAGAAGTCCAGGAATACGGTGGTTCAACGGGCCCGAATGAGATCCACCGACATCCGGTCCAATGACAGGTCTTTCGCTACACGCAAGGAGCCCGAGACCATTCCCATGGTTCCGGGTCCGAAAGAAGTTCAATAGTCCCCAACCCGTTCTCTTGCGCACCTCCTTAACCGCTGCCCCCGGGAGGTGCGCCTTTTTTTATTTCCGGATTGCGGTGAACTCCCTGAGCTGGTTCCGAAGCAGGTGGATACCCTGAACCGACAATCCCTTGAGCGCCCTTTCGATATCCCGGTTGGGATGGACCCAGCGCCGACGGCGGTTCCCCCCGTTTTCTTTCTCCATGCGGACGTGGGACGGATCCAGGATCCGGAACCGGCCGGGGGAATCGAACACCTCTTTCTTGGCCGGGCCCGGCGCGGTGCGGGCCTGGTTGGCCTGAGAGAGAAGGAACAGCCTGCCTCCGATCTTGAGGATGCGGCACAGCTCGGCGCCGAATGCCGGCAGGCATTCCGGCGGAACGAAATCGATTTGGTCCCAGGCCAGTACCAGGTCGAAAGCCTGATCGTCATACATCAGGGTGACCGGCTCCGGCGACGGCGGTGGCTTCCCCGTCACCCGTGCCGGCATGGGCCGGGGCGGTGTGAACTCCCCGACATGCACCCGAGAACCTTTTCCGCCCAGGTAGGCAACCGTATCCCCGCACAGCGGCCCCATATTCAGGACCTCCGGCTTAGGCTCCAGGAACACCTTCTCGAGGACCTTGTACAGGCCCTTGCAGACAAGGTGCTCCCTGGACCCGACAGTTCCGGCCGGCGGGGGTTCGGCGCCTGTCCTCGATGCCCCCGGACGTGTCCATGAAAACGGCACGACCGGCCCCCTGGTTCAGGAGCCCTTGGCGCTCATGACGTGGGACTGTTTTTCGCTGCGAACATGATCGGTGGAGGCCGGTTTGTCCGGTGCCTTGACCCGGCCGGAATCCATGTCGATGGCGCCTTTGAAACGTGCGCCGTCAGCGAGGATCACCCGGGGAGCACGGATATCGCCGAGCATGGACCCGGTGGCGGCCACTTCGATCTTGTCGTCGGCAGCGACGTTGCCGTTGACCTCGCCGACCACCAGGACCGATTTCGCGAAGATCTCGCCTTTGATCTTACCGTTGGCGCCTACCGTGAGGTGATGACCCTTCAATGTGATCTTGCCGTCAACCTTGCCCTCGATGGTGAGGTCTTCGTTGCCGTTCAGTTCACCGCGGATCTCAACAGACTGGCCGATATTGACGAGCTTCTCCATGCGAATCTCCTGTTTGGGGGCCGGTGGCCCCGGTTCCGTGCCGGCGGTCCGGGACCGCACCGGTCGTGTTTCAGGCTCTTGTTTGTTTCTCATCCAGGCCATAATCGTTCAGGCCTCCTTTAGTTTTTCCAGCGCCTTCATCGCTTCTTTCTGGACCAGACCCTTTTTATCGTTCAGAGCTTTCTCCAGCAATTTAATGTCGGAGTTCTCGCCCACTTCACCCAATGCGTGGGCCGCTTCGGCCCTGACGTCCTCCGGCCCGTCCTGGAACAGCATTCCACGGATGACCTCCAGGTACTCCGCCCTGCCTGCCAGCACCAGGTTCCAGGCCAGGTCGGTGCGGACCATGCCGTCCTCTTCCACCTCGAGCCGGGCAGCCAGTGCGTCGGCCACTTCGGCATTGTCCGGTGCGATGGCCAGTAGAGCGTGGGCGGACAGCGACCGGACCTTGTAATAAGGATCTTCAAGCGCCTCGATCAAAGTCGGAACCGACGAGACGTCCCCAAGCAATCCCAGCACATGGGCCGCGTTGGAGCGGACCATGTCGGACTCGGTGGTGAGCGCCGACTCGATGACCGGGATCGCCTCCACCGCCTTGCGATTGCCGATGACCTTGACGACGTGCTGCCGGATGATCTCGTTCTCGTCGTAGAGCGAGATCTTGATCAATACCTCCAGAGCCCTGGGGTGATCGATGAAGCCCAGGTTTCTGGCGGCGGTCAACCGGATTCCGTCGTCCGGGTCGTACAACATTTTCTCGAGTGCATCGATGCCGTCCGGAGAGCCGAGGGTGCCGAGGGCCTGGCAGACCTGCAGCCGGACCGAATGCAATGGATCATCTCCGTATTTCGTCAGGTTCGGCACCACCTTGGGATTCCCGATCTGGGCCAGGGCTCGTATTGCGGAAACCCGGACGATCTCATCGGGATCATCCAAAAGGGTAACCAGGGAATCCACTGCATCCCCCGCTCTGGCCTGACCAAGTCGAACGACCGCATCGGCCCGAACCTGCGGATCGTCGTCCATCAGTTCCTTGTAAGTTACGTCCGGCCGGTCGCTGCAGCCGGCAACGAGCAATACCATGCTTGCCAGAACTGTTACGATTATGAACCGCCGCCATGCTCCGCCGCCGATCCCGGTTGTCATCAGAACCATCGAACCCCCTGCTTCCTGCCTGACGGTTGCTGGAACAGGTGGTCGTTTTTACACACCTGTGCCTTTCCCGTAGTTATCGATACAAAATCCGTGCCGCTTCCAAAACCACCATCCTGCTGCACGATTCCGGTCTTCGGATTATACTCATTCTTCCTCTATAAGGCACTTCCCGGGGTCGTCATGGCATGCTCCCATAGCAACTTCTCCTGTCGCAGGTTACGGTCCGCCGCCGCCCTGCTCCTGGCCGCCGCCGTGCTGCTTCCCTGCGCTTACGGGGACGATGGTGAGCTGGAGGACTGGATCGACGGACCGATCCGTTACATCGTTCAACCACAGGAACGCAAAGGGTTCCGGAATCTGACTGGCGACGGTGAGCGGGCCCTGTTCATCGAGCGGTTTTGGATGCGACGGGATCCGACGCCGGACACTTTGGTCAATGAATACCGCCAGCTGTTCTGGGAGCGCGTGCGGGAAGCGAACGACATGATTCAAGATTCCACCAAACCTGGCTGGAAAACCGACCGCGGTAAAATTTACATCCTTTATGGACCACCTACCGAGGTCAAGGATTATGTCGACCTGGCACCGGAGTCAAGCCCGACCTCCGGCCGGGGCGTGATCCGATGGATTTACGAGGGCAGCCCCGGGAACCGCCGCGACCTGGACCCGATTGTGGTGGTGCCGTTTGTGAGGGACTACTCGGGCGAATACCATCTCTCCTACGACCCGAAGTTGAATTCCGTTTATTTCAACGAACACGCCATCAGGACCGGTGAGCGCCAGCGCTGGGATCGCTTCCTGGAGAACGTCGGCGGTTCCTCGGTGGATTCCACATTATCGGTGATGCTTGACCTGGGCCGGTTGCAGGACGTCCCGCAGCAGGAACAGATCCTGATATCCCGTGTTCTGGATCGTGAATCGTTCGCTACCCACCCGCTGCAGATCCAGGTCGACCGCATGAGACACCCGCACTCACAGGCGGCTCTCACCAGCATCACCGTCCGGCTGCCGGAAGCGGATGCAGCCCAACCCCCGGCCCTCATGGCCAGGCTTGCGCCTGACGGCGAGAACAGCGCAGGACTCATCCTGGGAGAGACTTCCTTCCGCGTCCGCCCGGGGCTCGGCGGCGGAGTCGTCGCCCAGGCCCGCATCGCGCTGCAACCGGGAAAATGGAACATGGTCCTCATCGCCGCCGACGCAGCCACCCTGTCCACCGGTATACACAAGGGCACGGTGGTGATACCCGAGAGGGAAACGAAATTCGGCCTGAGCGATATAGTGATCGCCTCCCGACTGGAGCCGGTGGAGGTCAAGGCCCTGGTCTCCCACGAGGAGCCGTTCCTATTCGGTCCGTTCCGGGTCGTCCCCCTGGCCGGACGTTCCCTGGTACCCGGCGACAGCCTGAACCTGATTTACGAGATTTACGACGCCGAGCCACCCTATACGATCACGTACGGTTTAGAGGGCGAGGAGCAGGATGGACGGTGGACCCGCCTGGGCAGACCGGCCGTGAAGGAAGGCGCCGGCCAGCCGGTGCAGGCTTGGGAACTGCCTCTGGGGGCCGGCTGGCCTGCAGGAAACTACCGTATCGTCATATACGTCAAAGAGGCATCCGGCAAAGAAGTCACGGCAGTGCGGCCTTTCAGCCTGGAATCTCCGGAAGACTGATCCGGGGGGTAAACACGACTCCAGGCGCCGAATCCAGGGCAGCGCTGCCGTCGGGACCGAACACGAGGCGATCCTTCAGACCGTCATCCTGTTCATATTCCAGATCGGCCACCGAGGGTGCGGGAAGGGATCCTGGCCGCCACCCCAGAAGACGCGCTTCCAGCAGACGGACCAGCATCGGAAGGATGGTGGCATCCTCATACTCCGACCCGTCGACAGCCTGCCAGACCTCTCGCTCCGGATCTCTCCGCAACTCCAGGATGCGGCCTCCGGATCGGTATCGGAACCACCTGACCTTGTACCGGTTCGCTTTGGTGAGCTTGTTGTCCAGAAACTCGTCAACGCTCCGGGGGAGTGTGAAGAGCCGCTCCCCGAGTACGGCCATGATCGCCTCCCGGCCTGTCCGCATGGCGAAACGAACACCGGCGTCGGTCCCGGCACCTAATCGGATCTCCCGCTCGGTGACGCTTCCGGCCAACCTTACAACCAGCGCCGAATCACCGAGCCTGAATCTGGGTTCGGACCGATCCGCTCCGTCGATGAACCCTGCCATTTCCGCGTTCCCCAGTATCTCCAGGAGACCGGTAAGAACCGCCTGGGACGCAGGCAACCGCCGGGGAGCGGTGATCCACCATTGCTCCCCTTCCTTTTCCAGGGTGACGCTGTCGCCGCCCTGAGCGATGGTCACAAGACGTACGTCATTCATCTGCATGCCGGTCAGACTGCGATCCCGCAACCGGCCGGGATCCAGGCTCAGGAACGGGCTGTCCATCTCGACGTTGGCCACCAGCACACCGGGCCTGCCCTCAACCCGCATGAATACGCTGTTCCCGGTGGGAGTCTCGCTGCCGACGTACAACACCGGCGCCTCGGTGCCGACCACCCTGATCTCCGCCATGGCCGGATCCAGACCGTAGGCCGAGAGTTGCTCCGGCTCATCGATGGTGTCCAAAACCTCGGTCTGGTTCAACAGCTGGAGCAGGCTCATGACCGCGCCGCCGTCGGCAGGATCCCGGATCGGCGCCAGGATCGACCAGGTCCCTTCATCCGAGCGCTCCAGCGACCATTCGACCGAACCGACCGTTGCCCTGACACCGCGGACCGCGCGTTCATCCAGGGTCATGAGCCTCCGGCTGCTGTCCTCTTCCCGCTCCCGGGTGTCCTTCCGTTCCATCATCAGGTAGAAACCGGCAGCCGCCGCCACCAGGAAACCAAGGGCTACCAGGATCTTTTTCATCTCAGCGCCCGCGGCGGCGGGACAGCACCACCACCCCGATCACCAGAACCAGAATCGCCGGCGAAAGTACGATCCAAAGAACCTCGGTCCGGACCGCCGGACCCAGGGTGATCGCCTGTTCGGCCATGGGATCCCGCCGGATGGAAATCAGTTCCTCCTCCCTCCCCAGCCAGGCCAGGGTATTGAGGAAGAAATTCCGGTTGGCGTTCTGGGCCAGGTAGGCGTTGGAGATGAAATCCGAGTCCCCTACCGCCACCAGCCGGGTTTCAATCTCGTACTCGCCCTGCTCCCGCCGGAGCCAGCTGGCCGCCGCCACGGGGTACGGGCCCGGCTCCCGCCGGCCGTCCTCGCTCATGGTGTACGCCAGCTGGCCTGCTGTAATCAGTTCCTGGTGGTACAGCAGCCCTTCGCCGGTCTCGAAGTGGTCCACCGCAGACACCCGCGCAAAGGCGGTAGGCAGACGTTTGTTGAAATCGCCCACCACCGGGTGATCGCTGTAAGTATCCGCCTTTACGAATATCGGACTGCCGTTGATGTTGTCCCTGGGATCCAGAACGGTGATTCCGGAAATCCGCAGGCCCCAGCGCTGCAGCAGATCATTGAGGTTGGAGCCGGAGTCCGGATCCTGCAAGGCAAGCAGCCGTCCGCCGTCTTGCAGCCAGTTCTGCAGGCGATCCAGGTGGGATTGCGGGATGGTTTGCAACGGGCCGCCCAGCACCAGCACCGTAACGGTGCCTGGCACATCACGTTCGAGATCGACGTCCACGACCGTGTAGTACTCACCGACCAGCGCTTGTGTTGCTTTCTTGATCCCGCCGCTGGCGGAGGACTCGGGGTCCCTTTCGCCGTATCCGCGTGCAAAACCGACTACCCGGTCCCTGGTGCGGCCGACCTCGAGTACGGCGTTGGTGACGTCGCCTTCCTCCTGCCCTCTGAAAGTCTGCTTGTATTCCACCGGAGAGCCATCGACCATTCGGGTGCGCTTGATCAGAGTCAGGCCCCGGGAGAGATCCTGGCCCCGGGCATCAACACCGACCTCGGCCATGCGCCCCGGCTGCCGGATCGGATCGATGAATTCGACCTTGATATGCCGTGAACCGTCACGGTACTTCCTCAGCAGATCCCAAAACTGCTCCCGCTGAAGTTTGCGTCGTTTGGGCAGCAGAGGGTAGATATGGACATCCTGTTCAAGGGATTCCAGCACCGCCATGGTCTGGGGCGAGAGACTGTTGGCCGAAGTATCGGACAGGTCCCAGGATTTATGGAACGTGATGGAGGCCGCCATGGCAAGCACCGCGATGGCCAGCACGATCAGGACATATACCAGGGAGCTTGCTCCTTTCTTGGCCAGGCGCTGGATATCCACCGCCGCCCAGGCCTCAAGCTCCTCACGCTTCCGAATGATCATTTCCGTCTATCTCCAGCGGTTGGATTCGAGCACCTGGGTGCACAGGAACAGGAACACGGAAATGAGGAACACCGGAAGGAACAGATGGTGCGTGTCCACCAGCCCCTGTCCCAACATCCGGATCATCTTTCCTATGGCCAGTCCGGCCAGGATCTCGTCCAGGATGCCCCCCATGAACCCGACCACCGAATCCACCAGCCAGAGCGGCAGGAAAATGGCGTAGGTGGTCAGCAAGGCGACAATCTGGTTTTCCGTCAGGGACGATGCGAACAGACCGATGGCAAGGATGACCATACCGTAGAGCAGCATCCCCAGGTAGGCGGTACCCATGGCGACCCATTCGGGGCTGGCCAGGAGTTCAAGGACAATAGGGAAGACGGAACACAGCGCCAGGATGATCCCCAGGATTGAAACGGCTCCCAGGTATTTGCCCAGGACCAGTTGGGTCGTTGTGATCGGCGAGGTCAACAGCAGTTCCGCGGTACCGTTCTTCTTTTCTTCGCTGAACAGTCGCATGGAAAGTGCAGGCATGAAGAACATCATGGCGATCTGCGCCCAGAAGATCATCTCACGGACGATGTAGTTGCGGATGTTGATCCCGGCTTCCTCGGCCATGGCGGCATTGGTCGCAAACAGCGCCGAATAGGGCAGCAGGCCCCTCAGGAACCCGAACCCCATCATCAAAAGAACGATGACGATGATGGTGTACGCGATGGGAGAAGCGAAGTACGACTGGATCTCCCGTCTTGCGATGGTCAGGATCCCGTTCATGCAGCCTCCCCTTCGGGCTCTTCGGTAACCAGCTTGAGGAAAACCTCTTCCAGCGTGGCGGTGGTGCGGGCCATCTCCAGAAGACCTGCTCCGCAACCGACCACGGCGGCAGCCAGCTGCGCCCGTGCCGCATCTCCTCCTTCGAGGTGGACCTGAAACCGGTCGGAACCTTCGACGGCCACATCAACGACTTGATCCAGGGCGGCCAGCATCCGGCGGAAACCTTCCGGCGCCCCGGATACTCTCAGGGTCAGGGTTTCGGTTCTGCTGAGCCCCTCAGTCAAGCCCTGCACCGTATCCTCCGCCACAACCTGCCCTTCGCTGATGATGATCACGCGACTGCAGGTTACCGTTACCTCAGGAAGAATGTGTGTGGACAGGATGACGGTCTGCTCGCCGCTGAGTTCCTTGATCAGCGAACGGATATCGCGGATCTGTCGCGGATCCAGCCCCACGGTCGGTTCATCCAGGATCAGGACCGCCGGTTCGTGGATAATCGCCTGGGCCAGGCCGACGCGCTGACGGTAGCCCTTGGACAGGTTCCCTATCACCCGGCCCGCAACGTCGCTCAGACCGCATAGCTGCAGGGCGCGGTCCAGGCAATGCTGCCTGCGGGAGCGCGGCACTTTCTTCAGACTGGCCACGAACCTGAGGTACGACTTGACCGACATCTCCCTGTAGACCGGCGGCGCTTCGCAGAGGTATCCGATCTCCTCCTTGACCCTGAGCGGCTCCTCGGAGATGTCGTGGCCGGCTACGATGACTTTTCCGGAAGAAGGCGGGATGAACCCGGTTATCATCCGCATGGTCGTTGTCTTGCCTGCGCCGTTCGGCCCCAGGAACCCCAGAACCTCACCCTTCTCCAGGTTGAAGGAAACATCCCACACCGCCACCCGGCCGCCGTAAACCTTGGATAGATGTTCAACCTTGATCATCGACGGATCCCCTTCGCCGCGGAGCGATCGTTCGCGTCAAAAACCGATCATCTATAACGGTTTATTCATCGATACGGACAGAGAAGGATACGGTGGCTCGTCGGGTGCGTCAACAATTCTGTATTCAGGCGCCGGTGCCGCCGGGCAGGGTGACTGCGATCGCTTCGCCCTCTTCCCCTAGAATGCGGAATTTCCGGATTCCCAGACCGGCATCCGACTGCGCCATGCGGGCCACCAGGCCGGGCAGGACCGCTTTGAGCGCCGCACTCCATTCCGAATCGAGGCATTCCAGTTCCAGGCACCCTCGGGCGATCCGCACCGGCAGGAGCCGCTCCGCCAGTTCGCGGCCGGCGACCTGCCGCCAGGCATGATGCATGCGAAGTTCGAGGGCGCGACGCCGCGGCATTGCGGTCCTGGACAGGTCCGCTTCCCCGGCCCGGATAAAACCGCCTGCCCGCCTCGGTCCCGGTCTGTTCATCAGTACGTGTTCCTTGCCGCGGTCAGCGCGAAGCCTTGACCCATTTCCTGTACTCCCTGACAGCCTTGAGATGGTCCTCGAGCCGGTTGGTAAAGCGGTGGCCGCCGTCTGGCGAGGCGACGAAGTAGAGCTCGCCCCCCTCCGCAGGTTGCACTGCCGCCTGAAGACTGTCCCGCCCGGGACTGGCTATCGGTCCAGGGGGAAGCCCGGCCGAATAATATGTATTGAAGGGGCTGGCATATTCCAAGTCCCTGTAGGTCAGCGTACCGACCTCCCGCCCGTCCCGGCGCAGGGCATAGATCACCGTCGGGTCGCACTGCAGTTTCATGCCGAGCCGGAGGCGATTGTGGAACACTCTCGAAATGCGGTCGCGCTCGCCGAAAATCGAGGTCTCTTTTTCGATCAGGGAGGCCAGGGTAACCGCCTGGCGCAGGTTGATGGCATTCTCCACGTTCTCGCCGGGATAGTCCGCCCCGATCACCTCCCGGAACCGGAGCACCAAAGCCGCGACAATCTCCGGTTCCGTGGCGGTCCGCGGAAAATGGTAGGTGTCCGGAAAAAGGTAACCCTCAAGGTCTTCCGCCTCAGGATCAAACGACCCAACCAGGTCGGGTGCGCCCATCACCTCCAGAAAACGCTGCTCCTCTCCGAAAGTGCCTTCGGCCAGTCGGGCTGCTGTTTCCGGGAGGGACAGGCCCTCGGGAATCGTCACCGGATGGAGGAGGACCTTGCCCGCTCTCAGAGTCTCGATGACTTCCAGCGGGCTGACCGGTTCTGTGAAGGCGTATTCTCCGGCATGAAGGCCGGCTGCGTCGCCAGCCAGCCGCACCCAGATTCGAAGCAAACCCGGACTCCGGACCACTCCGCTGTCGGCCAGGCGGCGGAGCATGATTCCGGCCGGTTCCCCCCGTTCCAGCAGCACCACAGCCGGCTCTCCGCCGTTTGCCGCCCCCGGCCAGCCGGCGTACGGGCGGTTGAGCTCGGACCAGGCCAGAGCGGATCCGACCAGGGCAGCCAGGGCGGCCACGGCTGTTCCGGTTGCCAGGATCGCGAAAACGCCCCGTTTCACGGAACGCTCCGCGTCGGAGCTGCGGCAGACCGGGCGTCCATGAACCCTTGAAGGATCAGCACAGCCGCCAGGCTGTCAACCTTCTGTCTGCGGCGATCGCGCCTTACGTTGCCTGCGATCATGACCCGCTCGACCTCCACGGTCGAGAGCCGTTCGTCCCATAGATGCACCACCACCCCCGGCAGCATCGGTTGGAGTGTCTCAGCGAATTCCCGGGCTTTCTCAGCCCGCACCCCTTCCTCGCCGGAGAGGAGGAGAGGAAGTCCGATTACCACCTCGACCGCTTCACGCCGACGGGCCTCCTGCGCGACTTTCCCGGCAAGGCGGCGTGTACCGAGCTTGCCGGCCGTAAGATGAGGAAGCGGCTGGGCCGTGATGCCCAGCGGGTCGGACAGCGCCAGGCCGATCCTGACATCTCCCAGGTCCAGCGCCAGGATCCTGCCCGGACCGGACCCTGCCCGGTTCACCGGGATCGGCTCCCCCCGGCGGCTGCGGGGGACGACCCGGCGGCATTGGCTGCATTGGTTTCATTGACGGCATTGATCTTGACCGTTACGCCGTTGACGTAATCCTGCATGGTCTGGTTTCCGGGGTAGCGGTCGGTCAGGAAATGCATGTAGCTCAAAGTCCGGGTCAGCTCGCCCTGCTGGTCGAAAAACAGCCGGGTCTCGCCGATGCGCTTGCCCTGGTTGCCGGTGTAGAAAATCCAGGTGTCCCCCACCACTTCGTCCCGTACGGAAAACGCTCCACCATAAGCCCCGAGAATGATATCGATTCCTTCCACCTTGCCCCCGATCGCCTTGGCGTCTTCACGGTGCAGGGCCGCCAGCACAACCACCACATCGGACTTCTCCCGGACCTCCGGAAGGTAGCGCGCGAGCATCGTCTCAGGCCGTGAAATGACCAGGTTGGAACCGTCCGGACCTGCCTTCAGGAACACCGGGTTGTACCGCACCATGCCCAGCACCCCGACCTTCACCGTCCGGCCGTTGCTCTGTTCCACGTCCAGGATGACGTAGGGCCGGAACACCGGCTCACCGGTATCCTTCCGGACCACATTGGACGAAATGAAAGGGAATTCGGCTCCCTTGACCCGCTCCACGAAGGCGTCATAGCCCAGATTCAATTCCCGGAGGCCGACGTTGGCCGCCTGGTAGCCCAATCGCCCCATGGCGTCCACCAGTGCCCGGGTCTTGATGTCTCCAACGGGACTCGGGTTGTCCGAGAAGTTCCCGCTGTCCAGCAAAAGCTGGGCGGAGTCGGGAAAATTCGTCTTGAGTTGACCGATTAACCAGGCCCTCCGGGCCAGGCCCCCTGCGGGGTTCTTCTTTCAGCCGCAGGGATCGACGTACCCGATGACGTCGCCCGTATAGAGCAGGGTCAGATCCGGTGCCGGTCCCGGGGCGATCATCGCCCCAGGGGGAGGCCGGTAACTCTCCTGCTTGGCAGCCGCTCCCTGGGCGTACACCCTGGTGCCGGGCCCGATCGCCAGTACGGCCAGGGTCAGGCCTGCGGCTGCAAGACGCAGACCTCCCATATTGAACCTTTTCATCGACACTGCCCTCCCGGTGCAACGGTCGCCAAAATGACCGTCAAAGTATACGGTCGGCGCCGGTGCTCTGCCACCGACCGCCGAATTTGGCGGCAGTCAAGTTCCTGATAAGATGCAGCTTATGCAAAAGATCGCACTGATCCTGGCCTCGGCGTCACCACGGCGGAAAGAACTGCTGTCACGCCTCGGGCTCCAGGTGGAAATCCGGCCTCCGGTGGTGGACGAAGGGGCAGTTCCCGGTGAGGGCCCCGCCGCACTTGCGACCCGGCTGGCAGCGGCCAAATGCCGCCAGGTGGTCGATTCCTGCGGGACCGGACCGGACCGGGTCATACTGGCGGCTGACACGGTAGTGGTCCACGGAAAGACGATCCTGGGGAAACCACGGGACCAGGCCGACGCACGCGACATGCTGAAGCTCCTGAGTGCAGAAACGCATCAGGTCATGACGGCGGTCTCGCTGCATCGCACCGGTACCGGTGGACAGGTTGACGGCCTCGGGACGACCGAAGTCCGGTTCAGGGTCCTCGATCGGCGCTGGATCGACTGGTACCTTGCCACAGGGGAACCGCATGACAAGGCCGGGGCCTACGGCATCCAGGGTGCCGGAGCGATGCTGGTCGATTCGATTCGCGGGTCCTGGGCCAATGTGGTCGGCTTGCCTGTGGAGCTGCTGCCGGGTTGGCTGGAGCAACTCGGACTGAATATCCTTGATCTGGTCAACCCACCAGACGGCCGTAGGCGGCGGCGTCCATCAGCTCGCCCAGTTCCTCCGGCTGGGCCAGCCTGATCTTCACGATCCAGCCGGCGCCGTGCGGGTCCTGATTCACCATCTCCGCCTGGTCTTCCAGGGCCGTATTGATCTGCACAACGGTGCCGGTGACCGGCGAAAACAGTTCGGAGACCGCCTTCACCGACTCGATGTTCCCCAGGGTTTCACCGGACTTGAGCTCCTGGCCGACTTCCGGAAGTTCCACGAACACGATATCGCCGAGTTCCTTTTGGGCGTAGTCGGTGATCCCCACGGTGCCGACGTCGCCGTCCACCGCCACCCATTCGTGATCCTTGGTGTACTTGTAGTTTTCTGGAAACATGATCTCAACCTCGCTTGTAGAACGGTGTCGGCACCACTACCGCCGGTGCGGTGCGGTTCCGGATTTCAACTTCGAATCGGGTGCCGGGTTCACACAGTCCGGCCGGAAGATAGGCCATCCCGATGCTCTTCTCCAGAAACGGTGCAAATGTGCCGCTGGTGACCGTTCCGATTTGCCGGTCGCCTGCCACGATCGGGTAGCCTTGTCTTGCGATCGCCCGTTCTTCCATTTCAAATCCGATCAGCCGGCGGGTCAAACCTTCTTTCCGCTGCCGGGCCAGGCTGTCCCGTCCGATGAAGTCCCCTTTCTTCATCTTCACGATCCAGCCCAAACCGGCCTCGAGGGCTGTGGTGGTATCGTCGATGTCGTTGCCGTACAGCGCCATGGACGCTTCAAGGCGCAAGGTATCCCTGGCCCCCAGCCCTGCCGGGACCAGTCCGAAAGGCGCTCCGGCCCCCAGCACGGCGTCCCATAATCCAGCGGTTGCCTTCGCCGGGGCATAGAGCTCATAGCCGTCCTCACCGGTGTAGCCGGTCCGGGATACGATGCAACGGGTGCCGTCCACCTCGGTTTCAACAAACGAGTAATACCGCAGTGCCGCAAGGTCGGCCGCTGTGAGTTCCTTCAAAATCGCCGACGCCTGGGGCCCCTGCAGCGCCAGCTGGCCATAAGCGGCGCTGAGATCCTCGACCTGGACGTCGAAGCCCCGGGTGTGTTCCATAAACCAGTTGCGGTCTTTGTCCAGGTTGGCTGCGTTGACCACTGCGAGGTAACGGTTGTCGCCAAGGCGGTAGATCAGCATATCGTCCACGAACGCGCCGTTCGGCAACATCAGGCCGGTGTAGTGCGCCCTGCCGACCTCAAGCTGCGCGACATTGTTACAGGTCAGATGCTGCAGGTAATCCAGCGCTCCCGGCCCCTCCACGAAAAACTCGCCCATGTGGCTGACGTCGAACAGGCCGGCCCGGGTCCTGACCGCCATATGCTCGTCCACGATTCCGGTGTATTGCACCGGCATGGAGTACCCGGCGAAAGGCACCATGCGGGCGCCTGCCTTGACGTGGGCTTCATGGACCGGAGTTTTCTTGGTATCCATCGGACCTCAGCCGGGTGATGAGGAAAAGGCGAAGGGCGATATTAGCACAGCGGGGCGGAGCGAAAAGCGGCTTCGAACGCCTCGGCGACGCCATCCGCCGTCGGCTCCCGGGCCATGGCCTGCGCGGGGCAACCGGCCTGGACCATGGCGTCGCCGGTGACCTTGCCGATTGCGACTTTGACCACCTGCCGGAAGCTTTCGATCTCTTCCGGCCGGAGCGCATCAAATACCGCACGGAAGGTGGACGGCGAGGTAAAGAGAACACCGTGATAACGGCCCGCCGCCAGATCGGCGGCGATTCCGTGACAATCGGAATCGGGGACCGTACGGTAGAATATCGCCGCCGTGACCTCTGCGCCTGCCGCCTCCAGGGCGGATCGCAAAGCAGGTCTGGCCTCCTCCGGTCGAACCCACAATACCTTGCTGCCTTCAATTTTTTCCGCAACCATTTCCATAGCCAGGCCGTCGGCATCGGAACATGCGGGGACCAGGTCCGGCCGGTACCCGGCCTGGCGAACGGCGTTGGCCGTGCCGGGGCCGACCACCGCCATCCGCATCGTCGCGGGAACCGGCCCGGCACCGGATTCATGGAGCCGTTGGAGGAAGAACCGTACGCCGGTCGGGCTGGTAAGCACCAGCCAGTCAAAGCTCGCCAATTCACGGACCGCCCGGTCCGCCGCTGCAGGGTCTTGCGGCGCTTCGAACCTGATCGCAGGTCGATGCACGATCTGCCCTCCGGCAGCGGCCACCTGCTCCAGCAGCGCCTCGCCTCGTTCTCTCGGGCGCGTCACCAGGATCCGGCGGCCGGACAGCAGGTTGGACGCCACGCTCATGAGGGCGCCGGTGGCTCCGCTTCCTCGGCGGCCTGGCGGGCCTGCTCCAGCATCCGCGCCGCGCCGGCCTGCAGCATCCGCCGGGCGAGACGGCGTCCCAGGCCATCGGCGTCTTCCGGCGGACCGGTCTCCTGGTCACGAATAACCTTACGGCCGTCCGGATCACCGACTACCGCACGTACCAGGAGCCGGTCGCCCTCCCAGGTGGCAAATCCGGTGGCCGGAGCAAGGCAGCCTCCGCCCAGGTGGTGCAGGAAGGAGCGTTCGGCCCGAACCACCTTGCGGGTGGGGCCGTGTTCCAGGACCTGGACGAATTCGGTGGCCTGCCGGTCGTCGACCCGCGTTTCCAGGCCCAGGATGCCCTGACCCACAGCCGGCAGGCAGCGTTCCTCGGGGATCGCATGGATCGGGATCTGGTCCATTCCCAGCCGCTGTACACCGGCCAGAGCCAGGACCAGGGCGTCGTATCGTTTTTCGCCCAACTTCCGGATCCTAGTCTGAAGGTTCCCCCGCACCGGCCGGATCACCAGGTCCGGGCGCAGGTTGAGCAACTGGGTCCGGCGACGGAAGCTGCCGGTGCCCAGCACCGCTCCCCGGGGAAGCGAGTCCAGGTCGAAGCCCTGCTCCGACATGATTGCATCCCGCGGATCGTGACGATCGCTCACCGCCGCAAGATGCAATCCTGCGGGCTGTGCGGTAGGAAGGTCCTTCAAACTGTGCACTGCCAGGTCGATTCGGCCGGACAGCAAGGCTTGTTCGATCTCACGGACGAACACACCCCGTGCGCTGGTGGCTCCCAGCACCTTCATGTTCCGGTCCCCTTCCGTCTGGATGATCTGCTCTTCGACCTCGAGACCGGAGTGCGCCTTGCGGAGTTCCGCCGCAACATGTCTTGCCTGCCACAGGGCCAAAGCGGACCCGCGGGTTCCCAGTACGAGCTTTTTCAAGATTGGGGCTCCTTGCCGCCTTCCACCAGATGGGTGGGACCGGCTTTCCCGGTCTCATCGGTCTCATCGGCTTCTCCGGCTGCCCCGGCGGGCTGGATATCGAAAATATCCCGGTACCGGGCCACGGCGTCCACCGCCTCGCCCCGTACCGCCGCATCCTTCAGGTATCGGATCGGCGGGTGAAGGATCTTCTGAACCACCGAGCGCAGCAGATTATGCACCTGCAATTCCTGTTCGGAAGTCAACGGCCCGAGTTTACTGCGGAACCGGGCGTATTCCCTGGCGCCGACCCCGTGGAGTTTTTCTCTCAGATCCACCAGTGCCGGAGAGACCTTCAGGGAATCCAGCCAGCGCTCGAAGACCGCGACCTCCTCCTCGATGTAACGCTTGGCCGCTTCCGCCGACTTGCGGCGCTCGTGGAGGTTCTCCTCCACAACCCCTTCCAGATCGTCCACGTCGTACAGGTAGACGTTGTCCAACTGGTTGACGGCAGGGTCCACATCCCTCGGGACGGCGATATCGATGAGGAACAACGGCCGGTTGCGCCGGGCGCGGATCGCCTGGCGCACGGTTTCCTTTTCCAGGATGATCCCCGGAGCGGCGGTGCCGCTGACCACGATATCCACCGATTCCAGCCACGAAATCGCCCCGTCCCAGTTACAGGCCGTGCCCTCGAATTTCTCGGCAAGGTCGGCGGCCCGGGTGTACGTCCTGCTGGAGACAATGATCCGCTCGACTCCATGGCTCCGGAGATGGGTCGCCACCAGTTCACTCATCTGTCCTGCGCCCAGGAGCAGCGCCGACTGGCCGTCCAGAGCGCCGAATATCTTGCGGGCGAGTTCCACGGCCGCCGAAGCAATGGAGACCGGATGCCTGGCGATACCGGTCTCGGTCCGGATCTTTTTCGCTCCGGACAGAGCGTTTCGCAGCAGGCGGTCCAGAACGGAGCCGACTGTCCCGGTTTCCCGGGCCGCAGCATACGAAGCCTTGAGCTGCCCCAGGATCTGGGGTTCACCCAGAACCATCGATTCCAGGCCGCTGGCCACCCGGAACACGTGGCGAACCGCGTCGGCATCATGGTACTGGTAGCTGTAACGGTCCAGTTCCTCCGAGGTGATCCGGCCGGCCTCCTGCAGGTAGGAACGAACGCAGTCGATCCCACGGTCCCCTTCGCACAGCGCCAGGATCTCCACACGATTGCAGGTCGACAGGATGAACGCTTCGGTGATTCTGTTTCGGGAGGTGAGTTCCTTCAGGCCGGCGGCCAGATCCTGGTCCTGGTACGCCATCTTCTCCCGGAGGGAGACCGGGGCGCTCTGATGGCTGACTCCTATCAAGGTGATCATGTCAGAGGTTGATCCCGATAACGGTCAACAGCCCGAGTATGAACCCTGTAATGGTCAAATACGCCGCCTTGCGGCCACGGAACCCTCTCGCCAGCCTGGCGCCCAGCACCACGGCAAAGATCGTCCAGGCCAGGAGCGGGAACAACGGTTTGGTGATGGCGAGCTTGACGTTGTCGTGGTCCATGGCCAACAGGCCGATCCCGGTGGCGATGCCGACTGTGAATAACGGAAAACCCCAGACCAGCGCTTCCAGCCCCGCCCGGTCGGCCTTGTGCAGCGAGGGCAGCCGGCGCAACCAGGTAGTGGTCTGCTTGCGTTTCAGCGCCCTGTCTTGCAGGATGCAGACCAGGCTCATGGCGGCGGCAACGAAGAAAGCGGCCATGCCGAGAGTCGACAGGGAGGTGTGGAACAGCAGGATGCCCTTGCTGGCCATCACCGGCTCGGTGACACTGTGCTTCTGGGGCAGAACGACCCCCAGGACCGACAGGAAAAACGCCATGGGCGGCAGCACCATCCCCAGGGCGGGGACTTTCCACCGGGCGTTGACCAAAAGGTAACCGACCAGCACCAGCCAGCCGAGGGCCATGAGAAAATCGGCAAGGTTTCCCATGGGCAGCCGGCCGGTGGACCGGGCATGGAGGACGATCGCCGCCAGTTGGAGCACCGCGGCAACCGCCAGGGCGATAGTCGAGCCGATCCTGGCCGCCGTTGAACGGTTCATCGTGGTCAGGATCGTCAGCACGATCCCTACGGTGCAGGCTGCCAGGGACAGCGAAAACAGGATGGAGCCCAAGCCGCTCTCTCCTTATGAGATACCTCGTCGCCTCAGACCTTAAGGCTAGCATCGATCATGAGGAACCGCACCGGATAAACGCCTCCACCTCCCTGACGGCAACGTCCTGAATCGCCGTCAACTGCCGGTAGCGGCGATGCTCCAGAAAACCGAGGCGTCTGGCCAGGTAAAGGTAATACCGGGCCTCCATGAGCCAGGATCGGGTGGAAGCAAGCAACCGGCTTTCCTCATCACCACCTCGCGTCATGGACGAAGCGGCCACCAGTGCGCCGCCTGAGGCGGAACAGAGCCTGCGTATTTCCCGTGCCAGATCGCTGCCTTCCAGCCTGTCGATGGAGCGGGCCGCCTTGAATGCCTCCATGGTGAAGCGGTCCACCGACCGGAACAGTTTCCCTTCTGCCGTCGCCCCCGGTCTCAACGCATCTCCCATCGCCGGTCCGAACGCCGGTATCGCCAGACACGCATTCTCGTACTGGGACCATAAAGCACCACCGCGTACAACCGGTCGACTCCGTCGGTGAGATACAGCGTCCCGCTTGAAGACCTCCCCAGTGGACTGAAGGAGATGATATCGGACCGTCCGAACTTCACCGGATCGTCCAGATCGGCCAGGAACCCGGATCGGGGAGGGAGTTGCCGGACCGCGGCGAACGGAAATCCCGGGCGGACCGTTCCGAGCATGTCCTCGAGACGGATCGGACCTTCCAGAACCGGGTCGGTGCCGGAGCGAACTTCCGCCGTGCGGAGACCGTTGCCGTTGCCGTCTTCCACGGTGCTGAACACCCAGCCACCGTTCTGCCTGAAGAAATACACACCGCGGTGCTTTCTGAGAGCCACACTCTGGGAACGCAGTTTCCTGAAAGTGCCGACCATGTAACGTGCCCCGGCGGCGCACCGGCCGTCGGCACGCAGGTTGGCGGCGGCGGGCAAGGCCACCGCCAGAGCGATGGCCGTCAGGGCCAGCACCACCAGCATCTCGGCCATGCCGAATCCTCGCGTCGTAGCCATTGCTGTCCGTTCCGAGAGGCTGGGGACCGGACGCCCCGGAGACCCTGTCGGGTCCCCGGGGTGCCTCCGGACCTGTCAGGATCCGGACTTGCCGACCTTCAGGAACGGTCTGAGCTTGGCCAGGGATTTTTCACCGACGCCCCGAACCTTCAGGATGTCCTCCACCCGCCGGAACGGGCCGTGCTCCTTCCTGAATTCGACGATGCGGTCGGCCAGGGCAGGACCGATCCCCTTGACCTGCATCAACTGCTCCCGGGTGGCCGAGTTCAGGTCGACCGGTGCGGTATCGCCGTTGTCGCTCTTGGCCGCCGCAAGCGCCGCCGTCGGTGCCGCCGCGCCCAGCATGGCGACCAGGGCCAGGCAGGCCAGGGCGTTCAGTATCGGTTTCGTCCGGAGTCCGTTCATCGCAATCCTCCCGGTGGCCGTCGCCACCTGCTGCCCTCCCGCCAGCCGGCCCCGCCGTGGAGCCGGCTTCGGATCCGGAAGGGTTCTTAGGTAGCGGGACAGGATTGCAACCGGTGTGCCACGGCATCGCCAGCGAACGCGGGAGTTGTTCTGGGGAAGACGACCGGAATCGTAAACGGTACCGACCGCATCCGGACAGGGATCAGAACAGAGACTTCAGAACGTCGATCAGGCGTGTCTTGATGATATCGAATGTCAGGACCGCGCCGAAGAACGTCAGCAGCAACACCATTCCGGCCTGCATCGCACGCTCCTTGAACTGTTCGGATAGATCCCTGCCCATGAGGGACTCCACCGCCAGTATCAGGATGTGGCCGCCGTCCAGGATCGGTATCGGAAGCAGATTGAGGATTCCCAGCTGAAGACTGATGAAGGCCAGGAAAGTCAGGAAGGTTTCAAGCCCGGACCGAACGGCAAACCTGGAAAACTGGGCGATCTCAAGTGGGCCGGAGAATGCGCGGATGGAGAGTTGCCCGCTGAACAGTTTCTTCAGGACGAAAAACAGCGTGGACGAGCGCTCGATGTTCACGCGAACCGCCGCTGCAGCTGCCTGTCCCGCCCCCAGCGGTTGTTTGGGGATCAGCGTGTAGAGCGTTACACCGATTTTGCCCTTGCCGTTTTCGTCCAACGGGGTCACGGTAACCGGGAAACGTACGCCCTCCCTTTCGATGGTGAGGATCACCGGCCGGCCGGGATTCAGGGAAAGCAGAGCTCTCAGGGCGACTTCCCCGATCGGCTCCTGGTCGTCCGCTCCGACGATCAGGTCTCCCGGCGCCAGTCCGGCAAGGTCGGCAGGGGTCCCTTGCACTACAGCCCCGATTCTGGTCGGCTCACCGGACCCGCTGGTCCTGAGCTCCCAGCCGGGGAACCCCATGTGGAACCGTTCATCGGCACCGGTCCCGAGGCTCACCGTCAGTTCTCCGCCGTCACGCTCGATGAGGACGGTGCGGATCGAATCGGGAGCCATCAGGATCTCCTCGAACTCGACCTGGGGATCGATGGCGTCCCGTCCTTCAATCTCCAGAATCCGGTCTCCCGGAAGGATTCCGGCGGCCTCCGC
>CALZKF010000016.1 GCA_945787955.1 uncultured Acidobacteriota bacterium | reverse complement strand
GGCAGTTTTCCTATTGCGACAGCGGCATGATCCCGTGGCTCATGGTTGCGGAGATCATGAGCCGCAAACGCCTGCCCCTTAGCGAACTGGTCGGGGAGCGGATGGAACGGTTCCCTGCCAGCGGCGAGATCAACCGCCGCCTGGGCGATCCCGATGGTGCTATCGCCAGGATCCGGGAGCGCTACGCTCCGGAGGCTTTGCTGGTGGACGAAACCGACGGAATCGGGTTTGATTTTCCTGATTGGAGGTTCAATCTGCGAAAATCCAATACCGAGCCGCTGATCCGCCTGAATGTGGAATCCCGCGGCGACCGCCGCCTCATGGAGGCCAAGACCGGCGAAGTGCTGGCGATCCTGGACAAGGCTTGACTTCGTGGTCCCTGCCTGTAATCTGACCCGGTGGCCTTCAAGCGCACAGGGTGAAGGAGTGGGGCTCCCGTGGAACTGACCGACCGATCCCCGATTTTCATCGGATTCAAGATGGATACCAGCCTGAAGCGTGAGATTGAGGCGCTGGAAGGATCGGACCGCCAATACGTTTCCAGAGAGGATTCCTCTTTTCTCATGATCTGCACGCTGGGGGTCGACCAATACGTGGGCAAGATTGTGGAGGAGCGGATGACCACCGACCGGGTGGAGGACGTGCGGCGGAATGTACTCAGCATCCTGCAGCGCATCTGTCCGGAGAAACGGTTCCCCGAGATCTTCGACATACTGCCCTGTGTGGTGCCGGGGCCGGCTGAGCCGGAATAGGCGATGGTAGCGCTACGGGGAATCGAACCCCGGTTTGATGGCTGAGAACCACCCGTCCTAACCACTAGACGATAGCGCCACGGCCAAGATTCTTGATAAATCATGACGGATTGTCAAGGGTAGGTCATGCCCCGGCTTGACTTCCTGAGAAACGGCGGTCTAGGCTGCCCGACGTGACCGATACCAAGCGAGAAAGCGGCCTGGTCGGCCTGTTCTGCCTTTTGCTGGTCCTTGTCTGCTTCGGCACCGGTATCGCGGGTGGTTTTGTCTGGGACGACCACCACATCGTCCAGCGCAATCCGGTGGTACGGACTTTGAACCCTGCGGTTCATCTCTCTTCCGAATTCTTCTCTCGCTGGGAGGTGGAGTACGGTTACTACCGTCCCCTGGTCACCTGGACTCTGGCACTCGACCGCAGCCTTTCAGGCGGGGCCCCCTGGCTGTTCCACCTGACGAACCTGCTGCTCCACGCCCTGAACGGGTTCCTGCTCTACCATCTGCTGCGCCGCTTCGCCGCCCTCGCCCCCGCCGCCATGGCGGCGGCTCTATTCCTTGTCCATCCTGTTCAAAGCGAAGCGGTGCTCTGGATATCCGGTCGCACCGATCTGCTGGCCACCTGCCTGCTGCTGACGGCGAGCGTTTTGTATGCTGGCCGGTTCCGAGGACGTCGGCTGCGGTACGGGCTGTTTCTGCTGGCGATCGCCGGAGCGTTGCTGGCCAAGGAAATGGCGGTCACGTTCCCGGCTGTTCTGCTGGGCGCGGGACTGGCGGCCGGCCTGGCCGGCGGCCGTAGTTTCCGACAGGCCGGTAGGGAGGCATTGAGCCGGTTCATCAGGCGCGGCGGCCCGGCGTTGCTTTTACTGGCGCCGTACCTGGCGGCCCGTTACCTGGTGCTGGGGCGGCTCCTCGGAGGGGCCGGGGAGAGCGCCGGCGTTCTGCCGAACCCGATGGCGGCGATGGGTGCCGGAACGCGGATCCTCACCGCCATCGACGTTCTCGGGCGCTACCTTGTCCTCCTGGTATATCCCAGGACCCTGACCATTGAGTACAACAGCGAGATCGTTCCACCGGTAGAGACAGCAGGTTCGGCCGCCTTCCTGGTGCCGGCGGCGATCGTCCTCGTGCTGCTCACCGTGACGGCCTGGCTGATGCGCAGGAATCCGGCCGCCGCCTTCGGTGCCGTCGCCTTCGCCGGCACCTACTTGCTGGTTTCCGGACTGCTGTTCGCCACCCCGTCTCTGATGGCCGAGCGGGTTCTGTATCTGCCGATGGTCGGCATTGCAGCGCTGGTCGGATCGGCATTGGCCCTGCTGGCCGGTCGGTTCGCTTCCGGGCGCTTCAAGACCGCCGCTACCCTGTCCCTCGGTTTGATTGTGCTTCTTCCATTGGGAGTCCGAAGCCTGGCCCGGGTGCCGGACTGGAAGGACGATAAGTCCCTGTTCGAAGCGACAGTACGGGATCATCCCGAGAGCTTTCTGGCCTGGTACAACCTTGCGGTGGAGCGGCTGGAGGAGGGTGATACCGCCGGTGCCCTCACAGCGGTGGACCGATGCCTGTCCTTCCGGCCGCAATATCTTCCGGCCCGCCTGACCCGGGCGGCGATTTTCCAGCGTCGGGGCGAGTCGGCTCACGCCCTGGAAATCCTTCGTGCTGCGGACCTGGACCATCCGGGTCACCGTGCTGTCAGGTTCCGCCTGGTGCCGGCCTTGGCGGCCAGGGCGGTTGAATTGACTGCGGCCGGGGATGGGGAGGGAGCGCAAGCGTTGCACCGGGAGATCGTCGAGACCACATCCGACACCCTGACGGATGAGTCCGGACTGGATTCCAGGGGGATCAAGGCGCTCTACCTCATGCATCGTGCAGAGAGTCTCTGGCGTTTGGGTCGTATCGCCGAGGCCGGCGACGGGTTCAAGGCGGCGGAGGCGGAGGCGTGGGCCGAGGCCGATGCAGATCGCTCCATCCGGGAGGCGGTCTCCGGTGTCGTTGCGGTGGTGCTGGCCGGGAGCGGGGAATTTCTGCTTCAGCACGGCAGCCCGGATCAGGCGCTGGACCGGTTCCGGGAGGCTGCAGCACTCTCACGGGAGGCGGGCCAGGATGAAACCGCCGAGATCCTGATACAGCGAGCCGCTTCCGGCGTCAGGGACCTGGCCGAATCGGCGCTGACCTCGGGGCGGCACCGGGAAGCGATCTCCCTGTTCGATCTGGTGCTGTCCGTCGATCCCGGCTCGGTCCGGGGCCTGTATGGCCGTGCCCGGGCCCGCCTCGGGATCCGGGACATGGACGGGGCGGAGCAGGATCTCCTGGACCTGGTGACGACACCAGGGCGGTTGAACCAGCGCCAACTGGCAGCTGCCTGGATCGATCTGGCGCGGATTTCCCGATCACGGGGGGACGTCGCCGAGAGCCGCAGCCGGCAGGCGAAAGCGGCGGAAATTGCAGCATCTTCCGTTCCTTGACCTTCGCGGCGCCGAACATATATTGACTTCATGTTGCATACATATTTGTAACTGTGCAGATATGTGCGGCTGAGGTCAGACCTGATGCGCCTTGGAATCCATGCCCTGGTCCGCTGGACCTTCCTGATGTCCGCAGCCTTCCTGGCCTCCCGATCCGAAGTCAACGGCTTTGCAAGCGCCCTGTTTACCATGGTCCTGCTGGCCGGGGCGGTGGTGGTCCACCTCCTGCCGGTCCGGCTTGCCGCCGGCCCCCGGTTCCATTGGAGCCTGCTTTTCTTCGACACGGTGCTTGTCGCCCTGAGCATCCTGGTGCTTCTTCCCGGTGAGCCGGTTCTCCTTGCGACGTTTTTCCTGGGATCGCTGGTAGCGGTGATGACTGCCGAGTCTCCCGGCTGGGCCATGGGCGGCCTGGCTGCCGCCGGCCTGTTCATGGCGGTCAACTCCGGAATCGGCGTCGGCAACGCCGGTTCGGCCCAGGCGGCCCGGATCCTGTTTTTGCTTGCCGCCGGTTACTACTTCCTTCTCGCCCTGCGCAGTATGAACCGGACTGCACGGGCGGTAACCCTCGCCGGCCGCGAGGGCCGCCAGCTCAAGGCGCTTCTCCAGATCACCGACGCCATCTCCTCCAGCCTTGAAACGAAAACCGTCATGCAGCGGGTGGTACGTGAAGTCGGAGGGATGGTGGAGACGTCCAATTGCTCCATCTTGCTGTGTGACGACCGGCAGTCCATGGGGTTCGTGGTTGCTTCGGATCAGGATCCGAACGCCGATATGCTGAAGATCAACATGAACGAATACCCGGAACTGCGGGAGGCGATCGTCACCGGCGAAACCGTAATCGTCAGGGACACAGCCGAAGACCCGATCGTGGAAGATGTCCGGGCAGTGCTGCAGGAGAAGGGCTACCGTACCATGTTGATCCTGCCGCTGATATTCGGCGGTGAGGTCCTGGGAACCCTGTACCTTCGTGCCGGCCGTGAGAGACCGTTTACAGAGGAAGAGATCCGGTTCTGCAAGGCGGCGGCCGGTGCGTCGGCCAACGCGCTCAAGAATGCGATGCTGTACGAGGAAGTTCGCAACGAATCCCTGCTGCACAAGGCGACCGGTGAAAAACTGCGCCGCCTGCTGGATTGCAGCCCGGACATGATCGTTGCTACCGACGCTTCGGGGATCATCATCGAGTTCAACGGCGCCGCCGCATCCGCAACCGACTTGACCGAGGAGGGCGCCCGGGGCAGAAGTCTGGCCGAGGTTCTGAATGCGCCCTCCCTGGCCTCCGCGTCAGGAGAGCGGGGCGTTCTGGAAGCCGATATCACCTTCGAAGACAGCAGCGGCGAACCCCGGGACCTGAGCCTGGTCAGCGCCCCCCTGACCGGAGCAGGGCGGGTCTGGATCGGCCGCGACGTCACTCACCTGAACCGGGTGGAACGCAGCCTGGCCCAGGCCGAGCGGTTGTCAACCCTCGGGGAGGTTGTCGCCGGCGTGGCCCACGAATTGAACAACCCGCTGAGTTCGGTGCTCGGTTACTCGGAGCTGGCGAGAAAGAGCGCTGAAAATCCCGACCTCCTCCGTGATTTGACCCGGGTCGTGGATTCGGCGCGGCGCTGCAAGAAGATCGTCCAGAACCTCCTTGGGTTTGCCAGGGAGAACAATGCCGAGAAGAAGTTCTCGGACCTGAACACCTGTGTGCGGCGGGTTCTCGACCTGCGCTCCTACAACCTCCGTGCGGCCCGGGCCAGGCTGGAGACCGACCTGGCACCGGATCTCCCATCCACGCTGTTCGATTTTCAGCAGATCGAGCAGGTCGTCATGAATCTGCTGGCCAACGCCGAGCACGCCGTGGTCGGACTGGAGCGGGAAGGGTTATTGAAAATACGGACGTGGCAGGAAAACGGCTCGATTCACCTGGAAGTTCGGGACAACGGATCAGGCATCCCGAGAGAGTCGCGCAAACGGGTGTTCGATCCGTTCTTTACCACCAAGGGCATCGGGCAGGGGACCGGTCTCGGACTGTCGGTATCGTTCGGGATTGTCAGGGATCACGACGGCAGTCTGGAGCTGAAACCGGACCCTCCAGGTGGTGGGGCCTGTTTTGTCCTGTCCCTGCCGGTAACCGCGATGCCGCAGCGGGTCGATGGGGAATCTGCCGCAATTGAAGGTTCTTCGTCCAGTTGCTTCGCAGGCCGCCGGATCCTGGTGGCTGAAGATGAACCGCTGGTGCTGGAACTGTTTACCCGGGTGCTGGAAGGGGACGGCGCCTGCGTCACCCGGGCTGCGGACGGTCGGGAAGCCTGGGAGCAACTGGTGTGCGGTGAATTCGACCTGGTAGTGGCCGATTTGCGGATGCCGCGGATGGACGGCCAGGAACTGTATGAGCGGGTGGCGGAGGAAATGCCGGAAATGATCCGGCGATTCGTGTTCGCTACCGGTGACATGGCCAGCGATGCGACCCTGGCGTTCCTCAACGGTCTGCCCAACGGAATTCTGGTGAAGCCGTTGCAGGTGGAAACGGTCCGACATGTGCTCGGAAAGGCTCTCTCTTCGAAGCATTGATGTGTACAATGGCGGCATGAAGAATCAGCCGCCCCAGATGCCGCCTGCCCTCAAGCGGTCCTCGCGGTTCGAGGACTTTCCCTTGACGCGGCAGGAATACATCAGCGTTATGGTGCACTTCTACCGGGGGGAAATTCATCGCTCCATCAGCTGGCGCATGCGCACAGACGCCACCACCAACTGGACGATCCTGGCTTCGGCGGGCATGCTGTCGTTCGTGTTCACCAACCCGACGATTCCGCACATAGTCGTGCTCCTCACCAACCTGATCATCATGTCGTTCCTGAACATCGAGGCCAGAAGGTATCGCTACTTCGAGGTTTACCGCGCCAGGGTCAGGATGCTGGAGGAGAATTTCCTGATCCCCATCGTCACCCGGCAACTGGAATCGCCGATGGTTTCATGGCGGGAGATGGTGGCGATGGACCTGGACCTGCCGAAATACAAGACCAGTTACTGGGAGGCGATCGGGTTCCGCCTGCGCCGCAACTACGTGTTCATCTTCCTGATCGTTCTCGGCGCCTGGGTGCTGAAGCTGGCTCTCCATCCCGCCATATCATTCAATCCCGAAGTCATCTGGGGGCGGATGGCCACCGGTGTGATCCCGTCCTGGGTGGTGGCGCTTCTCGGGATCGTGTTCTACTCGGTCATGTTCCTGTTGATCTGGGTCGGCCGCAGAATCCATGGCGGCGAGCCTGATGACGAGATCGCCGGCCTGGAGCGGAACCTGGAGCACTGGAAGCTCTAACACTGCGGACAACCTGTTGAAATCCTGTGGAGGGATCAGTCCCCGGCCAGGTATCGCTTCCTCAGGGCAGGGACGACATAGTCTCCCATAGTACTGTCGAAATCGTGTTGCGGGTTGAGCCCCCAGTCGGTCCGGGCCCGGTCATCGTTCACGTCTGCCGGCCAGGAATCCACGATCATCTGCCTGGCGGCTACCGGTTCGAACCGGATATCGGCCCTGGGAAAGTACTCCAGCACCTTGTCCCGAAACTGGCCTGCGGTGGGGCTGAACGCCTTGATGTTGTAGACCCTGGTCGAGAGGGAGCGCTCGTCGGCGCAAGCGAGTTTCATGAACCCATCCACCGCGTCGGGCATGGTCATGAACGGCAGCCGCGAGTCCTCCCGCACGAAGCACGAATACGCCAGGGAGCGGGCCGCGGCGTGGATCATTTCCGGACCGTAGTCGCTGGTGCCGCCGTTGGGGACGGTTTCGGCGCTGATCAACCCTGGAAAACGGATCGCCCGGAAGTCGATGCCGGAATCGCCCTGGTGCAGTGCATGGGTGGAGTAATAGGTACCGAGCAGCTCACAATAGAGCTTGTTGCAACCGTACATACCGGTGGGCTGGGTCCATTGGTGCTCCCGGACCTCTCCGGCTGCTTCCTTGGTGGCTTGATCAGGCAGGCCGTAGACCGCAATGCTGCTGGGGAACATGAACCGCACGGACCGACCGGTTGCTCGGGCCTGTTCCTGGCAGAGTTGGATCAGCGCCACCGTCCCGCCGACGTTGACCTTATGGGCCAGCGACGGCTTTCTCTCGGCGCTGGCGGACAGCAGGGCAGCGAGATGGAAGACGAGTTCGGGGCGGTGCCGTTCGAGAAGCCCCCGCACCCGCCCGGTTTCGGTGATGCTGGTCTCCACCGACTCCTTGCAGTACCGGATCAGTTCGGCCGGGAGGACGGCAAGGTCCAAGGCTACGATCTCGTAGCCGGCAGTCGCCAGGGCCGGGAGCAACTGGTGGCCCATTTCGCCGACGGCACCGGTGACCAGGGCTGTCTTCGCGCTCATGATTTCTCCGGTGGCGAACCCGCAGGACGACGATATGGCTGGGGTGCAGGGATTCGAACCCCGATCCTACGGTCCAGAGCCGCATGTCCTACCATTGGACTACACCCCAGCACTGCCGGAAACGAGCGGAAATTATAGCGGAGCGGGCCGTTTCGTCAACAATTCGACCAGGCGCTCCAACCGGGTCAGGGTCCGGTCCCTGCCCAGCAGTTCCAGAACCTCGAACAGGCCCGGGCTGCTGCCGCTTCCGGTGACTGCCAGCCGTACCGGGTGGATCAATTTACCGGCGGATATGTCCCGCTCTTCCGCCAGGGTGCGGAACACCATCTCCAGCAGGTCCGGCCGCCAGTTCTCCAGAACCTCAAGCCGGCCGGCCAGTTCCACCATGTTGTCCCGGAGCAGGTCGCCTTTGAGGTGTTTCCGGGCCGCCTTTTCGTCGTAGTCGAAATCATCCGCCGGATCCAGCATACGGACGGCCTGTGCCGGGAAGTCCGCCAGGGTGCGGCAACGGGGCTGGAGGATCAGGAGCAGTTTGCGGAACCAATCTTTACGTCCGGTCCTGAGGTCGTCGGACCACAGTCCGGCGGCTTCGAGGCCGGGCTGGACCGCCGTCTCGAAATCGTGGAGGGTGAGGTCGTTGACGTATCGGCCGTTGAGCCACTCCAGTTTGGCCCGGTCGAATACGGCGCCGGCCTTGCCGATGCCTGACAGGCTGAACTCGCTGACCAGGGTGCTGCGGTCGATCTGCTGGCGGTCGTCCCCGGGGGACCAGCCCAGGAGGGCAAGGAAGTTGAACATCGCCTCGGGAAGAAAGCCCTCGTCCCGGTACTGCAGCACCGACACGGCGCCGTGGCGTTTGGACAGCCGTTTCTTGTCCTCTCCCAGGATAAGCGGCATGTGGCCGAAGCGGGGCACCGGGTAGGCCAGCGCCTGGTAGAGCAGGATCTGTTTCGGCGTATTGGAGATATGGTCGTCGCCCCGGATGACGTCGGTAATGCGCTGGGAGGCGTCGTCGGAGACGACGGACAGCATGTAGGTCGGGGTTCCGTCGGAACGGAGGATGACGAAATCCTCCAGGGTCTCGCCGTCGAACCGGGTGTCGCCGTGGATCAGGTCGTCCCAGGCTATCTCCCCCGGCGGCACGGCGAACCGAACGGCGAACGGCCGGCCGTCATCCGGTTCCACCAGGGAGCGGCAACCGCCGGGACAGGTCGGGCCGGGCTTCCCGGATCCGGCCGTCCTGGTCCGATGCTCCTTGAGCTCTTCGGTGGTGCAGTAGCACCGGTACGCCTTGCCCTCGTCCAGCAGCTTGCGGGCGTTTTCGACGTGCAGGCTCTGTGCACGGGACTGAAAGTGCGGCCCTTCATCCGGTCCGATCCCGAGCCACGCCATGCCTTCCAGGATGCCCTGGACCATCGTTTCCGACGAACGTTCCCGGTCGGTGTCTTCGATGCGGAGTATGAACACGCCGGACCGGTTCCGGGCGTACAGCCAGTTGAAGATGGCGCTGCGGGCGCCGCCGACGTGGAGGTGGCCGGTGGGACTGGGTGCGAACCGGACCCGGACCTGGGATTGGACATTCATGTTCGATTCTCCGGCGTACGGAGCGAGGTGGCGGAGAGAGGGGGATTCGAACCCCCGGAAGAGCATTAAACCCTTCAACAGTTTAGCAAACTGCCGCCTTCAGCCACTCGGCCATCTCTCCATTTCGTGCCGTGAACCGGTGGATTGTAGCGCACCCGCCGGGAGTTTCAACCACGGGACGCCCCTGATTGGCGGAAGGGGTGGGATTCGAACCCACGGAACTTTCGTTCGCCGGTTTTCAAGACCGGTACCTTAAACCACTCGGTCACCCTTCCAGGTCAGCGTTCCATCTTCGTCTTGCCGTCCATGTACGGCCTCAGCGCCTCGGGGATCACCACCGAGCCGTCCTGTTGCTGGTAGTTCTCCAGGACCGCCACCAGGGTGCGGCCCACCGCCAGCCCGGAGCCGTTCAGGGTATGGACGAAACGGGGCTTGCCCTTTTTCTCCTCCCGGTACCGGATCCCGGCCCTCCTGGCCTGGAAATCGGAACAGTCGGAGCAGGAACTGATCTCCCGGTACGCCTTCTGTCCCGGCAGCCAGACCTCCACGTCGTAGGTCTTGGCGGCGGAAAACCCGATGTCACCGGTGCACAGTGCGATGACCCGGTACGGGATCTCGAGCCGTTTCAGCACTTCCTCCGCATGGGAGGTCAGGCTCTCCAGGGCGTCCTGGGAGTCCTCCGGTTTCGTCAACCAGACCAGTTCCACTTTGTTGAACTGGTGCTGGCGGATCAGCCCGCGGACATCCTTGCCGTAGGAGCCGGCTTCGCTCCGGAAGCAGGGTGTGTATGCGGCGTACTGCACCGGCAGTTCGTCGCCGTCCAGGATCTCGCCGGCATGGATGTTGGTGACCGGGACCTCGGCGGTGGGAATCATGTACAAGTCGCCGGGGGAGACTTTGAAAAGATCCGCCTCGAACTTCGGCAATTGACCGGTGCCGGTCAGGGCGGCGGCGTTGACCATAAACGGAGTCAGGACCTCGGTGTAGCCGTGCTCCCCGGTCTGGAGGTCCAGCATGAACTGGATCAGGGCCCGTTCGAGACGGGCGCCGTCCCCCATGAGGATGGAGAACCGGGCGCCGGACAGCTTGGCGGCCCGTTCGAAATCCAGGATCTTGAGATCCGGGCCGATGTCCCAGTGGTTCTTCGCCTCGAAGCGGAACTCCCTGGGCTCGCCCCAGGTCCGGATCACCGGGTTGTCCTCCTCGGTTTTCCCCTGCGGGGTGGTCTCGTGGGGGATGTTGGGAACCTTCAGCATGAACTCCCTGAGTTCGGCTTCAATGCCGCCCAGGTCCTTTTCGATGGCGGAGATCTGCTCTCCGACCTGCCGCATCTCCTCGCGTAACGGCCCGGCGTCTTCGCCGGCCTTCATCAGGCCGCCGATCTTCTTGGAGCTCTCGTTGCGATGCCGTTTGAGCGCCTCGACTTCCCCGAGTAGATCGCGGCGGCGGCGGTCCATCTCCCGAAACGGCTCCATGGACAGGGACTCGCCCCGGCTGTTCATGGCCTGTGCGACGGCATCCAGGTTTTCGCGAACGAAATGCGGATCGAGCATGGTTCACCTTCCCGCGGCGCATTGTAGCAGGGTGCTATCATCCAGGGTCCGGCGTTTCGCCGGCTTCCATCGAGGGATCGCCATGGACAAGTTGAGAATTCGGGGTGGACGGGAGCTTGCGGGTACGGTTCGGATCGCCGGCGCCAAGAACGCCGCTCTGCCTGCTCTGGCGGCGGCGCTGCTCACCGAGGGCGAGGTCACTTTCGCCAATGTTCCGATGTTGCGGGACGTCCGGACCATGCTCCGGGTGCTGGAACACCATGGCGCCCGGGTGGAGAACGGCAGCCGGGACAGCGTCACGGTACAGGCCGGTTCCATCGCCTCCCACGAGGCGCCCTACGATCTGGTCAAGACCATGCGGGCATCGGTGCTGGTGCTTGGCCCGCTCCTGGCCCGCTGCGGCCGGGCCCGGGTTTCCATGCCCGGTGGATGCGCCATCGGGGAACGCCCGATCGACATCCACCTGGACGCCCTGGCCAACATGGGCGCCGAGGTCCGCCTGGAGCACGGCTACGTCGAGGCCCGGGCGAAACGGTTGAAACCGGCCGATTACACCTTCCCCCTGGTGACGGTCACCGGCACCGAGAACCTGATGATGGCGGCGGCGCTGACCGAGGGCACATCCGTTTTCAGAAACTGCGCCCGGGAGCCTGAGGTTGTGGACCTGGCGGTCCTCCTCCGGGCGATGGGAGCGGAAGTGGACGGGGACGGTACCGAGGTGATCCGGATCACCGGCCGCAGAGAGCTGGGCGGCGCCGAGCATACCGTGATCCCGGACCGGGTGGAAGCCGCTACCTACCTCATGGCAGGCGCCCTGGCCTGCCGTCGGCTTGAAGTGGCCGATTGCCGGCCGCAGGACCTCAAGGCGGTCCTGGCCCTCCTCGAGTCGGCCGGCGTCCCCCTGACCGCTGGGGAGACCTCCATCGTGGTCGCCCGGCCTGAAAAACTGGTGGCCGTTGACGTGGCCACCGCCCCCCACCCCGGCTTTCCCACCGACATGCAGGCTCAATACATGGCGCTTGCGACCCAGGCCCGAGGGGTCTCGAGGATCACGGAAACTATTTTCGAGAGCCGCTTCATGCATGTCAGCGAGCTGCGGCGGCTGGGCGCCAGGATCAACGTCGAAGGCCAGACCGCGGAGGTTACCGGGCCTGCCGCACTGGCCGGCGCCCAGGTCATGGCCACCGATCTGCGGGCATCCGCCAGCCTGGTGCTGGCCGGCCTGGTGGCGGACGGCGTCACCGTCATCGACCGGGTGTACCACCTGGACCGGGGCTACGAGCCGATGGAAGTCAAGCTGGGGGCCCTGGGCGCCTCCGTGGAGAGGGTGAAATGAGCGACTGCATTTTCTGCAGCATCGCCGCAGGGAAGATCCCGTCGGATACGGTCTACCAGGACGAGCACCTGGTGGCGTTCCGGGATCTGAACCCCCAGGCTGCGGTGCACATCCTGATCATCCCCCGGGTACACCTGGCCTCCCTGGACCAGGCCGGACCGGAGCACGGCCCGGTTCTGGGACAGGTTCTTCTGGCCGCCGGCGAGATCGCCAGGCAGGAAGGGATCTCCGGTGGGTACCGGGTGGTGAACAACTGCGGCAAGAGCGCAGGGCAGACCGTCTTCCACCTGCACTTCCATCTGTTGGGAGGCCGGGATATGGGATGGCCGCCGGGCTAATCCGGTCCAGTTGATGGTTTGAGCGGCTCATCACCGGGAACTACAATCCACGTTCTCCTGGAGGAATGTTATGAAAAACCCTGTCATCGTCAACGCGGTCCGCACACCGATCGGCCGGTTCCTGGGAACCTTGGCCCCTGTTCCCGCAACCCGCCTGGGCGCCATCACCGTGGCGGAGGTCGCCTCACGGGTCGGGGTCGATCCCGGGGAAGTGGACGAAGTCGTCATGGGCAACGTGGTCGGGGCGGGGCTGGGCCAGAACCCTGCGCGCCAGGCGGCCCTGGGGGCCGGGTTCCCGGACACGGTGGCGGCCATGACCCTGAACAAGGTCTGCGGAAGCGGCCTGAAAGCGGTGGTGCTGGCGGCCCAGGCGATCAAGTGCGGCGATGCCGATCTGGTTGTTGCCGGCGGTATGGAATCGATGTCCAACGCACCCTACCTGATGAAGACATCCCGTAACGGCTTTCGCATGGGCCACCAGCAGGTTCTGGACTCCATGATCCACGACGGGCTTTGGGATGCCTACAACGACTACCACATGGGCAACACCGGCGAGGTGGTGGCGGAACGGTACGCTATCGGACGGGAGGAGCAGGACCAGTGGGCGTACGACAGCCATCGCAAGGCGGTGGCGGCGATCAAAGCCGGTCTGTTCAAGCGGGAAATCGTCCCGGTGGAAGTCCCCCAGCGCAAGAAGGACCCGATCCGGTTCGACACCGACGAGTCGCCCCGCGGCGATACCTCCATCGAGAAACTGGCGAAGCTGAGGCCTGCGTTCAAGAAGGACGGTACGGTGACCGCAGGCAACGCCCCCGGGGTGAACGACGGTGCATCCGCCGTGCTGGTCGCCTCCCGGGAGAAGGCGAGGGAACTGGGCCTCAAGCCGCGGGCGGAGATCGTGGCCTACAGCACCAGCGGACTGGCGCCGGAACTGGTGATGATGGCGCCGGAAAAGGCGGTGCGGTCGGTCTGGGAGAAGACCGGATGGACGGATGCCGACGTCGATTACTACGAGTTCAACGAAGCCTTCGCCGTCCAGCAGTGCGCCCTGGGGAAAGAACTGGGGATTGATCCGGCCAAACATAATGTTCGAGGCGGCGCCGTGGCGCTGGGACATCCGATCGGCGCGTCGGGAGCACGGGTTCTGACCACACTGCTCCATGCACTTGAAGACGACGGCAAAGACAAAGGGATCGCCGCACTCTGCCTGGGCGGCGGAAACGCGGTGGCCATGGCGATCCAGGTGATCCGATAACCGGAAGGGAGCACAGACCATGAAGATCAGCAGAATCGGTGTCGTCGGTGCAGGACAGATGGGGAACGGGATCGCTCATGTCGCGGCCCAGGCCGGGCTCAAGGTGGTCCTGCAGGACCTGGACGACCGCTTTGTGGAAAAGGGATTGGCCACCATCGCCAAGAACCTGCAGCGCGGTGTGGACAAGGGCCGCATGACCGCTGAAGAGAAGGAAGCGGTCCTGGCCCGGATCGAAGGGACAACCGATCTCGAGGAGATGGCCGGCTGCCAGCTGGTTGTCGAAGCGGTGGTCGAGAAACTCGAAGTGAAGCTTGACCTGTTCTCCAGGCTGGATGCGATCTGCGGTCCGGAGGCGCTTCTGGCCACAAATACATCGTCGATCTCCGTCACAAGGATCGCCGCCGCTACCGGACGTCCCGGCAAGGTGATCGGCATGCACTTCATGAATCCGGTGCCTGTAATGAAGCTGGTGGAGGTTATCCGTGGGCTGGGGACGTCCGACAGCACCTGTGAGACGGTGAAGAAACTGGCCGAAGCGATGGGCAAGGTGGCGGTGGAGTGCCGGGACTTCCCCGGGTTCATCAGCAACCGGGTCCTGATGCCGATGATCAACGAGGCGATCTGCGCACTCCATGAAGGCGTGGCGGAACCGGAAGCGATCGACACCATCATGAAACTCGGCATGAACCATCCGATGGGGCCCCTGACCCTGGCCGATTTCATCGGCCTGGATACCTGCCTCGCGATCATGGAAGTACTCCACTCCGGGCTGGGCGACTCCAAGTACCGGCCCTGTCCTCTCCTGCGGAAATATGTCGAAGCCGGCTGGCTGGGCAGGAAAACCGGCCGCGGGTTCTACGACTACAGCAAGTAGGGCAGGTGGAGCAGGTCCTCACCCGTGTTGCCCTCGCTTTGCCCCTCCGGGACGGCCGGGTTCTTGCCGGCCTCCGTCTCGGCGACCCGGTGTTCGAAGGCTGCTGGGAGTTTCCGGGAGGCAAGGTCCGCCCTGGAGAAACACCGCAGCGAGCCGCCGCACGGGAACTCCTGGAAGAGACCGGCCTCTCGGCATCCAGGCCGGAGCCGCTGTGTACCTTCCCGCACCGGTATTCCGACCGGTCGGTTGAGTTGCATTGCTTCCTGGTTCCTGCATGGTCCGGAGAGGTCGCGATGGATCCTGCCAGGAACTGGACGTGGTTCACCCTGGCGGAGCTGAAGCGATTGAACATGCCCCAGGCGAATCGTCGCATCCTGTCGGAACTCGGTCGTGAGTGAGCCGACCACCGTCTACCCGGTGGGCAGGGCCGACATAGGCAAGCGGCTGGACCGGTTCCTGCACGAGAAGATCCCCAGGCTTTCCCGGAACAGGATTCAGGAAATGATCCGGGCCCGTGTCCTGCTCTCCTGGGACGCCCGGGTCCGGCCGGCCACAGTCCTTGTACCGGGTGGCGTCGTGAAGATCGATTACGTCCCGTTGCCCGAGACGCTCCTGGAGCAGGCCATCCCGGTTCTGACCCGCGGCGACGGCTGGCTCGCCGTGGACAAGCCGGCCGGAATCCCGGTTCACCCGGTCAACACGGTGCGGGAGAACTCGGTCATCCGCATGTTGAGGCGCCAGGAGGGCAACGAGGAACTCCGCCTGGCTCACAGGCTGGACAGGGAGACCAGCGGCGTGTTGCTGGTTGCAGACAACCGGTCCACCGCACGAACCCTCTCTCTGGCTTTCGAGAACCGCCAGGTTCACAAGGAGTACATCGCCGTGGTCCGGGGCGTGGTCCGGGACCGGGAGGGCACGATCGAACTGCCGGTCGGGAAGGCTGCCGATTCCCGGGTCTACACCCGCCAGGCGGCGGTAAAGGGCTGTCCTTCGGAGACCGGATGGAAGGTCGAGGCCAGGGGAGCCGCAGCCACGATGCTGCGTCTGTTCCCGCGAACCGGAAGGCGCCACCAGATCCGGGTTCATCTGGAAGCGATCGGCCACCCGGTTCTGGGAGATCTGCTCTACGGCAGGCCGGATCGGGATTACCTCGACCTGGTGGCCGGCGAACGGGATCCCAGGAAGGAAGAAGGGGGACCGTTGCGGCAACTGCTCCATTGCGCCCGGGTCGCATTTGAATCCGACTCGTTTGCGCTGAACTGCGTTTCACCGTTGCCGGCATCGTTCCACCACTGGCTGGTTCGGGAATCCGGGCAGGAAAACAGCAAGTAAGGCTATTCAGGTGAGTCTGGCGGCAAGAAATACTTTAATAATTAAATCTTGTCTCAGTGAAAATCATCGTGGCTGCAGAATTTCCGTGTGTCTCACTGAAATTCGTCGTATACACAATGGGTCCACGGGGAGGAAGAGAAGGATCGGCGAGTGATCGTGAGGCTTACTCGTCAGGAATTCACCGACTCCCGGGGGGGTGAATCCGGTGGATCGGATCACCTGATTAACGTAAGGGTAGTTTTCGTTAGCAAAAGGAGTCCAAGAATGAAGAAACTTTTCTATCTCGCTTGCTGTCTCGTCCTCGCCATGGGCGTCGGCTGCGCCATCACCAACTATGACCTGATCACAGATGATGACGGCAGCGCTGTGAACACCAACGGCAAGGCCGCAATCATGCCCTCCTCGCAGATCGGCACCTTGTGGCCGGACGGCATGGACGAATCTTTCTCCATGGTCGACCAGAAGGCCAACGGCGACCGCACCCTGACCACCTACAACAACTTTACCACCGACGGCATTTTCATTGACTGGCTGTACTGCAGCCCGGATTGGAACGGTTGCTCCATGGTAACCGCCAGTGATCCGCAGGTCGGCGACGTTTCGATCTTCGACTTCACTCTCAACGTGAACTGCGCCGGAATCCGCAGCCTGTCCTACGTTCTCAGCACAACCCGTTACTACGGCGAGTGCGGCCGCGCGATGGCCAGCATCAGCGACCGGATCTCCCTGATGAACATGGGCAACATCACTGTGCAGAACGGCGTTGAAGGCCTGCTCTACAACCTGAACCGCGGCAACTTCACCTTCTCGGTGTCGAACAACGCCGGCGTGACCAGCAATATCCCGCTGGTTGGCGACGCCACCATGTTCGTGAACCCGGCTCGTCGTCAGTTGACCGTCGATCTCACCAACAGCCTGCTGGCCAACACGGGCCGCGGTCTCGCCGACTTCGTGCGCAACTACGGCACCGACGTGACCACCGTGACGTTCACCCTGAACGGCATCAGCAAGAGCTGGGATGTCGGCAACATGAACGCCGACAAGATCACAGCAAACATGAACAAGACCTTCTAATCTGTTTATGTGACAATCGGAGATTCATCTCCGGTTTCAAGGGCGGGGTACACACCCCGCCCTTTTTTTGTCTCTCCATAATCGCCTGATCGGACTTTCGTGTCATAATCGCCTCTCTATGCAGGACCTTCTGAATGAACTCCGGGACGACCGCCTGGTCGGAGAGCTGATCCGCCACAGCCGAACGGTGCAAGCTGCGCCGGCGACGTACGCTTCCCCGCAGGCCGATCTCCACCCGGCTCTGGCCTCCGCCCTGCCGTCCCTGGGCATCCACCGGCTCTACAGCCACCAGGCGGAGGCCCTGGACCTCCTGGCTGCCGGGAAGAACGTCCTGGTGGCCACACCGACCGCCTCGGGGAAGTCACTGGTATTCGCCCTGCCGGTGTTGCAGTCGATCCTCGAGGACCGCAATGCCCGGGCCCTGTTCCTGTACCCGACCAAGGCGCTGGCCCAGGATCAGATCGCCGGATTGAGAAAGCTGGCGCTTGCAGCATCGCCTCTCAATCCACCCTCATTCGAGATCTACGACGGCGACACTTCCCAGCACCAGCGCAAGAAGATTCGGGCCAACCCGCCCAACGTGCTGATCACCAACCCGGACATGCTTCATTTCTCCATTCTGGCCAACCATCCTTCCTGGGAGCCGTTCCTCAGGAACCTGAAGTGGGTTGTGCTGGATGAACTCCATGTCTACCGCGGGATGTTCGGCGCCCATGTCCACCATGTGCTCAGACGCCTGAAGCGTCTTGCAGGGGGAGGCCGGGCGCCGCGGATCGTTGCCGCCTCCGCCACCATCGGGAACCCGGAGGAGTTTGCAGAGACGCTGACCGGAGAAACGTTCACCGCCGTGACCCGGTCCGGAGCCGCCGGGGCGGAACGTCAGGTGCTGTTTCTCAACCCGGTGATGGTCTCGCCCTACACCGTGGCGGTGAAGGTCGTCGCAGCTGCCGCCCGTGCCGGGCTTCGGACCATTGCGTTCACCAAGGCGAGACGGATCACCGAACTGCTCCACACCTGGCTGGTGCGGCAGGAGCCGGAGCTGGCCGGGCAGGTGGCGCCGTACCGAGCCGGTTACCTGCCGGAGGAGCGGCGCAGGATCGAGCAGCGCCTGTTCCGGGGTGATCTCAAGGCGGTTTTGACCACCAGCGCCCTGGAGCTGGGGATCGATGTCGGTGGCCTGGATGTCTGCGTCCTGGTCGGTTATCCGGGCTCCCTGATGTCCTCCTGGCAGAGGATCGGCCGTGTCGGCCGCACCGGCCGGCCGGCTGTTGTGATCATGATCGCCATGCCGGACACCCTGGACCAGTACATCATTTCCCACCCGGACCGGTTCTTCGGAGACGGCTTCGAACAGGCGGTGCTGGATCCGTCCAATGAAGTGGTGGCCGCAAGGCACCTGGTCTGCGCCGCAGCGGAGAAACCGCTTCTGCGTACCGAACTGCGGGAGGACGGCGACCGGCTGGAGCGGCTGGCGGAGGAACTGGTGGAAGGCCGTGAACTGGCGGAGGATCAGGCTGGGAAGCGATTCGTATCGTTCCGTCTGAAGCCCCACCGGCACATGAACCTGCGGGGAGCCGGACGTCCGTTTACGATCCTTGAGGCCGGTAGCGGCAAGATCCTGGGAAGTATCGACGGTGGCCGGGTCTACCAGGAATGCCACGTCGATGCGATCTACCTCCACGGCGGCAGAACCCTCAGAATCCGGGAACTGGATGAAGACAAGCGCACCGTCACCGCCGAACCGTTTATCGCCGATTACTACACCGTGGTTCTGGGGGAGAAGGAAACCGAAATCCTGGAGGTCTTCGAGACACGGGAAGAGGGCCACCACCGGGCCGGCTACGGCCGCCTCAAGGTCACCGTAAGGTGCCACGGTTACCAGAAGAAGAAACTGTACGGCGGCGAAACGATTTCCGAGCATCCTCTCGAAGCGCCGGACCAGGTGTACGAGACCACCGGGTTCTGGATCGAACTGCCCACCGGATGGGCAGCGGAGTTCGCCGCTGGGGAGCGGCATTTCATGGGGGGTATCCACGCAACGGAACACGCCCTCATCGGTCTGTTCCCGTTGCTGGCGATTTCCGATCGGGGGGATATCGGAGGCATCTCCCATACCGGGCATCCCCAGCTGGACGGCCCGGGCATTTTCATCTACGACGGAACACCCGGAGGAGCGGGACTGGCGGAAAGGGGCTATCGGGACCTGACGTCGTTGCTGGAGCAGACAAGGGACCATGTCGCCGCCTGCCCCTGTGAGGACGGTTGCCCCGGCTGTATCCACTCGCCCAGATGCGGGAACGGCAACCGGCCCCTGGACAAGGTTGCCTGCCTTCAGGTTCTCGAAGGGTTGCTGGGAGAGAGCGACCTGCCCCGGATCGGGGAAGCACGGGAGATAGCGGTTGCGCCGGAGCCGGTGGAACCGTCGGGGCCGGAACCCGGTCCCCGGAAACGCCACGGCATCACACGGGCGGAGGAGAAGTCGCCGGTCCCGGCGGGCCGGATCCTGGTCATGGACCTGGAGACCCGGCGCAGCGCCGAGGAGGTCGGAGGGTGGGGCAATGCCGACCGCATGGGGCTTGCACTGGCGGTGGCCTACGACGTGGCCCGAAAGGAATACCGCACCTACTTTGAAAAGGATGTGGACCGGCTGCTCCTGGACCTGTTGACGGCGGACCAGGTCGTCGGCTTCAATATTGATCGGTTCGATCTGAAGGTGCTGTCCGGGTATACCGACGGCGATCTGGGACGTGTCCGGACCTGCGATCTGCTGGCCCGGGTGCACGGCAGGCTGGGCTACCGCCTGTCCCTGCAGCATCTGGCCGAGGTCAACCTGGGGGAGTCCAAATCCGGTAGCGGACTCGATAGTTTGAAATGGTGGAAGGAAGGGAAGCTCGACCTGATTGAATCGTACTGCCGCAAGGATGTGGAGATGACACTGAGGCTGTGGGAGACCGGCAGGAGCAGGGGATATCTGTTATACAGAGATAAGCGGGAGCGCACGCTGCGGATCCCCGCCGACTGGTGAAATGGAGAGACGGATCATGCATGCATTCCGGAGATTGAACGCACTTTCCCTGTTGCTCGCCGCGGCTTTCTTCGGCCTGCACGGCTGTTCCGGAAAGCCTGCAGGTGAGATGGTGGTGGAGCCTTTGCCTGCCGGATGGGAGGAAAACCTGGTGTCGTACCGGACGGACAAGGATGCGGACTACGCCTCTGCGGCGGACACACCTCTGCATCCGGATGACCGCGCCGGTTTCAGCGGCCTGGACTACTTTCCCCCGAATCCTTCCTACCGGCTTGCGGGGCCGCTCCACATCCATGAGACGCCGGAGCAGTTCACCATCCTGACCAGCACCGGCAAGTCCCGGCCGGCGGAACGTTACGGCGAGCTGCGGTTCAGCCTCGAGGGGGAGCACCTCGTGTTGCAGGTCTACCGTCTGCTGGACAGCCAGGCGCCTACCCCGGTTCAGGCGCTGTTCGTACCGTTCACCGACCGGACCTCCGGGGTGGAGAGCTACCCGGCCGGTCGTTACGTCGACCTGAAGGAGATCGGAGACGGCAGGTATGTCCTGGATTTCAACCGGGCGTTCAACCCGCTGTGCGCCTACGGCATGCCGGAGCGGTACGCCTGCCCGGTGACGCCGGTGGAGAATCGCCTGAAGATCCGGGTTGAGGCCGGTGAGCAGGGATACCGCAGGGGATGAGAACTGCACTGTTTCTGGTCGGCTTCATGGGCAGCGGCAAGAGCACCGTAGGGCGCCTTGTGGCCGGCGAACTGGGGTTGGAATTCAGGGACAGTGACGAGGTCATCGCCGGTTCTTATGGGAAGACTGTGGAGCAGATCTTCCGGGAGGACGGCGAAGCCGCATTCCGGGACCTGGAATGCGACGTGGCGGAGCAGCTCTGTTCCGGCGGGCCGCTGGTAGCCGCAACAGGAGGCGGCGCCTTCCTTTCGTTCCGTTCACGCAGCCGGATGATCGCTTCCGGGATCACCGTCTGGCTGGATGTACCGCTGGCGACGATCCGCACCCGAATGGCCGGCGATTCTCCCAGACCGCTATGGAATCCGGACGACCCGATCGCCATGCGCCTGTTGTACGAAAAACGGCGGCCCTCATACGCCCTGGCCGGGCACCGGGTTGGTGCCACCGATCTTGAGGCTGCCGTGGGGCAGGTCGTCCGGCTTACCCGGGGACGATAACCGCCCTGGTCTCTTCCGGCGTGACGGCGGTGATCTCGGCCACAATCCGTGAGCCCTGTTCCGCCCGCTCTCCGTCCAGCGCCACCTCGATAAAGTTCCCCGTCAACGCCCGGCGGCCGTCGCCCAGAGCGACGCAATCGAGGCGCCGGCCGGTGAAGCGGCCGCGAAAGCGGAATCCGGCTTCGTCGGCGAAGCGGCGGAGGGTGGCGGAACGTTCACGGATGACGGCGGAGTGGACGCGGTCCCGCCGTTCCGAAGCAGGTGTGCCCGGTCGTTCCGACCAGCTGAATACGTGCAGGTAGTTCACAGGGGAGGAGGCCAGGAGGCGACGGGTTTCGTCAAATTCCTCCTCGGTTTCCCCGGGGAACCCGACGATCATGTCGGCGCCCAGTCCGATGTCGGGCATGGCACCCCGCAACCGTTCCATCCGGTCCAGCCATGCCGAAGCGCGGTAGTTGCGGCGCATCCTGCGGAGCACCGATTCCGAGCCGGATTGCAGCGGCACCTGCAGGTGGGGGGCGAGCCTGCCGCCGGACCCGGCCATCAGCCGGATGATGCCGTCGGTGACGGTCAACGGTTCCAGCGAGTTCAGCCGGATCCTGTTTTCCCCGCACCGTTCCAGGAGCCGTTCCAGGAGGATCTCGAGGGATTCGCCGCCATCGAGGTCCTTGCCGTAGTCCCCGGTGTTGACCCCGGTGAGGACGACCTCCCGGTACCCGCGGCGGAACAGCGCTGCCAGGGCGGACTCGGCCTGTTCCGGCGGCACCGACCGGCTTCTTCCCCGGACCTGCGGGATGATGCAGTAGGAACAGACCAGGTCGCAGCCCTCCTGGATCTTGAGGAAAGCCCGGGAGCGGTCGCCAAAATGGAGGGCCTCGGCCAGCTCCGGCGTCTTTTCGCAGCCCGAGTCACCCCTACCGGGAGATCGGTCGATCAGGCCGATCTCGTCGAGGATGGAGGCGATCGCCGCTTTCTCGCGGTTGCCGAACACCCGGTCGACTCCCGATATGCGGCGGATCGCCTCTGCGTCCCGCTCGGCAAAACAGCCGGTGACCAGGAGACTGCACCCCGGATTGTTCCGCCGGACCGACCGGATCAGCTTGCGGGCATCGGCGTCGGCCCGGTGCGTCACCGTGCACGTGTTGATGATGACCACTCCGGCCAGGTCAGGGTCCGGATCTTCGGTGAACCCCCGCCTGGCAAGCTCACCTTCCATGGCTGCGGAGTCGAACCGGTTCAGCTTGCAGCCCAGGGTGATGGAGTGGAAAGTCGGTGTCATTTTCCCAGGATTTCGGACAGCCGGCTCCGGGCCGCCGCACTCTTCCGTTCCACCGCAGCAGCCATGGCCTGCCGTTCCTGCACCAGCTTCCGATGCAGGGCGGAGTCGGACGTGGCCAGGATGCCGCAGGCCAGCCAGCCGGCGTTGGCCGCCCCGGCTTTGCCGATAGCCAGCGTCCCAACCGGGATACCGGCCGGCATCTGCGCCGTGGCGAGCAGGGCGTCCAGGCCCTGCAGGTCGGTGGCCGACAACGGCACGCCGAGTACCGGAAGTACCGTATGGGAGGCGATTACACCGGCCAGGTGGGCTGCGGCCCCTGCGCCGGCCACGAACACCTTGACGCCGGATTGCACTGCCGATTCGACGATCTCCCGGGTCCGTTCAGGGGAGCGGTGTGCGGAGGTGACCTCCAGGTCGTACACCACACCCAGCCGGTCCAGGATTCTTGCGGCTTCCGCCATAACCGGCAGATCGGAGTCGCTGCCCATGAGGATCTTTACCAGCGGTTTCGGGTCGTTACTCACGGATGGCCTCCAGTGTCGCCGCCGCGTCGGCGCCGATATCGGTTCGGTGTTGTTCGCCTTCCCAGGTGATCTCCGCCACCGCCTCGTAGGCTTTCCTTCTTGCACAGGTCAGGTCGTCGCCCAGAGCGGTCACTCCCAGTACACGTCCGCCGGATGTTCGTACCGCACCGTCGTCGTCCCGGGTTGTGCCGGCATGAAACACGACGATTCCGTCCCGTCCGTCTGCCCGGTCCAGCCCGGAGATCGCCGCTCCCTTGCCGTACGAGCCGGGGTACCCTCCGGCCGCCATCACAACGCAGACCGCCGTCCGGTCCAGCCAGGCCGGCCGGACCTGATCCAGCGTTCCTGTGGCGGAAGCCAGCAACAGATCGAACCAGTCGCCGTCCAGGCGGGGGAGCAGGACCTGGGTTTCCGGATCGCCGAAACGGCAGTTGTATTCCAGTACCTTCGGTCCCTCGTCGGTGAGCATGACTCCGATGAAAAGGACGCCCCGGTAAGGGCACCCTTCAGACTTCAGACCGGCGATAGTCGGACTCACAATGGCGTCCATGACGATTCGCCGGGTCGCGTCATCCAGGTACGCCGAAGGGGAATAGGTCCCCATCCCCCCGGTGTTGGGCCCCTGGTCGCCGTCCAGCGCCCGTTTGTAATCCTGGCAGGTGGCCAGTTCCACCACGTGGTTTCCATCGGCCAGGACAAAGAACGACGCCTCGGTGCCCTGCAGCATCTCTTCCACCACCACGGCCCGTCCGGCCTCTCCGAAGTTGCGGCCGGTGAGCATGCCGCAGGCAGCTTCCGCCGCCACCTCCGGGGTGTCGGCCAGGATCACGCCCTTGCCGGCGGCCAGGCCGTCGGCCTTCACCACCAGGGGGTATGCCGTGCCCTCCGCCATCAGATACTCCCTGGCCTCGGACTCGTCCCGGAACACCTTGAACGATGCCGTCGGGATTGCGTGCCGCTCCATGAACTCCTTGGAGAATACCTTGCTGCCTTCCATCCTGGAGGCCGCTGCCGACGGGCCGAATACGGGGATGTCGAGTTCGAGCAACCTGTCGGCCAGACCGGCCACCAACGGGGCCTCCGGACCGACCACGACGAGGTCGTACCGTTCCGTTGCGGCATGTTCCGCCAGGCCGGCCACGTCATCCGCAGGGATCGGAACGGTCTCCGCCAGGGCTGCCGTACCGGCATTGCCCGGTGCGCATCGCAGGGTGCGGACTCGTGCACTGCGGCGGAGTGCCCAGACCAGGGCATGTTCACGGCCACCGCCTCCGATGACGAGAACCTTCATCCTGCTTCCTTTCCGTACAGCCGTTTGAAAACCGGAATTATTTCATGCCGTCCGAGACGAGGTCAATCGGACTTGGACTTGCCTTCGGCGCTCTTCTTGGCGCCGGAGTCGCTTTTGATGCCTCCGGCGGCCGGAGCGGCGCCTGGAGATGCCCCTGCCTTTTTCCCCCCTGCAGCGGCGCTGTTATAGCCGGAATCAAACCACCCACCCCCTTTGAGGTGGAAGGCGGACCGGGACACCAGCTTCTCCAGCTTGCCGCCGCATTCCTCGCAT
>CALZKF010000015.1 GCA_945787955.1 uncultured Acidobacteriota bacterium | reverse complement strand
TAATGATGCGAAGGATGTTGAACAGCCCCATTGAACTCCTCGACCCGTGGTGGACCCGATAATCTTACCAGGGGAAGAAGAGATAGTCCGAGAGGGCGTAAGTTCTGTAGAATCAACGCGGACGAAGTATTCGGGAGGGACAGCAGTCCTGACGGCTCGTTTTCGGAGTACATACCGAGGCATGCCGACGTTAATGAACGACTCGCCAAAGCGATCCTGAAACGGGCCAAGGAGCGGAAATGAGATTCGAAGGACGGATTACGAAGGACGGCAAGTTCTGGATGGTGGAGATTCCTGCGTTCGATGCCCTGACTCAGGGACGAACCAAGCGGGAAGCTCATGAAATGGCCAAGGATCTCATCGAAACGATGGCAGGAAAGCCGGGGTTTGAAGTGACGGTTTACCCGGCCGGGCGGGATGCGTTCGAGATCGGCGCCAACAGCACCGGGATCCTGCTGGCGCTGCTCCTGAGGAGGCAGCGAGAGCGCCAGGGGATGACACTGAGCCAAGCTGCGGAGCGGCTGGGACAGACCTCGAAGAACGCCTATGCCCGATATGAACAGGGCAGGGCGATGCCCAGCATCGAGAAGCTGGAACAGCTCCTCAAGGCGATCGCTCCCGATCAGAAGATTGTCTGGCGATTCGCTGCCTGAAAAATGCCGAAACCGCAACCTCTCCCGGTTATGATTTGCTTGTAGCTTGGGGAGCCAAACCTCCAAATATCAAACTCCGGCTCTACTGGTTAACAGGCGTAATATGTCTGGGGCGGGTGGATCTGTTGAGAAGTGCGTAACGATGCGCCTATTCAAAGGGAACCCCCCGGCGGCCATCTTTTCGGGAAAACGGACAGGATCAGGGGCAGACGATCCGGGACTGGGGGAGACAGGGCGTCGCCGATGCCGGGCGCGGATTCCCATCGGAGGCGGAGCCATAGCCCCCCTCCCGGTTCGTGTCGGTGGGCACCACTAGGTAGTAGTGGTCGCCGGGATCCATCGGGATGATGTCGAAGGTGTTTCCGCCGGACCCGCAGGTCACCTGCTGGTGGTTCCAGCTCCAGACTCCATCACCCGGTAGCGTGCCACGATAGATCGCATAGTCGGTCAGGCCAGGTACAAGGCTGCAACTCTCTCCCCAGCTCATTTCCAGTGTGTCCTCCCCTGTCTTCGTCACGGTCAGGGAGGCCCCGGGGACCAGTTCGCCATCCGGGGTTTCCGCGACATCACCTGGTAGCGTCGTCCCCTTTCCCAGTGCAGGCAATGTGTCCAGCGCCAGGTCCTGGGTGAAGTTGAACATGATGTAACCGCCGGTCCCGAGTTCGCGTGTGATCAGGACCTGCGCGATCGCCTCGTCCGGGGTGTGGCGCGTGGCGTCATTGGAAACGCCGATGCCGGGATAAATCAAAATCCGTCCGTCCGCATAAGCCAGTTGCTCCGTGACCAGTTCCCGGAATCGATCGTGATCGGGAGTGGTAGTCATGGGGTTGAGATGGTCGACAATGCCCCGGTCGATCCAGTCGACCCAGTCCTGGCCGACGGAGCCGTAGGCCACGGAGTAGTCGCCGATTACAGCGGCCGAGATTTTGACTTGCGGATCGTACGCCTTGGCGCTGTTATGGACCCCCTCCACCAGTTCGGTGATCTGGGCCCGACGCCACGGGAGAAATTCCCCCTCCAGCGGCCCGCCGGGCCGGACGTCGTCCGGCCAGAGTTCGACGGTGTTCCCGGTTTCGTTTTCGAATCGGGTGCGGCAGCCGTCACAATAACAGTAGTCCGGGCTCGGGTAACGGATGTAGTCGAAATGAAGGCCCTCGATGTCGTAGTTCTGCAGAACCTCCATCATCGAATCGTGCTCCAGCACGAAATTGTCCGGATGGGACGGACAGAGCCAGTCGATCTCCCGGCCGTTGAACGAGATCTGGGTCCTCTCCTCCGCGCGCATCTGGTCGATGAAGTCCTGGGGAGCCCCGGAAAGGTTCCAGTTCGTTTTCCAGATGTGGACCTCGATCCCCTTTGCATGGGCGGCGTTGACAACGGCGGTGATCTGGTCGCCGTAGGTGTTGAATTGGGACGAGTGCGGCAGCAGGTCGCTGTCGTAGTGAGCCAGGCCGGCCTTGATGCTGTTCGGGAAGACGGCACTGTATCCGTTGGCGACCACCGCGTCGATGGAGGCAGGCCAGTCTCCCCTATACGGACCTGTGCCGTCGTGTTCCCATACGGCGCGAAACTCCGGCAGCGCGGATGACTGGCAGAGATAGTACGCTTCCTGCATGTAGGCGAAGGCGTCGAAGGCGCTGGCGGCGGCCTCCGCGTGCTGTCCTGCGGTCGCTTCGGCGATCGCCTGGTTGCGTGCTGCGTCGGCGGATTCCAGCGCCGCGTCTACCTGGACTTGTCGCGGAGTGACGGAACCCTTACTCTGGATGTCGGCCACCGACTCGTCGTAGGCCAGGTACTCGCCGACGGTACCAACCCGCTCGATCGCCGCTGCGGCAACTGCCGGCCAGATCTCCGGCACATAGTGCCCGATCAGGCTGAGCAGCATTTTCTCTTTGTTCACCTGGTCTGTAGTGTAGATGACATGGGACATGAACGCGCCGGTGTCGCTGGCGAGCCAGGCGGGGTGGCCGGTCAGCTCGCCGTCAGTGTCCTGCCACTCGGCGATCACTCGAGCATTCAGAACCGGTAACGGCTCGGCAAGGGTGAGGGTCCACGAATTTTGCCGGACCCGTTCCGGCAGGTGTTCGATCACCGGGTCGTGGAACTCGAAGGCGGACAACTGGATGTAGTCGGACCCGATCTGCCGGATTCCGAGCAGGTTCGCGATCCGGTCGTGAAGCAGGTAGTACACCATCAGTCTTCCGCCGGCAGCCACGAACTGGTCGATGGCGGCCTGCCTCGTACTGCTGATCACCTCGTTGTAGGGCAGAATCAGGAACCTGCTGCCGGCCAGGTATCCATCGTCGATGGCACTACCCTGCAGCACGCCGCGGGAAACGTCGAACCTGCCCAGGAAGAAATCGACCAGATCTGCAGACCGGGATGCCAGCGCGGAGTTTCCGGCCTCGGCATCGTGGTAGATGAATACCAGCGGGGTGAAGGCACGCAGTTCGCGGACTGCCATCTCGGTATCGTTCCCCGATCCCCGCCAGGGTGACAACCGGATTAGGTCCACCTGGTCCCAGCCTCCCGGTGCCCCCTCCTCCTCGAAGTCGGTCACGGCCACCCTGATGGTTTGCCAGCCCGATCGGATAACCTCCGGAGAGTGCTTGTACCAACCCGATCCGGAATGGAAGTACAAGGTGAACCTGGAAACAGCCTCCTTGTCGGGAATGTAGACTTCCAGTTCGAACATCGGATAGTCGGACAGGTCGAACGTGTCGAGCCGGTCCCAGTAGCACCGATCCCGCAGGGGATCGCTGAAGTTGCAGGGGAGCGTCATCACCCGCTCATCCCCCCACTCGCCGGAGTCTGCCATGGTTACCCTGGGAGAGCCGCCCCGGTTCAACCAGACCGCCTGGGCTTCGGCATCGGAAACGTATTCGAAATCGTCGATGATCAGGGTGTCGGCCTGGACCGGCTGAACTCCTGGAGCCAGTACCAGTATGACAGTGGCCAGGAGGCTGGCACGGATTGATAAGGATAGAAAACAACTGCGATCGGCTCTCAAAACTATTGCCCCCCGCGGCGATCGTAAAAGAACATACTTCGAGATCCGGACCCGGACCACTTCCTGATGATAATGGAATCAGGGGAGGCGGCGGGAATCGAGCCTCAACTGAGCCTGTTTCAAAAAGAACTGCGGTGCGCAACTTTCATGTTGAAGTAGACCTCCATGAACGCAACTGATGGCCATGTCGATATTCCCGAATATGTTCGGCGGGGAAACGGGCAGGGCTGTGCAAATGTCTGGGAAGCCAAACTTCCCCAATGCAAGCTCAGGGAGATCCGGGCCCTCCCGTATCCGTAACTACTGAATGTTCCTGATGAGCCGACTGAAGTACTCCGGCATCTCGGGGCGCGGGTACCATGCCAGGGCGAATTCCAACTGGATCCGCCGGCCTGGATTCAACTCCACAAGTCGGCCCTGCTTGATAAGCGGCTGCGCGAAATTTTCGGATAACACCGAATAGCCGCATCCTGCAGCGATCATGGATGCAAGGGCGTCGGTATTGTTCGCGAGGTGCCGTTCCTTGCGGGCCGTACTGAACAGACGGTACCGCTTCAGATACCGGAAGGTGGCGTCATCCTCCTCGTTGAAGTCGATGATCCTCTCCGTGGTCACGATCTCGCGAACCGGCCGGCCGGCCCATGAGCTCGGGCCGACCAGAATATGGCGTGTCGGTTCCAGGCGCTTGGAATCCAGCTCATTGACCACATCCTCCACGGGCACAACCGCAAGATGAGCACTTCCGTCTTTGAGGTGTTCGATCCCTGACCGGTCGTCATTGAGCTTGAACGTGAAAATCATATTGGGGTGGATTTTGAGTATCTTCCAGGCCTCCGGAATGACTCATGCGCGAATGATGCTGGAAGGTCCGGTGATGACAAGCCGGAAGCTTGCTTCAGTACCCGAATCGCCGAGAAAGGAGAGTAGCTCTCCTTCCATGTCTCCCACTCGCTGGCAGTAACGGTGGAGTGCTTCGCCCTCCTGGGTCAGGCGCATGCCCTGCCGGGAGCGGGTGAATAGAGTTACGCCGACTTTTTTTTCCAGTGTCCGAATCCTCTGTGTGACCCCGGTCTGGGTCAATCCGATCTGGGCAGCCGCACCTCGCACCGTCCCATGTCGGGCAACGACCAGAAACGCTTCCAGGCCTGGATGAAGTAAACTCATGATAATTCATCAATACATACTAATAATGAAATAGTCAAATCACCCAGTTTCGTATACCTTGCGAAATTCGACCTTTCGTCCGGATGAGGAGCAGAAGCATGGCCTATAAGCAGAAAGTGGTTCTGGCATTCAGCGGCGGGTTGGATACGTCGATCATACTGCGCTGGTTGATCGAGAAAGACTATGAAGTCGTCGCCTATATTGCGGATGTCGGACAGCAGGAGGATTTCGAGGCCCTTGAGCAGAGGGCCTACAGCCTAAGCGCCTGCGATGTTCGGGTGGAGGACCTGAAGGCGGAGTTCGTGACGGAGTACATCTTCCCGATGTTCAAGGCCGGCGCCTTGTACGAAGGCCGGTACCTGCTCGGTACGGCGATCGCCCGACCGCTGATCGCAAAGCGCCAGATCGAACTGGCCCGACAGACCGGAGCTGCGTTCGTCTCCCACGGGGCGACCGGGAAAGGAAACGACCAGGTCCGTTTCGAGTTGGCGTATTACGCCCTGAACCCGGAAATCAAGGTTTTGGCTCCCTGGAAGATGAGAGAGTTCCTGGATCAGTTCAAGGGTCGCAGCGATATGATTCGGTACGCCGAGGAGCACGATCTCGAGGTCAAGTCCACCGCATCCAAACCGTACAGTGAAGATGACAACCTGCTGCATATCAGTCACGAGGCCGGCCAACTGGAGGCTCCGGATTATGAGGCGCCTGAATATGTCTACAGCCGTACCTCTTCACCGGAAAATGCGCCAGAGACTCCGGGCCGTATTTCCATCACTTTCAAGGACGGTGTTCCGGTGTCCGTCAGGAACCTGGATGACGGCACCTGTCACGATCAACCCCTGGAACTGTTCACATACTTGAACAAGGTCGGTGGACTCCATGGGGTCGGCAGGCTCGACATGGTCGAAAACCGATTCGTGGGTGTCAAGTCCCGAGGAATCTACGAGACACCCGGCGGAACCATCCTGCATGCAGCGCATATGGATATCGAAGGGCTCGCCATGGACAGGGAGGTGATGCGCCTCAGGAACATGCTCGGGGTCAAGGTGGCCGAACTTATCTACAACGGGTTCTGGTTCAGCCCCGAGATGGAGTTCCTGATGTCGGCGATGGAAAAAAGCCAGGAATTGATCGACGGTACGGTGAACCTCAAGTTGTACAAGGGCGGCGTCTACGTCGCCTCACGGACCAGTCCCAGTTCGCTGTATGACCAGGATCTGTCCAGTATGGACGTCGAAGGCGGGTTCGATCAAAGCGATTCCGAAGGATTCATTCGGGTCAACGCCATCCGCCTCATGGCGCATCATGCGATCGCCCGGCGAAGCTCGGGACGCGGAGAGGTGAGCCATGAAACTGTGGTGTCCTGACCAGGATTACGACCGCAACATCGAACGCTTTACCGTCGGAAACGACCACGTGCTGGATCAGCGCCTGGTTCCGTTCGATTGCCGGGCATCGGCGATCCATGCGGAAATGCTTCGCTCCGCGAATGTGCTGACCGAACAGGAACTATTGGCGCTGCAAGGCGCGCTTCAGGAGATCCTGGAATTGCACCGTGAAGGGGAGTTCCCCATCACTCCCGATGATGAGGACTGCCATACGGCCATCGAGAACTTCCTCACCCTGCGGTGCGGGGAAGCGGGGAAGAAAATCCATACCGCCCGCTCGCGAAATGACCAGGTACTCACCGCTCTCAGGCTGTACGAAAAAGACGCCCTGGTCCGGATCGAAGGCAACATTAGCAAGTACCGTGAAGCGCTTGGCGATCTGATGCGCCGACAGGGCGCCGTGGCGATCCCCGGATATACCCACATGCAGCGGGCAATGCCGGCTACGGTAAAGATGTGGGCAGGGTCCTACGACTCCGCAGCCGCTGACGACATCGACCTGCTGCAGGCCGTGGTGCGGCAGGTGGACCAGTCGCCTCTGGGCACGGCAGCCGGGTTCGGGGTCCCCGGATTCCCCCTGGACAGGGAGAAGACGGCAAGGAAGCTGTCTTTCGCGAAGGTGCTGGGCAACCCGCTCTACGCCCAGCTCAGCCGCGGCCGGACGGAAGCCGCTGTACTGGCCGTCTGTTCCCAGGTCCTGCTAGGTCTAAACCGCCTGGCAACCGATCTCATGCTTTTTACCACCCGGGAGTTCGGTTTTGTGAGTCTCGGAAAGGGCCACACAACCGGCAGTTCGATCATGCCTCACAAGCGAAACCCGGATGCGCTGGAACTGGTACGCGGAAAGTATCACGTGGTGGTAGGCGAGGAGATGAAGCTGAAGGGGATCACGGCCAACCTGATGTCCGGGTACAACCGTGACGTACAACTCACGAAAGAGCCGCTGTTCAACGGTCTGGACACAACATTGGATTGCCTGATGGTTGTTGCCCGGATACTGTCTGGCCTTTCGTTTAACGAGAAGCATTGCAGGGAGGCGATGACCGATGAGTTGTATGCAACTGCGCAAGTGTATGAACTCGTTGGGCAGGGCATCCCCTTCCGGGAGGCATATCGCAAGATATCTCAGCAATGGAGCGTGAAGAACAAGTAACCCGCATGCCCGATTGCTGAAAGCTGTCACATATCCCAGTTATGATCTGCTTGTAACTTGAGGAGCCGAGCCTCCCAAAGGCCTGAGTCCAACACGGTGTCCGGAATCAGCCGGCGTCTCCGGAGTGCCTCGACCGGATGCGGCCCAGTCGCTCATCCAACGTGCCGGCGTCTACGCCGTGGCCGGTCAGGATCTGCCGCACGATTTCCACAGCCGATTCGACCTCGGCCACGACGACCTTGCTGGCCCCGGCGGCCCGCAGCCGGGCACCGTCCTCGAGGTACGGCGCCCGGGCGATGATCTTCAGGATGGATGACATGCTGCGGGACTGCCGGACGGCGCGCAACGCTGCTTCGGGATCATTGACCGTCAGGACCAGTTCCCGGGCCTTACCGATGCCGAGATGTTCCAGCACGTCCCTGCTGGTGACGTCCCCGAAGTATGCCCGGTGGCCGTCCCGGGTCGCCAGCCGGACGTTGTCCACGTTCAGGTCGACGATGACGTATGCCATGTGGCAACGTTCCAGGGAGCGGGCCAGTTCCCGCCCGGCCACGCCGTAGCCGGCGATGATGACATGGTCCGACAGTTCCTCCTCAGGGTGCTGCTCCTCCAGGCTTTCGACCTGCAACAGCCGGGTCAGCAGGGTGATACGCCCCACCCCGGCGGCGACCCTGGGGCCGAGGCGCAGCAGGAAAGGGGTGACCAGCATCGACAGGATGATGGCGATGAGCAGGCTTTCGAAAATCGACCCGGCGACGAGATCGACCGCCCTCCCGCCCTTGAGGAGCACAAAGGAGAATTCGCCGACCTGGCACAGGGCCACTCCGGTCAGCACGCAAACCCGCAGGGGAAGACGCATCAGGGCGGCGGTCATGAACAGCAGGGCAAACTTGCCGGCCAGGATCGCCGCCAGCAGGAGGAGGGTCGGGCGTATCAGCCCGGGGAAGTTGGTCGTGTCCAGCAGCATGCCGATGGATACGAAGAAAACCGAGGACAGCACCTCCCGCAGCGGGATCAGGTCGGACAGCGCCTGGTGCCGGAACTCGCTTCCCGATACCACCAGTCCGGCCAGGAACGCTCCCAGCGCCACCGACACCCCGGCGTAGGAGGCGACCCAGGCGATGCCGAAACAGATCACCGCCACGGCCAGCACGAAGACGTCGCGCTGGCGGGCCCTGGATGCCACGCGAAGGAGAATCGGGGACAGGAACTTGGCCACCAGCAGCGCGGCACACAGCAGTCCCACCGCTGAGGCCAGGGTGAACAGGGCCTGCCCGCTCGATCCGCTGCTGCCGGCGAGAATCGGCAGGGCCAGCATCATGGGGACGACACAGAGATCCTGGAAGACGAGGATGCCGACCGCCAGGCGTCCGTGGGGAGCGTCCAGTTCACCCCGGGACGATAGCCCCCGCAGGACGATGGCTGTGCTGGATACGGCGACCACGAATCCCAGGAAGGCGCTTTTCGCGGGTGGGATTTCGAAAGCCCATGCAACCGACATCACAGCCAGGATCGTAGTGCCGACCTGCAGCGCGCCACCGACCAGGACGGCCTTCCAGAGACGCCGGATCCGGTCGGGGGAAAGCTCCAGGCCGATTCCGAACAACAACAGGACTACGCCGATCTCGGCCAGCACCTCGATCCGGTATGCATCGCTGACCCAGCCGAGTACTCCCGGACCGACCAGGACCCCGGCGACGATATAGCCGGCGATGGAGGGTACGCGCAACCGGCCCAGTGCAAGCACCACCGCCAGGCCGAGGGCCAGTACGATCACCAGATCCTTGAGAAACTCCAGCTCGTGCATGGCGGAATTGTACCCCGGCCTATTCCCGGGTCCTGTAATCCTTCCCGAAATGATGTCCGGAAATTAACGTAGGTAGAGCAATTCGTGCTCTGGTTGCAGCGACAGAGATACTAGGCCCCCAGCAGATCTTGAGTCGTCCGGTAGCACTCGGTGATGAATCGAGTGAATCCGGCCAGCAGGTTCGGTTGCGGCCATGGGCCGGATGCCCTGGTCAGCGCACCGCAGCTCAGTTCGTACTCGGCCAGCAACTGGATGTACTCTCGGCGACGTTCCTTGGGGATCACCACCGGCGGCAGGCCCGATCGCAGCAGCGGTAGGTTGGCGATCAGTCGTGCGATGCGGCCATTGCCATCGCAGAACGGGTGGATATGGACGACCGCCGTATGGATGATCGTATACCAGCGCGGAGCATCTTCCATCGCAACCTGTTTTGCTTCCCCGGTGTTCAATCGCCGGCGTACCTCGGCCATCAACGGGGGGACATCCCGTGGATAGGCGTACTCCAGGTAGACCCTCTCGTCATTGGAGTCGACCGTGTAGGTACCGTTGGGCTCCACTTTCCAGGCGCCGACAGGCTTGTAAACGTCGCGGATCACCTCGGTTAGCACGGCGCGATGCAGTTCAAACAGCATGTTCTCGGTCACAGGGACGGACAGCATCTGATAGATCAGGGTTATGGCCGAGGCGTGGCCGATCACCTCCTGATGCTCCCGGATCGGCTTGCCTGCGACGGTCAGGCCTTCCTCCAGGAGGAAGTGTGTGTCACCCAAAGTCAGGGTGTTCCCTTCAATTGCCGTTGAGTGGTGCGTCCACAGATCCCGCAGGCTTTTCAGGATCTGGTCCCGTTGCACCGGTGTCTTGTCCTGGAGGAACGCGAACGATGGAGTCTCGACCTGCTGGACCGGTTCATAGCGGGTTCCACGCTTTTCGCCGTGGCGAATCAACAGGCGTTGATCCACAGCCTCCCTCAACCAGCGGCGCAGCGTTCGATCCGGGACGGTCTCGACGTCAGGGATCAACCCTCGGATCTCACTGATGGAGTGCGGTCCCTGCAGCCAGGCCAGCCGTTCCAGGAGCAGGCGTTTCGTAGTCTCATCGGCCATGGCAGCGGTCCTCATCCGAAAATGGCCAGATAACAGCCATTAACCGCATATATCGGCCATTTTAGGGTATTCGAGGCTGCCTGCCAAGAGTTATCGGCCGAAATAGTAATTATCGGCCAATTGATCGGTCAACGGTTCGGCCCGCTCGAAGCAAAGAACCGACATCTCCCGAGCATGATCCGCTTGCAGGTTGGGGAGCCAAACCTCCCGATACAATACACCGGCTCAATCGGCTCGTTCACTCTCACAGGGCCGTTACGATCTCGATCAGTGCGGCGTTCAACTCGTCAGGCGCCTCCTGCATCAGGAAATGCCCGACTCCCGGAAGGATGACAACGCCGAAGTCGGCGTATTTCCGGTTGGCCGCGGTGTTGGTCGGCCAGAGGTCGGCGTTGACGCATCGAACGGGAACCCCAGCGGACTGCATGGACGAGGCCAGATCAAAGGCAACGTAGTCCCTGAGAAGGGCTGTACCGATATCACCCGGTCCACCGCACATGTCCGCGGCGACCTGATCGACGAGGGCGCCGTCGGCCTGTTTTCCGAACATCCCCCGAACGAAGCCGTCACAGGCTGTGGTGAAGTCGCTCTCGAAGCGGTCGACGAACGCCAGGTCTTCGGGGCTCCACACCGCGTCGGCATCGTGGAGTGTATCGACGCCGATGACGCCGACCACGGTTCCCGGAAGCATCCGTGCCACCTCGAGCCCGACTCGGCCACCCATGGAGTGGCCGATGACGACGACATCGGTCAGTTCCAGGTGCGTGATCACCGCCGCCGCATCCTGGGCAAGGGAGTCGATGGTCCACGATTCCCGGTCGGTGCCGGAGAGCCCGTGGCCGGCCAGGTCCACGGTGACGACGCCGAAATCCCCGGCAAGGGCCGGGATCTGATTCTCCCAGTACGTCTGGTCGCACATCCAGCCGTGGATCAGCACGACGGTCGGTTGTCCCGCGCTGTAAACCGTCGCGGCGATCTCCACGCCGTCGGAGGACCGCATGATCACCGGCCCGGTAACACTGGAACACCCGACGCAACCGAATGCGACGAGCAACAGCAGATAAGCCCGGCATCGTGTCATCCGTGTTTCTCCCATGGAAGTTGCGAGAGATCCGTCACAACGACGTGTTGATAATACCGGGTTGGCGTGCTCGGCGAAACCTGTACGTCAGGGTAGTGCTGTCCTCATTTGTAGCGGGAACTGGAGGCGGCCGGCCCTGTCACGGCGCACAGCTGTGTGTTTCGCCCTGGCTGTAACAGGCGGAGCCGGCTGCCGGCCGAGCAGCTCCGTAGCTCCCTTCCGTAGCGCCGTTGTTCGGCACGATCAGGAAGAAATCTGCGACACCCGGGCCGGCCGGTACCGTTGCGCTGTTGCCCGGCAGGTCACACATCCCGGGCTCCGGAGCGATGGAGCCGTACCCCGATAGCAGATTACCGCGGTACAGACCGTAGGTTGTTCCTTTGCCGCAGTCCTGCTGCCAGGACAAGGTCAGGTTGCCGCCTGTGTCCTTCCCGACCAACAGGTCCCGGGAGGCTCCCGGGTGAGGCTCCTGGGCGCCGGTGACCACAAGTCCGAATCCCAGATCGAACAGGAAGTCGCCGCACAGCCCGCGGGTGCCGTCCCACTGGCAGCCGGCCGCTTCGCAGGCCGCACGGCCCGCTTCCGGGTCCGATGGGTCCAGGTCGATGTCCAGGCACAGATCATTGGGGTTGCCGTCGGAATGGATGGCATGGGCGGTGACGTCCACGGTCCACAGGCCGGCGGCGATTCCCTGACCAGGAGCGACCTCCTGGATGAAAATGTTTTCGACGTTGTTGAGGTCGTCCCGGCTGGAGTCGAGGAGCGGATCGTCACAGCGAGGCGCCTGAGCGGCCGGGCCGGTCCATGCGGCGGTGGATTTCATGGCGGTGTCCAGGCCGAAGTTGCCGCAGTACACCCTGACCTCACCTGTCCCGTCGGAAGGGGATACGATGCGTAGGTCCAGGTCGTTGATCAGTTCCTTGCCGCCGGTGGCCAAAGTTTTCGGCGGGTCGAAGTACGACAGGGTCGCCTTCAGTTCCGGCGCTCCGGGGGCGGCTTCCACGGTATAGGTCCTGGTTTCACCATCCTGAAGCAGATCGGTTCCGTCGATCACATGACTGACGGCAGCCTGTTCCAGTGCGTTTCTGGCGTTGGGCCGGCCCCAGCCCTGATGGGTTCGGCCGAGATCGTGGCCTGCACCGGCGAACGGGTACTGCTCCGCCGAGTTGATGATCAGAGCCTTGAGTGTGGCCGCATGAGGCTGCTTTTCGAATACGGTGGATCCCTCAGGCCGGTGCCCCCAGGGATTCCCGCCGCCGGCGGTGTCGGCCCACATCTCCAGGATCAGTCCCAGAACCCCTGCAGCCTGGGGGGTGGCGGCGGAGGTACCACCGAATGTCGCCGTGTAGCCGTCGGCCCCGGTTTCCGGGTCGGTGGTTGTGGTGTAGGTCATGTCGAACCAGTACACCAGATCAGGCTTGATCCTGCCGTCCGGCGCCGGGCCGATGTTGGCGCACCACCAGAAGTCGACGCAGTTGTTGATGAACATGTCGCAGTGCGGGTCGGCGAGGCAGCCCTCCGGATCGTTGGCGTGCAGAGTCCGGCAGTCATGGGAGCACCACCAGTCATCGGAACTATCCAGTGTGTCCTGGTGGTGGGTGGCGCCGATGCTGATGACATTCTTGGACCAGCTCTCGTAGGCCGCATGTCCCGGGTTGTCCTTGCCGTCATTGTTCATCGCCTGTAAAAACGCCATGTCCAGGCGCCAGGCGACCTCTTCCATGTCATACGAAATGGTGCCGTATTCCGGGCCGGAGCCCGCACCCCATGAGTTGGACTGGAAGGATGCCTGGAACAGGTCCCTGGAGTCGAGAGTGTAATCGTAGCGGCTGCACCCTTCGCACCAGACCTCGTCGTAGTCGCCGGCGATGCCGGTCCCGCAGGGGAGCAATCCCCTTGCCCTGGGGTCCACGGATCCGGCGGCGAACACGGTGCCGAATGTGGAAGTGCCGTGGCTCTCCAGGTTCACGTTCCCGTGGATGACCATGCGATCGGCGTACTCGGTATGATCGGTGTCGAATCCGTTGTCCAGAATCTCGCCACGGACCCCGGCGCCGCAGTACCCGCCGTTCCACGGTTCCTCGACCCAGTCGGCGCCTGAATCGGCACGGACATTGTCCATGTAGACCGTTGCAGGCTGCCGGCGGTCGGCGTACTGCAGGTCGTCACTGCAGGCCAGTTCCCTGAGCTGTTCCCGGGTCACGGTCATCGGCAGCAACGAGCCGCCGCCATCGCCCACCGGCAGATCAACCCCCAGTTCCCGGGCAGCCCGGGCCAGGTCGTTGCGATGTCCCGGTTGTGCAGTGATGGCGTTGATGGAGATCGTTTCCGGTTCCAACGGGCCGGAGCTTGTGAGCCATTCCAGCAGATCAGGCGCCAGGCGCATGGAGCAGTGCAGCGGTTCGATCCGTTGTATGAACGTGAGTTGCCCGAGGGTTTCGGCCAGTCCGGCGTTTGAACATCGCGTCAGGAACCCCTGATCGTGAACATAGGACAGCAGATCACAGCCTGCGGAAGTCACTTCAAGGCGCATGGCGGGCTGCCATGGCAGCTTCGCCTGCACCAGGAACAACCTCCCGGAATCCGGCATCGGTATCGCCGGCTGGGGTATCGTCTCGCCTGGCCGATAGCGGCGATCTTTCAGATGCAGGTCGAGGTTGTACCTGCGCGGGTCGGTCCACCGCACCCCTCCATCGTGACTGACGGAGTAGTGGCGTTCGCCATCCTCTTCCCACGTCAACCATCGCAGATCACCTGGAGTGGTACCGGAGCCTGTGGCCGTGATCCGGGCGGCGTCGGAAACACCCAGCACCACCACCGTTGGACCGGCTGTGGTGTGGGTCACAACTTCCAGTTCCCGGGATCCGCCCGAAGAGTCGCCGACCTGGAGTACAGGAACTTCCGGACCGGACGCCGCCGCCACGGAAAACGCCGCAAGAATAACGAGGATGAATCGAATCGGTTTCATGTTCCCTCGGTGTGGATGTACTCACGTATGGAGCCATTGTCAATCATAGTCTCCAAAATAAGGTTTGATAAGGGAACCGTGCCGGTTGTGATAGACGGATTTTTGAGCTATTCAGTCGCGAGAGCGGAGTGCTGAATTCGCTGGCGTACTATACGGCGTCTGAGCGTGAGCTACAGGGCCCCCGCCGCGGTCAACGACCGAAGCGGTACAGAACCGTGGCGGTCACCATATCAATATCGCCCTGCCCGGTCTCTCCCACCTTGCCGACGTCCTGGTAGCGTGTCCATTCCGCGTCGAGAACCCACCGCCGCGAAAGGCCGACATTGAGTCCTGCGGCGTACAATAGATTGTTCCCGGACGCCGAGTGGCTCTCGGGAATCCCATCGTAGATTTCATCTTCGTCGACGTCCCAGAACGCATATCCGACGCGGCCGAAGATTCCCAGCCGCCGGGTGAGTGGGTAGCCGTAACCGACTGCGGCGTGCCATGCCGTCGCCTTGAGCGTCCCGTAGTCGGGCACAAGCATCCATGTTCCGGCGAACTTCGTCTCGCCGAGGTCGGAGTAGCCGACTTCTCCGAACGGACCGTTGGACACGAGGATCACCGGGTCGCCTTTCTCCGGGATCAGGCGCTGTGGCGGTTCTTGGTCCATGCGGACACGGCCGACCACCCGAAAGCAGGTGTCGCCTGCATCGACGGATCCAGCGAACCTGTTGCGATCCTTGGGATCATAGTCGCACTGTCCGACCCCGGCACCGGCGGCCATGGTCATTTTGGCTGACTTGGCGGCACAGCCGGTGAGTGAGGCCAAAGCGATTGTGGCGACGAGAACGAACGAGAAAACACGCATCCGCTTGTGCTGATTCATATTTTGCGCCTCCTTAAAAGTCGATCCGGCTCGCTTCTTGTAGCACCACTGTCGACTCTGCCCGGAGAATACAATCATTGCTCAAGTCGATAATGCCGGTATAGATAATCGAATCGATCTGTATGAGGGAGCATGTCCCTCTCAAATTCTGACTCCGGCTCACCTGGTTAACAGGAAAAGTGTGTATGGCCGACCGAATTTGCCGGGAGAGTGCGTGCTGGTGTAATTCCGGGGTAGGATTAATGGCAGCGGGGGCTGGACCTGTTAGGAATAATCGACCGTTTGGTTTCGTTGGAAACCTTCCCCATCGGGGCAGGTTCGTTGTGCGCAGAGTATTGGAGAAAGCGATGTTCACCAAGTTTGGGACCAAAATCAGTCGGTTTGGTTTGCTGATCTGGATTCTGTCGAGCCTGGCCGGATCCGGTGCAAGAGCGCAGCCTGCCGATCTCGCACTGGAACCGGTGGTCGGGGGCTTCGATCGACCTGTCATCGTCCGCCACTCGGGCGACGGCACCGGGCGCCTGTTCATCGTCGAGCAGGCGGGCCAGATCTGGATCTACGACGTGCCGTCGGCCACCTTGCTCGCCACACCGTTTCTGGACATCCGAACGCTGGTCGATGACGCCAGCAACGAGCAGGGGCTGCTCGGGCTGGCCTTTCACCCCGATTTCACCGAGAACGGCTTGTTCTTCGTCAACTACACCCGCGACCCGGGCCTGGGGCTGGACCGGACGGTCATCGCACGTTACGAACTGTCCGGCGATCCCAACGAGGCGGATCCCGGAACCGCCGTCGTGCTGATGGAGGTCGAGCAGGACTTCACCAACCACAACGGGGGAAACATCCTGTTCGGCCCCGATGGCTATCTCTACGCAGGCCTGGGTGACGGAGGCGCGGGCGAGGATCCGAACAATCGGGCCCAGGATCTCGGGTCGCTCCTGGGGAAGATGCTGCGCATCGACGTCGATGGAACGCCGCCCGCCTCCCCCAACGATCTGTGCGGTCTCAACCCGACGGCCTACGGGATTCCGCCCGACAACCCTTTCGCCGGGGGATCGGGAGACTGCGACGAAATCTGGGCGTACGGACTGCGCAACCCCTGGCGGTGGAGCTTCGACCGAAGCACAGGAGATCTTTTTATCGGCGATGTCGGACAGTATGCCGTGGAGGAAGTCGACTTGCAGCCGTCGTCCGGCACCGGTGGTGAGAATTACGGCTGGAGCTGCATGGAAGGCAACAACCTGGTGAACTACAACCCTTGCGATGGCTCTACCCTGACGGCACCGATCTTCACCTACGATCACGGGCTAGGGTGTTCCATCACCGGTGGTTACATGTATCGGGGTCCGATCGCGAGCTTTCGCGGCAACTACATCACGGGCGACTACTGTACGGGCCGTATCTGGTTCGGCACCAACACGGGGAGCTGGGCGTTCAGCCAGTGGATGGACACGGTTTTCAGCATCAGCTCGTTCGGAGAGGACGAGATCGGAAACGTCTACATGACGGACTTCAACACGAACGCCGTCTACCGCTTCGCCCTCCCCGCGGCCACGGGAGCGGGAGAGGTTCCGGACGGGGCCGGGCTGACCACACCGCTGCGGATCGGCAAGACGGCGACTACCGCGCTGGCGCTGACGTGGGATGCCTCGTGCCGCGGCGCCGACACCGATTACGGGGTCTACGAAGGTGCGCTGGGAAATTTCGAGAGCCACGAATCCAGGCTGTGCTCCACCGGGGGAGCGACCACGGCGGAGGTACCTCCGGACCCCGGCAACCGGTTCTTCCTCGTCGTGCCCCGAAACTCCGTCCGCGAGGGATCGTACGGGCAGAACAACTTCGGGCTGGAACGTCCCGCGGGGGCCACGACATGCCTCGACCAGGCGCTGGCCGGGTGCGACTGAGGTGGCGGGTCCAGGAAGTCTCCGTGGCCCTCTTTCCAGGATTCATCGCCAAGGGGAGCAAGTCCTGTAGAATCAATAAGGCTTTCGAGGAGGACCCATGGTGGAGACGGTACTGCTCGGTTTCAAACGTCACATGTTTCCCATCCCGCAAGCGCTTTTCCGAAGAGCGATGCAAGCCGGGGCCAACAAGGCCAGTCGTGCCCTCGGAGGGCTCGACGACCGACAACGAGCCGTTCACCACTTCGTGGTACGAGACCTGCCCCGTCTGGCGCAACCGATGCCGCCGGAGCACATCGCCGACGCCCTGGAGATGGACCTCGATCGTGTGATCGAGATCGTCGACGAACTGGAGCGGCGCCTGATTTTTCTTTTCCGGGCCGGTGGACGTGACGTGGTGTGGGCCTATCCGGTGACGGTGGCCGAGACACCGCACTGGATGGCCTTCAGCACCGGCGAACGGTTGAACGCAGCCTGAGGTGCCGACGCGGTGGCGACCCCCTTCGTGCAAGGGAGACTCAGGAACGAAGCGCTCTCATTCGAAATCCGCACCGAGTGCGCGTGTTGCAGCCGGCGCATCGGCTTCACCATGCGGCACGATCTCAGCTACACTCTTCATGACCTCGAAAGCAGCCCGATGTTCTTCATGCCGATTGTCGATTTCACCAAGCTGAAGGCGCCCGGTATCGTCGACGACTTCTGACGCAAGTCCGTATTCTTCTGGTCAGAAGAACACGCACGCAACCACAGGAAGGCAGAAGGCGGCGGTGTGGGGCTGTACCTGACGCTTGAGCAGAATCGTTGGGCAACCCCGGTCGGGCAGGAAATCTCATTCGAGTTCGGCCGTTGCCCATAATGCACAAAAAATCGATCGGCCGATACGCAAACAGGAGCGAATTGGTGGTTTAACTATTACTACCAGGAAGCCGCGTGATTATTGGACGATCCGGTAAAAGCACCCGCCGTGCATAGGAATGGAATACACCGTACATTCAGTCGGCTAGTATAATCCCGGGAGATCCAGGTCCCGGATAACAGGCTTTCGTCAACCGGGGGAACGTGAGAAATGCATCAACACCACCGTCTTGTATTTGCATGTGCCTGTATTGCGCTGCTCTGTGCCGGGTCTCCGGTTTGGGCGGCCGAGGTCCGGGTTACCTCGCCGAACGGTGCGGCAACGTCGGCGATCGCCATCTCTCCCGTTGATACACAGAAGTTGGTCGCCGCCACCCAAGGCCCAGGCGATGGGCCACGCATGCATTATTCCCACGATGGTGGCTCCACCTGGACCCAGGTGGATCTTCCTATTGGCAGTGAACAGTGGGGTGCGACGGTGGAATGGTCATCCGATGGGCAGTTCGCATACACGGCTGCCGTCGATGGGTGCGGCGAGGGCTGCCGGATATTTTTCTATCGCTCCGATGACGACGGCGTGACGTGGACAGGCCTGGAAACGGAAACTCCCGGTGACCCTCGTCGTTTAATTGAGTACGGTACTTCTGGTGACGGGTACCTTCACGTCGACCAGTACGCGACCTCGCCGCACAGGGGCAACATCTACCTGATGTATAGCCATTGGCAGGGCGTTATGCACCTGGCTCGATCCAAAGATTTCGGCGACAAATGGTTGGACAAATCGTTCTCCAGTGCGCCTCTAGGTTCCAGGGGTGACGTTACGACCGACCGCACCGGCAACGTCTACTGCGTGTGGCCAGGGACCGACGCGCAGGTCTACGTTCCGAAATCGACCAACGGCGGTGCTTCATTCGGCGAGGCGGTGGTCGCCGGCTCGAGGAACGTAATCGGCGGTTTCCTGATCCCCGCCGAGCCAATCGATGGGGTCCCCTATTATATTTTCGCCGACACGGACACCAGCAACGGGCCGTATGCCGACAGCGTCTATCTGGTCTGGCCCGACAGCACCGGCCCGGAATCGCCCGTTCCCGCGGAGAACCACGGTCGGATTCAGGTCGCCTATTCCAGGGATGGAGGGACGACCTGGAGCGTTACAACCCCTCATGAAACTTCGGATTACCTCACGGTCGATCGCTGGCAACCGTTTATCGCGGTCGGCGCAAACGGTGTTGTCCATGTCATTTTCTACGACACGCGGCGCTCCGGGGATCGAATGTCGGTCGACCTGTTCTACAGTTACTCAACGGACGGCGCCGAATCCTGGTCCGTTCCACAGCGCGTGACCAGCGAAATGTCCCCGTATATCGATGGCAGAGGCAAGTTCGGCGCATACAGCGGCCTGGATATCGTTATGGATGACCTTGTTGCGATCTTTACCGACAACCGGAACGAGGAAGGCGGTACGGGTGATTCGGTCGACGTCTATGTGGCGGGCATCACTCCGGGAGGAACTTCCACCGGCGCGGGACGGATTCCGGGCTCACAGGGAGTTGCAGGATCCCCGTTGACCCTTGCGCGGCTTGAAACGGGAGAACTGCGCCTCGACTGGTCGCCGGTTTGCGGAGCGGGAAACGATTACGCCGTCTACCAGGGAACCATCGGCCTCTTCGATGAGAAGAGCCTGGTGCAGTGTTCGACCGGTGACGCGACCACCACAACGCTCGCGCCGTCGGCGGGGAGTATCTTTTACCTGGTCGTTCCAACGTCCGACGGCAGCGCGGAGGGCTCGTACGGAAGGACAAGTGACGGCAGCGAACGGTCGCCATCGCAGGCTGCCTGTTCTCCGCAGATCATCGGCACCTGTCCTTAGCGACGCCTGTCGCCCCCGTGGGGCTCGAATGATGAGATAAGTTTAAAGTTCTACTCCTTTTATCCGGCCCTAGCGCCTCCGAACACCGCGGTCAGCAATGCACCGTCCTTCTCCGTGGACCCGGCGACATGCGATCCCGAATGCAAGGCTGTTTCGTCGGCTTTGAGGGGTATATTGACAGGTCCGTGAAATTAGCGGAAGCTTATGGCGGATTGCAGGTCGGACCGGCACGAAAACGCTGTTTCTGTTTCTTATCCGCAGCATCGGATGAGGCGAATTAATGGCTGTTGTGCGCAATTCAGTCGGCTACCGCGGCACGAACCGCCGCGCCGACGTGCTGGTGATCCAGGATCTCCTGAATGATCACATCCGACCACCCCGGCAGTTCCTCGCCGAGGACGGCATCGTCGGCCCGAAAACACGTGCCGCCATTGAGCACTTCCAGAGCAGCGTGATGAGAATCCGCCCCGACGGGAGGGTCGACCCGGGTCATCGCACAATCAAGGCATTGAACGGCGAACCGTTCGCCGTCGGGCGGCAGCCTGTGACTCCCGCTCCGGTTGTGCCCGGCAAGGGCAACCCGCCAACCCATATCGCCAACCACAAGCGCGACATGCGCCAGGTCTTCAAGGAAAAGGGCAAGGAGAAACTCTGGGAGGAATACTGGAAGTTCGTGGTGAACGACATCACGCCGGAGGTAAAGCGTTTCTTCAGCATGATCAGCCGTGCTGAAGAGGCGCGCCAGATCGCCCGCTTCTACATCGTGCTGCGCGAAGACTTGAAGGTGCATCCCCGGGAGATCAAGCAGATCTTCCAGGCCATCATGAAAATCGGAAAACCGAAGTGGACCGAAAACTTCGTGGTCAACGCCGTGGCTGCGCCCGCCACGAAAGCAGGTGCTGCTTTAAAAAAAATTTCCGACGCCGGTAAAGTCGTGGCCTTCATTGTCTTCTTGATCGAATATATCGATCACTGGAAAAACGGCGACTACCACATGGCTTTTGTGGAGATCTACAAGCATTGGATGGGTGAGATGGTCGGCTGGGCCGGGTACATCGACGCGATCCAGTCATTCGTTTCCGCCTGCCTCCCCAAGAGCGCCAAGACCGACATTGCCTACAAGGTTCTCAAGGCGGTAAACCCTGTCGATCTGGGGGCTCAGGGGGTGGACGCGACCCTGACCGTCTGCAGCACGCTGGTGGAAATGGCGGTCTGTGACAAGATCGACGAGCGCCGCGTGTACCGGCTGGCGGACCGAGTCAAGAAAAGTTCCGCCGGAATATTCTACGAATTGGGCGACGACATGGCCAAGAGCCTGGTCACCATGGCGGACATGCCCGATGACGAGTTCGACGAGATGATGACGGCCAAGAATATATTCGCCTGGCTGAACGACTTCTGGCTGACGAAATATACACCGTCACTGGTTCTCTACCGCTGGGTCAAAGGCGCACTGGATTAGGCCACGTATTACAACTGTCCCTGACGGTTTCCATGTGCGCCGATCTCTTAGGCTTACAAAACAGGTGCAGCAGGATCAAAACCGGGCAGAGCAGGCGTACATGGCGTCGATGACGTCGCCGTACCTGGCCAGAAGGGCGCGGCGCTTGAGCTTGAGAGTCGGGGTGAGCTCTCCGGCTTTCTGGGAAAACTCGTCGGGGATCAGCGCGAACTTCTTTACCCGCTCATAGGTGGAGAAACCCTCCATTCTGGCCGCTACCCTGGTTGTGAGGTGGGCCAAAATCATTTCATCGGTGCACAGCGCCTTGATGCCGCCTTCGATGCCGTTGGCCTTTGCCCAGGCCTGGACCGCCTCCTTGTCCGGGACGATCAGGGCACTGATGAAATTCCGGCTGTCGCCGATGACCATAGCCTGGCTGATGAACTCGTCGGATTTGAGAGCGTTCTCCAGCGGCTGCGGCGCCACATTCTTGCCGCCGGCGGTGACTATAAGTTCCTTGATGCGGTCGGTGATGTAGAGGAAGCCGTCCTCGTCCGCGAAGCCCACGTCCCCGCTGTGCAACCACCCATCCTCATCGATGGTCTCGGCCGTGGCCTCCGGCCTTCGCCAGTACTCCTGCATCACGAGGCCGCCGCGAACGCAGATCTCGCCCTCCGTGGTGATCTTCAACTGCACTCCGGGGCACGGCTTGCCGACGCTTCCGTAGCGATACTCCTCCGGAGTATTCATGGCGGCGCCGCCGGTCAGCTCGGTCATGCCCCACACTTCAAGGATCCGGATCCCCACGGCATCGAAGAAGACCACAAGTTCTCGAGCCAGCGGTGCACCGCCGGAGAGGAACAGCTTTACCCGGCCGCCGGTGGCCGCCCGGATCTTGCCGAATACAAGTGCGTCGGCGAGTATGTGCCTGAGAGACAGGCCGATGGGAGCCGACCCCGAGACGCCGGCCTCCCGGAAGCGGCGGCCGACCCTGAGAGCCCAGCTGAACAGAGCGCGCTTCGGCGCCGAACCGTTATCCACAGCCTCGTGGATCCTGGAGTAGATCTTTTCGTAGAGCCGAGGCACACCGACGATGTGGGTGGGCCGCACCTCGCGGATGTTCTCCCCGAGGGTCTCGAGGCTTTCGCTATAGGCGATGGTGAACCCGTGAACCAGGCAAATAGTGTCCACCATGCGCTGGAGAATGTGGGACAGCGGCAGGAACGACAGGGCCACGTCGCCGACCCCGCCCTCGATGCACGGTTCGACGGCGGTGATCTCGGCCATGAAATTTGCGTGGCTGAGCACGACACCCTTGGGCTCGCCGGTGGTGCCCGATGTGTAGACGATGGTACACGGGTCCCCGGGCTCCACCTGGCGTGCAAGCCGCCGGAACTGTTCCCGTGAGCGCCCTTCGCCCCTCCGCTTGAGGGTTTCAAGGCTGATGACGAACTCGTTTTCATCGAGGTCGTCAGGATCGAAGAGCACTACCTTTTCAAGCGACGGCACCCGGTCGCGAATTGCAAAAATGGTCTCCAGGTGGGCCATGGTGGAAACAATTACCAGCTTGACCTCGGCGTCGTTCAAGATATGTTCGACCTGTTCCGGGATGAGCGTCGTGTACAGCGGCACCAACAGACAGCCCGCAGCCATGGCGCCGAAGTCGGTTGTCGCCCATTCGGGCCGGTTCTCCGAAAGAATGGCCAGCCGGTCGCCCGGCTCGCAGCCCAGGGATCGCAGGCCGAAGGCGGTCTTCTGCGCCTGCTCCATGGCCCATTTGTAGGAGAAGCTCTCCCACTTGCCGTGGCGCTTCGACAAAAAAGCTCCCGCATCGCCATAGCGATCGACTGCTTCCAGGAAGCGCTCGTTGAGTGTGTTCCCCATGCTTCTGCCGTTTCTTCCCACAACCGGTAGTTTGATCATACTTCCGCTGTTCGGAAATTGGGTCAGGAGATATCGCTGATCCAGCCGTGCCGGTCGGGCAGGTCGCCGGTTTTGATGCGGTCCAGCCGCTCCCGCAGCCTGCGGCTGGTTTCCTGTTCAGCGAAGGCGCGGTGGTGCCGGCCGTCATGCAGTTCAGATACCGGTTGTACGGTCCAGGCCGTACCGGTGCAAAACAGCTCCCGGCCTCCGCCGAGAATCTCTTCCGCCGTTACATCCCGTTCGGCAATCGCCTCGCCGTCGTCGCGCAGCAGAGCCAGCACCGAATCCCGGGTGATGCCGGGCAGAATCTGGTCGTCCAGGCGCGGCGTAGCCACGGTATTGTCCCCGAATCTGACGAACGGATTGGAGCCGGTGGTTTCGGTGATCCGGCCGCCGCCCCCGGCGTGGCTGTAGAGCACGTCGTCGAATCCTCTGGCCTGCCAGCGGGACCGGACGACCAGGCTGCCGGAGTAATTCCCGATCGCCTTGGCGCTTCCGGTTCCGCCGGCGGCGACACGGGCCTGATTCAGGAGGCGCAGCCGGATCCCGGCGGCGGCTGCGAAATAGGAGCCGACCGGGCTGCAGTAGAAGGCGGCGCAGAACTTCCGGCAGGGTGCCAGGCCGAGCATCGGCTCGTCGGCGAACAACAGGGCCCGGACATACAGGGAGCCGGCTTCCCGTTCCGGAACCAGGGCCCGGTTGGCGGCTGCCAGCCGTTGCACCGCCGCCTGGAAGCGCTCCACCGGGAGGGACGCCAGGGTCAGGGTCTCAGCCGAACGCTGGAATCGCCGGGCATGATCTCCAACTCGAAAACCGAGCAGCCGGCCATCCCGGCTGCGGTGGACCTTGAGCCCTTCGAATACGCCCAGGCCATACGACAACACTGCGGCAGCCGGGGACAGTCCCAGGGCGCCGGTAGGCAGCAGTTGATCCTCTTCCCATGCGGCCGGGCTGCCAAAATCGATCCTGTTCCCATGGATGACGACCATGAAGTCCGAGCGGTGCAGGGAGAAATCCAGGGCGGAGGTCCGGTCAGTCATCGTCCCGCTCCCGGAACCTCCGCCAGGCGGTCATCACGGTTCGAAAACCGTCAGGGGATCGTTGGCGGCCGAGCGCGGCCAGACGGTCCAGGCTGTCCTGCACCGCGGCGTACAGGGCGTCCCGGTGCCGGTTCAGGTGCTGGATCTGGTGGTACAGATCCGGGTTCTCGGACATGACCTCGTCGGCCGCCGCGAGCTGCCGGGCGTAGGTGATTCCACCCAGCGGTTCCAGTTCGGCGAGGGTCCTGCCGCTGTGCTGCAGCACGTCGGCCATAAGCAGGTTGACCAGGTGGGGCAGATTCAGGACCCATGCCATCACCCGGTCATGCTCGGCCAGGGGGATGGCGGTCACGGTGGCGCCGGTGCCGGCGAACAGGGCCAGGGCCCGATCTTCCGCCGCATCGCATCCGGCGCGGCAAACGAGGATGTTGGTGCCGGTCAGGTCGGTCCGGTCGGGGCCGAACATCGGGTGCACCGAGGCGATCTGCAGGCCGCGGCCGACGCCGTCGAGGACCAGATCCTGCACAGGGGATTTCAGGCTGGCGATCTCCAGCACCAGGCCCTGTGGCGCCAGCTCCAGCACCTGCCCCAGCACCGCCCGCATGCTGCCCAGCGGGGTGGCCAGCACCACCAGGTCGGCGGCGGCGACCGCATCCAGGGCATCGTCCTGTTCGATGATCGATATCCGGTACCCTTTCGATTCCAGGAACCGCCCGAACCAGCGGCCCATGTTGCCGGCGCCGCCCAGAATGGCGCAGCGGTCTGTCGGATTCGATCGTGCCGTCATATTCAGAACCCCTCGGTACGGGGGCAGCCGCACCCCCCCGGATCGGCGTGTAGGATATAACGATCCGCACTTCATGTTAATCTGGAATCAGCAGGCGCCCACAGGGGGAGCCGCAGAACGATGGCGGGAGTTGAAAAGTTCCGTGCGGAGCTGGACCGGCTTGACGCGCAGTTGCTGGACCTGTTGGCCGGCCGCATCAAGGCGGTTCACGAGATCGGTCGGATGAAACAGCGGAGCGGGTTGCCGGTTCTGGACGTGGAGCGCGAACGGGAGCTTCTGACCCGGATCCTGGCGATGGCGGGGGAGCGGGGGCTGAGCCAGCATTTCGTGGCCCAGATCTTCCGTCAGCTCATCCGTTACGGCCGCAGCACCCAGGAGGCGCTGCTGACCCCGATGCAACACCGATCACCGGTGGTCTGTTACCAGGGCTCGCGAGGGGCGTACTCCTGGCTCGCCGCCCGCAAGTTCTTCGCGGTGCGGGGCGGGGAGCTCCGTCTCACCGGAACCGAGACCTACGACGGGGCGGTCGCCGCCCTGACTTCCGGCGAGGTCGACTATGCCGTGCTGCCCCTGGAGAATACGGTGGCCGGATTCTTCCACGAGGTCATCGACCTGATCTCCCGCGGCGCCTGCGCCATCGTCGGCGAGGAGATCATCCCGATCGACCTGTGCCTGGTTGCGGTCAAAGGGGCGACCCTGGCGAGCCTGGAGACGGTCTACAGCCACCCGGTCGTTCTGAAACAGTGCGCACCGTTCCTGTCCACTCTCGACGGCGTCCGCAGCGAAAGCTGGATCGACAGCGCCGAAGCGGCACGGAAAGTCCACGACGACCGGCAGCAGACTCAGGCCGCCATCGCCTCCCGGCACGCCGCCGAACTGTTCGATCTGGCGATTCTCAAGGAAAACATCTCCAGCAACGTCCACGACGCGACACGGTTCGTGGTCGTCGCGAAGGAGTCCTGCCCGGTGGACAGCCTGCTGCCCGCCAAGACCAGCATCAGCCTGACCGTCCCGAACCAGGCAGGGGTGCTCTCGGGCATCTTCAGCGCGTTCGGGGAGCGGGGGATCAACCTGGGCAAGCTGGAGTCCCGGCCGGCGCTGGACGACCCGCGCCAGATGCGGTTCTACCTGGAAATCGACGGCAACGGGGCCGACGATAACGTGACCGCGGCCATTGAGACAGTGCGCCGGACGGCCGGCTCACTGCGGATCCTCGGCTGCTACGTCGACCGTGCCAAGCTGGAGACCGAATCGGACGACCTGCTGGAACGGGCCAGGGGGTCGGTGCAACCCAAGGTACAGCCCCCTGGTCCCGTGCAGGCGAAAGAACGACAGAGACAGGCCGCCGCCCCGGCAAAAACAGCGCCGGTGCGGCCGGGCACAAAGGGGTTCAAATACGATGTGGCCCGTGGCGGCGAACGGTCCACGGTGCAAGTAGGCAATGCCGTGTTCGGCGGCGGTTCCTTCGTCGTGATCGCCGGTCCTTGTGCGGTGGAGAATCACGAGCAACTGGACACCGCCGCCCGCGACGTTCGCGATGCCGGCGGGCTGGTGTTGCGCGGCGGCGTTTTCAAGCCGCGGACATCGCCCTACTCGTTCCAGGGCCTGGGTTGGGAAGGGTTGCGCATGCTGCGCGAAGCCGGCGATCGCTACGGCTTGCCCATTGTCACCGAAGTCATGGCACCCGAGCAGGTTCGGCGCGTCGCCGAGCAGGCGGACATGCTGCAGGTCGGAGCACGCAACATGCAGAACTTCGACCTGCTGAGGGAAGTCGGCCGGACCGACCGGCCGGTTCTTCTCAAACGCGGCATGATGGCCAGTATTGACGAGTTCCTGCTGGCGGCCGAGTACATCATGGCCCAGGGAAACTTCCGGGTCGTGCTCTGCGAGCGCGGCATCCGCACCTTCGAGACCGCCGTTCGCGCGACCCTGGATCTGTCCGCGGTACCGGTGCTCCGTGAAAGAACACACCTGCCGGTGTGCGTCGATCCCAGCCATGCTGCCGGACGCCGAAACCTGGTGGCGCCACTGGCCCGGGGCGCTCACGCCGTCGGCGCCGACGCGATCATGGTCGAAATCCATCCTGATCCGGAGAACGCGCTTTGTGACGGCCCCCAGGCGCTGTCGGGGCAGGCCTTGGCGGAACTGGTTGAGGGATTCGGCTGATCGCCGCGACCTTGAACATATCATTCACAAATTACGATTTCGTCGGCTGCATAACGCCGCCGTAATCCGTGGCCACGCCCCATGCCCAGGTGGAAGCGGCCCGCCGGCGGTGTGGTGCTGCGTAACCTTATGCAGGTGCTGGACCTTGCAAAACTTCCCGTAAGCTGACTGGCTCTCTGCTTCTATCGGCACGAAACTTTCACTACATAAGTGCATTGACGTTGTCCTGGGAGGGAGAACTGTGCGCGTGGTACCCGCAAATACCGGCTTGTGTCTCTTGGCGGTGGTGTTTATATTCATCGCCCCTGCGGTGGTTCAAAGCGCCGAACCGCTGGTTCTCGCCCGTGAAGGCCTGGATTTCCCGCCCACCCCCGGTGAGATCGTCATCGACATCGATCCGCAGGCGCGGCAACGGATGGCCGACCTGGGTCGTGGTTCCGTGCGAAATTTCCCGCTCCCCGGACAGGTCGCGGTGGATCTGGAACTGACTGCGTACAACCTGCTGGCGCCGCGGGCCCGTTTTGTGGTCGTCGACGAATCGGGGGAGCGCGAAGTTCCGCCTCCGGCATTTCAATCGTTCCGTGGGAAGGTGAAAGGCGATCCCGACAGCCTGGTGTCGTTAACCGTTCTCGGCGACCGCGTGGCCGGTTTCATCAGGACCTGGGACAGCGAGTTCTCCGTCGGGCCGGAGGTCTACAACCGAGCCAGGCCGACGGCGCGGCGCATCAAGGTGCGCCGCCGGCAGGATCCACCGCAAGGTCGGTTCGATTACGAGTGCGGTGGTGCGCTGGAACCGGGATTCACTGCGCAGTCATCCGCCAGCGCAACGGCCGATCTGAACATCATGCCGCAGGGTGGGGTAACGCCGCCTGCGACCACGGCTATCGACGGAAGCACGCTGTTGCAGGCGACTATCGCCATCGATGCGACCGTAGAGTTCTATCAGCACCTTGGCTCTCTCGGCGCCACGCAGGATTATATCCTCAACCTGATGGCGCAGGTCTCGACGATCTATGAGAGCGACCTGTTGATCAAGATCGACGTCGGCTACCTGCGGGTCTTTACCGCCGAGCCGGACCCGTACACCGACGGCAGCACCGACACCTCGGTGCTGCTCGCCGATCTGCGGGCCGAATGGACCGCCAACCAGACCGGTGTGGAACGTACGGCAACGCATCTGTTCAGCAGGCGATCCGGCGGCGGCTCCGGCCTGGCGTATGTCGACGTGCTGTGCAACAAGTCCTACGATTACGGCGTCAGTACTTTTCCGGCTGACGGCGGTGCCTGGGAAAAGGATATGACCGCCCACGAGATCGGGCACAATTTCTCGAGCCCGCACACACATTGTTTCCTGCCTGAAATAGACATATGCGCCAACCAGGATGGCTGCTACCAGGGGCCGACCCAACAGACCGTCGGGACGATTATGAGCTATTGCAGCCAAAAACAATCGACCTTCGACCAGCGTGTGCGGGATGAAAAAATTCGGCCGGCTGCGGAGAATGCCTATCCGGTATGTATTACTGCCGCCGGTCTGCCGGGAAGTATCGATGACGGGTCGGGCAACGGCCTGCAGCTATCCAAGCCGCCGGTCTGCCCTCCGGCGGAATTAAGCAGCGATGACGGTTCTCTCAACGGCTACTACGGGTATCTCGGCACGACCCGGATGGCGTGGATCAAGCGCTTCACCCCAAGCTGCTACCCGTTCAGGATGACGACCCTCAAGGTCATGATCGGCCACACCGGCAGTATTTCGCCGGGCCGGCCGATCCGCCTTCTGGTCTACGTCGATCCCACCGGCAGCGGCGATCCCGGTAACGCTACCCTGGTGCACTCGGAGGACACCACGGTTCAGATCGTCAGCGCAGGAACCTGGAACAGTTACACGCTGAGCGCTGCGACGATGATCGCTTCCGGCGACTATTACCTCGGGGTCTTCGATCTCGAGGCTGATGCCGAGGACAGCTACATCGCCAGCAGGGATACGAGCCGCGAAGGTGATTCCTGGCGGGCCGCCGAATCGACCAGTCCTTTTGACTTCGGCGCTTACACAGGAGCCACCTGGATGATCCGCGGCGAAGGCGGCCCCGTCCCGGTGGGCACGGTCAAGCTGGAGTGGCAGCCGGCCTGCAACGCGGCGTCAACCCCGGACCAGGACTTCGCCGTCTACGGCGGGACGATCGGCAGCTTCCTGAGCCTCAGCGGCATGACGTGCTCGACGTCGCGGGCGACATCCTTGCTGCTGACCGGTGTCCAGGACGGCAGCTTCCTGATTGTGGTCCCGCAGACCTCGGCCAGCGAGGGCAGCTACGGGCGGAACGGCGACGGCATCGAGAGGTATCCGGCGGCCGCGGCCTGCCATCCCCAGCAGATCGGCTCCTGCCCCTGACTCGAAAAACTGCGCTGGATTTAAAACAGCCGCTGAGGAGTCAGAATCCGGTGGCCGCCTGGCCGGCAGTCGGTACGCCGGTAACCGTTTCCACCTTGTTCACCGCTGCATTGACGATGTAGGCACGGATGTTATTGCTGTCCGGGTCGGCGGGAGTCAGGAAGAACCCCTGGCTCTTGGGGTTGTATCCCATGGTGAAACCGCCTAAGACCTCGCCATCCTTGAAGTGCACCAGAATCCTGCGTCCCTGGCCCTTGGCGCTGCCGAAGCTGTTATCTTCAACATGCTTGCTGTTGCCTTCGTAACTCTTGACGAAGAAAATCGCTTTCAGAGCGCCGATGATGATGTCCAGCGCCTGGTCACCTTCTTCGCCCCAGGGAAACAGGTGAAACAGGTCCTTGTTAGGCCCGAAGTCACGTGTCGTGCCCTTGATGGTGCGGCCATCCAGGAATCTGGCGACTACCGGTTGTGCTCCACTCTGCATCATGGCCATAATCGGACCCTCCATAGCCAAACTTAGGGACCGGGAAGCAATGGTGCAAGTTGATTGTGGCCGATTTTTGGTGAGCTGTTTTAGCCCGGAATTCCTACAATATATGTATAATGTGCCCCATGAGTGATCTTCAGCAGACCTTTCAAAAAGCGGCCGTCGAGGCCAAGTCGCTGCCAAGCAAACCGGACACCGACACGCTGCTGAAACTTTACGCGTTGTACAAACAGGGCTCGGCGGGAGACGTCACCGGGGATCGACCGTCGGCGATGGATTTTGTTGCTGCCGCCAAATACGACGCCTGGAAAAACGTGGAAGGCACCGATCCCGAAGCGGCGATGCAGCAGTACATAGGCCTGGTGGAAAGCCTGAAGGCCTAGATCCGGCAGCCGAACCGCAATAGCCCGTTTTGGATCGGTGCAGGTTCAGGGGCAGTCGAGTCCTTGCGCCGCACGGCAGGGCGACGATCCCTGAGGTCGTTCGGTCCCACTGGTGTGCCGCCCGTAAGAGCCCTCCATATCCGGATTCAGAGCCACCACGAGATAGAAACGGTTGCCCGAGGCCGGTGTTATATCCTCCGTAAGAGCTGTTCCTGCGTCGGTACACAGTTTTGAAGTGTGGTTGAAGATCCACGGGTTTACGATCGAGCCCTCGTAAATCCCATAGTCTTCCGCTCCGGCCGATGTGCTGGGAGTCCAGGTGATGGTCAGGTCGCCCGTCGTGATGGACGATTTGTCCACATGCATCGAGGAGACCTCGCCGGGGTCGGGCAGGAACGAGAATGCGTCCATCCGGCTGCTCAGGTCCGGCGGCCACGGCGGGGCGTCGAACAGGCCGAACACCAGAACGCCGGTGTCCCAGAACGGGACCTGCCCCGGCAGGTACGTCGGGGGAGCGAGCGTGGTCGGTACGTCGAACGGGAGCATCACCTGCGACCCGCGCCGGTCGGCTCCGGTCACATCGCTGGTGATCGCCACGGGGGGCGCCGTGGTCGAGGCGTCGACGAGCGTTCCCGCGAGGAGCCAGCCGTTGCAGCCTGCGCCGGTGGGTTGAAACTGGATCAGATCCGCCGGATCGTAGACGCCGCCTCCGATGGCCGTCAGATCGGTGGGAACGTCGAAGCTGATGACGAGACTCTGGCTGTCGTCTCCGCGCAGAAAAGCGGCATCCAGATTGGAACCGTCGGGTATCCCGATGGCCGCTCCGCAGAAGAACGGGGTGTAGAGCAACGTTGCCGGATCGTACAGGATCACGTCCCGCGGGTCGTACAGAGCCCCGCTTCCGGGAGGAATTTCCTCGGGAGTCTCGACCGATAACAGCCAGTTCCCGCTGCACATCGCGTGAACCGAGTCCACCGCGGTGACCGGGAAAGTCAATCGCAAGCTGAAGGTGCCCGGGTCGTAACGCACGACCTCCCAGGGCAGGTACGTCGTCCCCCCGAGATCCGTCGGGACGTCCGGTGAAAAGTAGTACGACTGTGCCAGCGCGGGCAACCCGGCGATCCCCAGGATGACGAGCAGGGCAATGAGCCTCTTCTTCATGACATGACCTCCTTTCGGCGTCGAGCCGTGCGGCTCAGAAGAGATTGGGGATCATGTTGTTTTGAGAAGAGGCGTTGCCCGCACCGAGGTCGCACGAATCCGGCGGGAAGAGAGGGCCGCAGGCCGCCGGGCAAAACAAGCCGAACGGGTCGTTCCCCCGGGCCATGTTCCGCCCGAACGTGTTGCCGTTTCCGTTGAACAGCAGGCCGCAGCCGTCGCTGTCGTTGACGGTGTTTTGCTCGAGGTGGTTGCGGTCTCCCTGGATCCAGATTCCGTTTCCGCCTATTCCGGGATGAACGGGTGCCCCGCCCAGACCGGATTGCCGGACCACGTTGTCGAGAATGAAATTGTCGTGACTGGCGACGTCGATCACCATCCCGCCCTGCTCGCCGCGGCTGATGACGTTGTTGTAGACCTTGCTGCCGTCGACGGTCTCAAGGTAGATCCCGACGTTGTCGGCATCGGAGATAGTGTTCTCGCCGATCAGGCAGGCGTAACCGTTTGCAACGTGGATCCCGTGGTTTACCGCGACCTCGATCCGATTGTGTCGGATTGACAGGGCGGATCCGTTGTCGATGTGGATGCCATCGAGACCCGGAAGCCTTACGGAGCAGTTTTCGATTTCCCCGTTCACGAACCCGCCGATCGCGCTGCGGTCGAGGTGGATCCCGTGCCCCTGGGGGTCCAGGATGTTCACGCGTCGAATAACGACGTTGCGGATATCAAGCAGGTGGATTGCGGCTCCTGTCGCTGCCTTGGACTGGAGGTCCTCGAGGACCACCCGCTGCCCCAGGGTGGCGGCTCCGAGCCCGCGTTCGATGCTCGCGGTGCCTCCGACGAGATTACCGCTGCGGATCACGACGTCGACGATGTCATCGAGGATGTTGATCACAGGAGCCGGCGAGCCGCTGGCGTCGAGGGTGAAGCCGTTGATGTCGATATCGACGTCGGGCACCAGAATGTCGATGACCGGTGCGGGACCTCCGGCGGAAGAGATGTTCCGCGTTACGATGTATTTGCCCGGAGCGGTTATGACCGTCGGGTATTGCCAGATCGGGATGCGTCCCTCGCCGGCGATTAACGGCAAGGCGACTAGTGCACAAAGGATGGTAATGAATACCAGGGTGGCTGCTCTCTTCATTTCGGCCTCCTCCTCAACCGAAGCTATCGAGTTACTGATGACGACTCCCCCGGAGCCGTTTGCGAATGTTGGATTGAGGGAACGTAGGCGAAATGATAATCCAGGAGACAGAACCCGAGCGGGGGAAAGTCAATGAAGGAAGCTCATCATCAAGGTCGAAATAGGTCGGTACACGCGATCCCCAAAAGCACTTTACCCGATCGGAAAAGTAGGCAGCGCGGCGCCGCACAGACATTCGCCCGTCATGCTCGCCTCAGTACGGCCCCACGCAGCCCGGATCGTTCCTGGCGGCGACCTTGAAGAACAGGTTGCCGCCAGGGTCGGGGAGCAATAATCCGGTAGCGCCGTCGGCCGCCTCGCCCTGGACACGGAACGGCCCTTCAGGGCTGTCGCTGCTCAGGATGACGTAATTGGTCGGTGGAACCACAAGGTCGTTCCAAGTGAACCGGATATCGCCTCCCACCTTCCCGAGTGCCAATCCGGTGACCGGGTCGGATGGGTATGTGGTAGGGCAATCGACGGTTACCAGCACCGTGTCCGGCGTCATCGGAAACATCCCGGAACCGTCCACGGCGGACAGTTCCACCAGGTACGATCCTGTGTAGGCGAAGATCACCGGGTGGGGTCCCGGACCGGTGGTGTCCGGCGCCGCACCGGCGAAGTCCCAGCGCAGTTCCACCAGGTCGAGATCTGTGTCCGAGCCGATCCCTTCAAAGTTCACGAGGTCGGAAGCGTCTACGCTGATATCCGAGATCGGCGCAGTGATGTCCACCTCCGGCGGCGAGAACCGGCAACGCAGGCCGGCCCGGCTGTTGGTTGCCTGGCCGAACCGGATCTCCCACAAGTCGCACAGGTTGTTCACCGTGTCCAGGTCGGTCTGGACGTACTCTCCGGGGCGGACCACCAGCACCATCGGGTTCAGGAAGAAGTCCAAGCTGTCCGGGTAGGCCGGGAACCGCGGGCCTTCCACGGCGATGAGCTGGTCCAGGGCCACCGGGACCCGGTCTCCCAGTACCGTGGTGTCGGCAGGGGCCCAGTACGCGTTGGGCAAGGATGGAATCGCATTGTCGATGTACCACCAGTCCGGTACCTCAGCCGGAGCCGCCAGCCCCAGAAGGTACATCTCATGCCAGGAGTAGCCGTTGTACTTGCCGTCGATCTCCGCCGGCGAACTGAACGTGCCGTCACCGTTGTCGTTCCAGTACGACCCTCCCATAACAGAGAAGTCCAGCGGCTTGTAAACCGGGTTCACCGCCGGTGTGTGCACCCAGCCTGCAGGGTGGGAGCCGACCGGGTTGAGGATCCGGGACGGCTCGCCGTTCTCCTCGATGGCGAAGTGGTACAACCAGCGGTGGCCGAACTCGTGGGTCAGCGCCGCCATGGCCCATTCCTCGTCACCGTAGTTCACGATGTTGTTCATGTGCAGCAGGGACGGGGACCGGGGCAGGCTGCTGGAGCCGAAGCCGATGCCGTCGGCGCCGGCGTTGCCGCCGCCGTGGTATGCGCCGGCGAAGAACCATATGTCGGTCCAGAGGTTCTGGTAGATCGGGAACGCCTCCACCGTGGTCGAATCCTCGAACAGGGGGGCGGTGACCTTGAGGACCTCGCCGATCTGCAGCGCCGGCAGGGTGAACGCCTCATAGACCGGTTCATTACCAGTGGTCACCGGTAGTTCGGTGGTCATGTCCAGCATCATCGGGCCGGTGGCCGGATCGAAGCTCGCCGTCAGGCTCATCCGGTCGCCCTCGGTGAACGGGGCGTCGCCCAGGTAGCTTACGACGGTCAGGTGGACGTTGTTGTCGGTCAGGGGCAGGTCGAACAGACGCAGGTTCATCTCGATGGTGCTGCCGGAGAGTGCGACCGGCTCGGTCATCCAGTAGAATTCGCCTCGCTGCCATTGCAGCACGATGCTGCCGAGCGGTTCAGGATCGTTGGGCTGGTCCCGCATTTCGATCCGGTAGATCACCCTCCCTTCCATGGCGGCCGAAGGGGCTTCCGCCAGGGTGAATTCCACATGCAGCAGTTCGGAACTGCCGACCTGTCGCGCCGAAGCGCTCACCAGGTCCATAGGGGGGCCGTTTGGCGAAGGGATCGGGGTGTCACCGGCCGGATCGCTGGCATCGCCGCCCAGGCGCAGGTCGCTCCAGAAAACGTCGTTGCCCGTGACCACCAGGGGGGCTCCCCACGGGATGCCGGACACGGCGTTGTAGTTGAACCGGATGCGGCCGTCGTCGAACAGCACCGCCTGGATGTCCAGGTTCTCCGGGGCGTCGTACCGCCAGGTGATGACCACATGGTCCCGCTCTTCACGGATGAAACCGTTGAGGCCGTAAAAGAAAGTTCCGTGATGGTACGGCGAGATCCGCGGCAGCCGGTTCAGCAGGACCTGGCCCTCGTTCATGTAACAGCCGGTGCTGCACAAACCGACCTTGAACGGCTGTGACGGTGGTCCGAAGGCGATCAGGTTGGCAGGCGTCACCCACAGATCGGCTCGGGCCTGGCCGCCGAACGGGAAGGTGAACCGCCGCAGGGTATAAAGCTGGCTGGTCCATTCGGTTTGACCGGCGAACAGAGGATTGTCTTTCTGCCCCAACGGCTCATAGGCCGGCGGGATGAACGATACCTGGTAGCCGTCCCCCGAAGGGATGAACTCGATGGAATCCATCGGCAGATCCAGCACCCGGTCGTTTTGCAGGATCCGACCCGTGTCCTCGATGATCAAAACCCCATCCTGGGGAATCACCACCGGTGCTTCCGGCAGATCCAGCATGGTGTCCGCACGCTTCCGGGGGAGCAGGCTCCGGGCGTTCAGGTAGTCGTCCAACTCTTCGCTGGTCGGACACCAGGCATCGGCGTTGTGCAGTGATTGGGTGGGAGTGCCCGGGATCCTGTTTTCTGCGGCGGCCCCGGATGTGATTCCATGAAAAAACATTGCAAAGAAAAGGAGTCCGGTGATACGCATCATTTTATGATCCCCCGCTGACGATCGACCCTGTAAGTTTACGCCGAACCGTACGTCTTCGTTATAGAAACCCGGCGCCTGGAGTAATCCGCCCAATTCCGCATTAACGCCCTTTCAGGGAAAAAGTGCATGGATGACAGTCTCAAACCTTTCCGTATAAACTGTTGGCAACGTTTTGCGCCCCGCCCGGGCGCACGGGTCGGAAAGGAGGGCGCATCATGCCTATTGCGGAATTGAAAAAATATCTCGACAAGGAAAAGGTAAAATACGTCACTATCTGCCATTCCCGGGCCTACACCGCCCAGGAGACGGCGGCGTCGGCACACATCCCCGGGAAAGAACTGGCCAAGACGGTCATGGTCAAGATCGGCGGCAAAATGGCCATGGCTGTGTTGCCAGCTTCCTTCAGGGTCGATTTCGACCTGCTGAAAGGGGCGGCCGGTACCGACGACGTTCAGTTGGCGAAGGAGGAGGAGTTCGTCAAGATGCTTCCGGAGTGCGACGTCGGCGCCATGCCGCCGTTCGGGCATCTGTACGATATGGACGTTTACGTGGCCGAAGAACTGACCGAGGACGAGGACATCGCCTTCAACGCCTGCGCCCACACCGTCCTGATCAAGATGTCCTACCAGGACTTCCAGCGGCTGGTGAACCCGAAGGTGATCAGCCTGGCGCTGGTGTAGCGGCCGGATCATTTCGTCCAGCAGAGCTGCTTCGTACATGAAACATGGACTAATAGTCTCGATTGATCCAATAGACGCCTGCGATCTCCCACTTGGTTCAAAATAGGCTGCCGTTTAGTCGGAATGTTGTGCTGTTGCCCGGAACTCCGATGTCACTCGGAGTGCCCACTTCGTCCATCGTCCACATGAGGCGAACCGGTCCGGGCGTTGCCCGGACAAAGTCGATCCAGATAATGGGTGTACGATTCCTTCGCCCCGAGAACGGGGAGGAATCATGCGCTATGCCGACAAGAACAGGCCGGACCGATTAACGGTACGACTCGCCGTAGGGATCACCGTACTTGTCATCGTCCCGCTCGCCGCCGGTCTGTACCTGCTTTCAAGGCAGCATTACCAGGGCACCATCGCCGCGAGGCATGAGGCCGCAGAGCGGGAAAACCGGTTGCTGGCGGTCGCGCTGCGGCATGACATGGTGCAAAACAGCCGGCAATTGATGAGGGAAAGTCTGAGCGAAATCGGCGCCCAGCCGGAGATTCAAAGAGCTATGGTGCTGGATCACAATGGAGTTATCCAACTCTCCAGTAACCGCTCCGATGAAGGCATGAGAATCTCCCGCGAGGACCCGACCTGCATGGTTTGCCATGCCGTAACGCCGAAAGAGCGGAACCGCTGGGTGATCCTGGATGAGAACAACAGCCAGGTTCTCCGGAGCGTGCTGCCGATCGAGAATAGGCCCGAGTGCCACCGCTGCCACGATGCCGGCGAAAGGCTGAACGGCATCCTGATCCTCGACGTCTCGCTGGCGGGGGTCCAGGCGGCCCTGTCGCGGGACGCATTCTGGATGACCGTGGCAACGGCGACTCTCGCCCTCGTCCTTTTGGTCGGAGTAGGGTTGTTCGTGCGTCACCTGATTCTGGTCCGACTCATCATCCTTGGGCGGCATGCCAGATCGATAGCCGGTGGAGCCCTGGAGGAACGCGCGGAGATCAGGGGGGACGACCTGATCGCGACCCTGGCCCGGGATTTCAACAACATGGCTGACGCCACCTCGGCTCTGGTGACCGAAGTCAAAGAGCGCGAAGATCAAATGACCGGGGTTTTAAACAGCCTGGACGATGGCATGATCGTGCTCGACAGCGATTTCAAGATCGTCGCCGCGAACCGTTCCATCTCCCGGCGTTCGTGTTCGTATTCTGAAAACATCCGCGGCCAGAACTGCCGGGACGCCATCGGTCGGGCATTGCCGTGCCATTCCGATGCCGAGTGCCCCACGGCTCGTTGCCTGACCACGGGAAGGCTGGAGATGGCGGTGTATCACTTTCCGGACGATGGCCCGAACGCAGGGAGAATCCAGGAGGTCTACGCCTCGCCGGTCTATTCCGGCGATGGTTCGGTGGCACAAGTGGTGGAAGTCTGGCGCGACATCACGGAGCGGGTTCGCGAAGAAGAGCATCTCGCGGAAATAGAGCACCTGTCGTCTCTGGGGGTACTGGCGTCAGGGCTGTCCCACGAAGTCAACACTCCACTTGCGACGACCCTGACCTGCGCCGATGCGATCCTGGGCCGGTTGGAGTCCCCCGGTCCAGACATCTCAGCAGACGACCAGCTTGCGGCCATACGGGAAAGCGCTGAGATCATTCGGCAACAGGTCCTGCGCTGTCGCAAGATCACAGACCAGTTTCTGCGCTTTGCCCGGGGCATCCCGCCGTCCATCGAACCGATCGACCTCCGTGAGGTCGTCCGGAGTGTCATGGCTCTGGCGGCACCCAAGGCGAGGGAGTCCGGGGTCAGCCTGGACATGGAAGGCGGGGTGCCTCTGCCGCTGGTGACCGCGAACACCGAAGTTGTCCAGCATGTCGTGCTCAACGTCCTGGTCAACGCCATCGAGTCGTTCGATGACGGCGGAGGTGTCATTTCGGCGCTTTTCAAGGTTGATGAAAACATCCGGCTGCAGGTTCGCGACACCGGCTGCGGGATTCCACCAGAAGTCCAGAAGCACATGTTCGAACCGTTCCGAACGCAAAAGCCGCGAGGGACCGGGCTGGGGCTGTTCCTCTCGCGAACATTCATGCGCCGGTTCGGAGGCGACGTGCGGCTCGTGGACAGCACAGTGGGCAGGGGGTCTTGTATCGAAATCGTATTTCCGAGACAGGCGGGGGAGGTCTCGTGAAAAAGGCTGACCCGACTCGAGTTCTCCTGGTGGACGACGACCCCGATTTCAGGAAGGTCATGGCGTCGGAGCTGGCCCGGAGGGGATACGAAGTCGACACGGCGGAGTGCGGAGTGGAGGCACTGGAGAAAGCGGAAGGCGGCCGGGCACAGGTCGTACTTCTGGATCTCCGTCTCCCGGATATGGACGGCATCGAAGTACTGCAGCAGTTGCGTGCCAGGATCCCCACACTGGGGGTCATCGTTCTGACCGGCCACGGCACCATCGATACGGCCATCCAGGCGATCCGCCTGGGGGCCTATGACTATCTCGAGAAGCCGTGTCCGATTGAAAAACTCGAACTGGCGGTCCAGAAAACTCTGGAACACCAGCAGCTGCTGCAGCGGCAACGGGTGCTGGAAGACGGCTATGCCGCTCCCAATCTGGCCAGCGGACTGGTCGGCTCAAGCGCCGCCTTCCTGAAGCTGCTCGCTGATGTGACACGAATCGCATGTGCCGACGCGACGACCCTGGTGTTGGGTGAAACCGGCGTCGGCAAGGAGGTCATTGCAACCCTGCTGCACGCACAGTCCCCCCGCTCAGAGGCGCCATTCGTCGTGGTTGACTGCGCGGCTCTGCACGAGGACCTTCTCCAGAGCGAGTTGTTCGGACATGAGAAGGGCGCTTTTACCGGTGCAGCCAGGCGGAAGCACGGCTTGTTCGAAGTCGCCCACGGCGGAACCATTTTCCTGGATGAGATCGGTGAGATGAGTCCCGAAACCCAGTCCAGCCTGTTGCGCGTGCTTGAAGCCAACCGGTTCCGCCGCCTTGGAGGCACGGAGGAGATAAGCGTCGATGTTCGCGTGGTCGCGGCCACCAACCGAAACTTGCGTGAAGCGATCACCCGGGGACACTTCCGAGAAGACCTGTTTTACCGCCTGGCCACCCTGCGGGTCAATATCCCGCCTCTTCGGGAGCGCCAGGAGGACATCAAGCTGCTGGTGGACCATTTCGCCGGACGGTTCAACACAAGGTTCTCGCGCACGGTGAAAATAGGCGGAGAGGCGATGGGCGCACTTCTGGCCCACCATTGGCCCGGGAACGTACGGGAACTGATCCATGTCGTTGAACAAGCGGTGGTACTGTGCCAGGGCGATACGATCGAGATGCAGGATCTCCCCCGTTCCGTTCGTGGCGCGGCGGAATCAGGTTCAGCCCTGCGGCAATCGCCGGCAACATTGCACGAAGTCGAGCGCCGCCATATCCAGTCGATCGTGAACCATGTGCACGGCAACCGGGCCGAGGCGGCGCGGATTCTTGGAATCAGTGAGCGAAACCTCTACAGGCTCCTGAAGCGGTACAACCAAGAGTCCGATACACAGCAACCCTGACATCCCGTCAGTCGGCTATGCTGCATACCTGACAGAATGTCAGGATTGAGGGTGTGTCACAGAACGGTTGCGGTCAAATCCGGACCGAACCGGTCTGCTTTTCTCCGAGGTGCCAGCGGTACAACGCGAGTGCGGAAATCCACTCGATTCCCAGCTGCAATTAGATGGAGTGCACCGATCCCGGTTGTATTCCGTCCTCACACAGGCCGCTCGGAACAGGTATTGCACCTGTGACGGCAGGGGCCAATCCCCGCCCCCCGATGAAAGGAGTGGGAAGTCATGGTGAGTACATTGATCTTTTGGCTGTTCCTGGCGTTTTTGTTCGGCACCACGATGGCGATTCTGATGCTCGGGTACAGCAGCGTTGAAAAACACCGGGAACAAGAGGCGCGCCAGCATGCGGTTGATGAAGCACGGGCTCTCTCGATGGCTACGGCGGTCCCGAGGTTCTTTCTGAAGGACGGTGAGTCCAGAGATTACCCCAATGCGCCGATTGTGAATGACGCGATGCTGGCGGATCTCGAAAACTACGTACGGGCCGAACAGGCCGCTGTCGCGAGATTCGTGAACGAGCCGTCAATTGAACACCTGTACGGAAACTCAGGTGGTTCCACCCACGTTAATTGATCGGGATCTGTTCCATGACCTCCGGGGGGGCGCATGAATGAAGTTCTGAGGACGGCCAAGTTGTTTCACGGATTGACCGATCAGGAGGCGGAGCGGCTGGCGCGGATCGCCCGGCCGCAGTCCTTGAGCGCAGGCGAGTACCTGTTCATGTTGGGGGACCACGCCGATCGTTTGTATGTAGTGGTCCAGGGCGCTATCGATCTGTGCTTCCCGATTCCAATTGGTGGTGAAACCAAAGATATTACCGTCGAAACCGCGCCTGCCGGCAAGACGCTGGGGTGGTCGGCCCTGGTCAAACCGTACCGCTTCACCTTGTCGGGCCGGGTCGCCGAACCTACCGAGGTCTACGCGTTCACGCGCAGCGATCTTGTGGAGTTATTCGACGCGGAACCACGCATCGGGCACACATTCATCACCCGTATTTCCGAACTCGTCGGCATCCGGCTTCTGAAAGTTCAGGCCCTGTGGGTCCGTGAGCTTCAGCGCAGTCTGGCTGCAGAGACCGCCCACACCGAATGATGAGCGGCGACAGGTTGAGCCCTACCCGCCGTCTGGCGCTGGGAGCGCTGGTCCTGGTGGCTGCAGCCGTCGGATTTGCAGCCGGACGGTTTTTGTTGCGGCCGGCCGGCAGCGCCCCACAGCCGATCGCTTTCAATCACCTGCTGCACGTCGAAGAGGTCGGCATGGAATGCGCAACCTGTCACGAGCATTTCGCAAGCGGTGAGCACGCCGGCCTCCCGGGCATCGACCTGTGCCTGACTTGTCATGAAGAGCCGATGACCGAATCCCCGGAGGAGAGGCGGCTGATCGAACTGGCCGGCATCGACCCGTCTCCGGCGTTCATAAAGCTGTTTCGGATGCCGGACCACGTTTATTACTCCCACAGGCGGCATACCGTGGTCGCCGGGCTGGAGTGCTCGACGTGCCACGGCCCCATCGCCTCGACGACCGCGCCTCCGCAGGCGGCCCTGGTGCGGATCACGATGCAGATGTGCATCGACTGTCATGAAAAGAACGACGTAACGGGTGACTGCTCTGCCTGTCACCGCTGAATGGGGGAGAGATGAGCGTATCGCGTCGTGACTTTCTGGCCGGGGCGGCCGGGGCAGGGGTCGGGTTCGGTCTTGGTGCGTTGTCCCACCAATTCCCGTTGTCGTCCCCGCAAATCGGTCCGGACTGGCGACCTGGTGTGGAGAGTTCCGTTCCTTCCACCTGCATGCTGTGCCCGGCGCACTGCGGCATCCGGGCGCGACTTGTGGACGGTCAGCTATCGCGCATCGACGGCAATCCACTGCATCCGGTCAGCCAGGGAGGGCTGTGCCCGAAGGGCCGCGCAGGCATGCAACTGCTTTATCATCCCGGTCGCATCCGAGGCCCGCTGGAACGTGTCGGCCCGCCAGGATCTGACGATTATCGCCCAGTCTCCTGGGACACAGCTCTGGATCGCATCGTCCAGGCACTTCATTCCGCAAATCAACAGGGGAAGGCGCAATCGGTGCAGTGGCTTGTCGGCGACAGCAGCGGCATCATGGGCGAAATCATTTCAGGTTTCTCCCGGGCCTGCGGCGGCAGCCAGGTGACTGTGGACGATTACCGGGACGGCTCGGCCGACGTCATGAGACTCTGTCAGGGGATCGATGCCCCGCCCGCATTCGATCTGACGTCATCGGACCTGATCATTTCGTTCGGCGCCTCGTTGGCGGAGGCCTGGTGGGCGCCGTCCATGGCGGCCAGGATGCGTGACGCCGAACCGGGCAAGGGGCCCCGATGGATCCAGGCTGACGTCCGCCTCTCAAGGAGTGCGGCGGCTGCGGATCAGTGGATCCCAGTGCGACCCGGGTCGTACGGTACACTCGCTCTCGGCCTGGCGTACCTCCTGCTCAAGGAAGGATCGTACGATGCCGAAACCGTATCCCGGCGTGTATCCGGATGGGAAGACTGGACCGATCCGTCGGGCAATATCCAAACCGGCTTCCGCAGGCTGGTCCTTCGGCACGGCCGGCCGGACGAGGTCAGTGC
>CALZKF010000014.1 GCA_945787955.1 uncultured Acidobacteriota bacterium | reverse complement strand
CTGGATCAGCCGGATGCCGCTGACATGTTCCTGCAGGTAGGCGTTCAGGGAGGCGACCATCCCCCGCACCTGCCGGTAAGCGGTCCGGATCCTGGTCCGGAAGAACACCGACAACCACAGCATTGGAGGCAGGACGGCGAAGGTGGTCAGGGCCAGGCGCCAGTCCAGCCACAGCAGGATGCCGATGATGCCGGCCAGCTTCACCAGGTCGGCCATGATCAGCACCAGGCCGGAGGTGAACGCCTCGTTCAGCGATTCCACGTCGGAGGTCACCCGGGTCATGAGCTTGCCCACCGGGTTGCGGTCGAAGAACGAGGCGGAGAGTGACTGCAGGTGACTGAAGACGTGCATCCGCAGATCGAGGACCACATTCTGCCCGGTTTTTTCCAGGATATACATCTGGGCGAACCGGAACCCGAACTCCGCCAGCAGGGTCGAGAGGTACAGCAAGGCGATGAACGCCAGGCCCTCCAGGCGCCCTGCTGCGATGGAACCGTCGATGGCCCGCCGAATCAGGAGCGGCTGCACCAGTTGCACCGAGCTGACCGCAACCAGAAGAAGGAGCGACAGCAGCGCCATCCTGCGATACGGCCTGACATACTTCCAGAGCCGGCGGATGATGGCGGCGTCAAAAGCCTTCTCCTTCATCGGTCCAGCCTCTCGGCCATGCGGTAACGCCGGAACAGGTCGGCGTACATGCCGTTCTTCGCCATCAGCTCTTCGTGGCTGCCCTGCTCCACTACCGCACCTTCGTCCAGGACGACAATACGGTCCACGTTGGCCAGGGTCGAAACCCTGTGGGAGATCAGGATCGAGGTCCTGCCCCGCATCAGGGCGTCCAGCTGTCCCAGGATCGACCGTTCGGTATCGGCGTCCACGCTGCTGAGGGAATCGTCCAGGATCAGGATGTTCGGATCGGTCACCGCCGCCCGGGCCAGGGTCAGACGCTGGCGCTGGCCTCCGGACACGGTGAACCCCCGTTCCCCCACCACCGTGTCCAGGCCGGCGGGGAATGAATCGACGTCGCCGGTGAGGTTGGCGATCTCCACCGCCCGCAGGACTTCTTCGTCGGAGGCGGATGGGCGTCCCAGCCGGATATTCTCCTCAAGGGTCCGGGAAAACAGGAACGCCTCCTGGGGGACGTAACCGATGGACCGCCTCAAGGACCCTACCGGGATGTCGTTGATATCCACACCACCGATGGTGATGGCGTCCCGGGGCACCGGGTAGACCCGGGCCAGCAGGTTGGCCAGGGTCGATTTGCCGGAACCGACCGTTCCCACCAGGGCGATCCGGGACCCCTTGGGGATCGTCAGATTGATCCGCCGCAATGACGGCCGGTCCACCACCCCCTTGTCGCCGTCACCGGCGTACCGGAAGCTCAAATCCCGGATCACGATGTCGCCGTCAACCGATCCTCCGGCGTCAGCCTGGTCCACCGGAGGCGGGATGTCCGGTTCCGCCTCCAGGATTTCGTCCACCCGGTCCATGGCGCCGATGCCGCGCTGGAACACGTTGACGATCCAGCCCATGGCCACCGTAGGCCAGGTCAGAAGGGCGAGATAGGTATTGAACGCGACGAAATCACCCAGCCCGATGGAGCCGCCAATCACCTCCCGGCCACCGGCGTACAGAACGATCAGGGTGCCGATGCCGGAGAACATTCCGATGAGAGCCATCATCGCTCCCCGGAGCGCAGTCATCCTCAGGTTGCGGCGGCGGTACTCAATGCAGGCCGACCGGAACGACTCGATCTCCCGGTCCTCCTGGGCGTAGATCCTGACCTGGCTGATGCCGCTGATGTTCTCCTGGGCCCGGCTGGAAAGCTCGGCCAGCTGCTCCTGGACCTCCCGGGAACGGCCGTAAACGACCCGGCTGACCCGGCGTACGCAGTACAGCAAAACCGGGTAAATGGAGAAGGAAATCAGGGTCAGGCGTACGTTGATATTCAGCAGGATGGTAACGGTGGCGATATAGGCGATGGTGGTGTTCAGTGCGTTCAACATCGCCGGGCCGTACAGCGACCGGATCAACTGCAGGTCGTTGATCCCCCGGGACATCAGGTCGCCGGTGCGCCGGGCATCGTAGAACGAGGCGGACAACCGCTGCAGCTGACTGAAAAACCTGTTGCGGACATCGAACACGATCCGGCGGCTGGCTCCCAGGATCATCAACCGGGACAATGTCCGGGTTCCCATCTGCAGCACAGCCGCCAGAACCATCCCGAGTACGATCCAGGCGATGGTGGAAGGCCCGGTCCCCGCTTGCAGTCGGTCAATCGCCTCCCGAAGCAGCCAGGGGATGGTCAGGTTCAGCCCGTTGGTGGCCAGGAGCAGTATGAAACCGGCGGTATAGCGGCCCCGGTACGCCGACAGATGGACGCCGATTCGGGACACGGTAGACCCGGGATGGATGTCATCGCTCATATCGCCCCAAAGTGGACCATATTGCACCATTGCAGAAGAAACGGCCTAACCCGTGCCGATCCTTGATTTAGGAGCATATCCCCAACGCTGTCAAGCAAACCTGCCCGGTATTCGGGGAAAACTACGGCGCAATCGTATTGCCCGGCGTCACCCGGACCGGCATAATGTAACTCCTGTCCGAATAAGTCTGATCGATTTGATGGTTAGCGGCTGACAGTTGATGGAGGAAAGATCATGAAGCCGATGAGATGGGTCCTGTTGGGCCTGATCGTAATGGTAGCGTTTGGAATGTCCGTAGCCGGCAACGACTATATCGGCGCCGCCAAGTGCAAGATGTGCCACAAGGTGCAGTTCACCTCGTGGGAAGCAACCGGTCACGCCAAAGCCTTTGACCAGCTCAAAGGCGACGAAGCAGCCAACCCGGACTGCCTCAAGTGCCACGCCACCAACGCATCCGCCGAACTGCCCGGCGTGCAGTGCGAAAGCTGCCACGGCGCCGGCTCCGCGTACAAGAAAATGACCGTGATGAAAGACCATGATGCAGCCGTCGCAGCCGGGCTTCTCATCCCGACAGTGGACACCTGCAAGAGCTGCCACACAGGCGCACCCCACGACCAGAAAACCATCGACTACGCAGCGGAGATCGGTGGGGTCCACGAGCACAAAGCGAAGTAAACACCTGCCATATTTGGCCTTGAAAGCCGCATGGTTCGCACCGTGCGGCTTTCTTTTTGTCCCAGTGGTAGAATCCGGTTTCACACCATCCGGACCAGGAGGCTTCCGCCATGTTGATCAGCAAAAACCTGACCCGCGCTCTCAACGAACAGATCGGGTACGAGTTCTTTACCTCGATGCAGTACACGTCGATCGCCTGCTATTTCGGCGCCGAAGCGCTCCCCGAACTTGCGAAGCACTTCACCATGCAGGCCGGAGAGGAACGGACCCACGCCCTGAAGCTGGTGAACTACGTGGTGGACTCCGGCGGCAAGATGATCATACCGGAGATACCTTCCCCCCAGAGCGAGTTCAAGACCGCCGAGGAGGCCTGCAAGCTGGCGCTGGACTCGGAGATAGAAGTAACCAAGAAGATCAACGGCCTGGTCGATCTGGCCATCGCTGAGCGTGACCACCTGGCCCAGAACTTCCTGCAGTGGTTCGTCAATGAGCAGATGGAAGAGGTCTCAACCGCCGAAACCCTGCTCCGCATCGTGCAGCGCGCCGGCGAGGCCGGACTGTTGTTCGTGGAAGACTACCTGGCCCGCAACGGGCTGGCCGCAAGTACACCACCGGACCTGAACGCGCAGTAAGCTCTACGTCAATGCGGTAGCGGCACCAGGCTCGACCCCAGTAGCACTCTATCCCTGGTCGGTAGTGGGGCCGAGTGAACGATATTCGTTTATTGCTTGAAGAGTTCTAGGAGCATCCCCCGCTACCTGTCCGGACGCCGCCTGCGCTGCCTGCGCCGAGATCGCCGTCCGTGAATCCGAACTGGAACCGGACCAGATAGAAGAAGGCCTCGCCGGATGCCGGTGTGTCGCCGTCGGCGTCACCGCCGGAGGTAGCCGTGTCTCCCGAGTCATCCTCGATACAGACCAGGGCTCCCAGGTTGACCCCGCCTCCCCCGCCGTCCAGATTGGCGAGATCGCCGCGTACCACGTCATAGCTGGCGCCTGGCGCTCCGGGAACGGTGTTCCATTGCAGCACGGTGTTGCCGGAGTTATCGACCTGCACGCCGGTGACCCGGCCCTGTGCCGGGATGGAGTAGCCGTAAAGCATGAAATCGTCCAGCGCACCCTCGACGGTGCTCTCGGTCAACTGGTCCTCCACCCGAAAGCGGAAACGAACGTCGGAGCCCAGGGCGACCAGCATGTCCAGTCCGAAGGATGCCTGCGCCCAGGCCGGGGTGGCGTCGCCGGTGCTGGTGGGAGCGTTCAGGGACTCCAGTTCCACCCAGTTGTTCCCGCCGTCGGAGGAAACCTCCGCAGTGAAGCTGTCGCCTGGGTCGGCCAGGTCGTTCCGGAACCAGCGCTGGTAACCGACAGTAACGTTGTACCAGCCGGACAGATCGTATGACGGTGAGACCAGGGTGGTGTCCCCACCGTCCACGTCGGCATCGGACACTGTCGAGCTCAGGCTGTTTCCGGTCACGAATGCCCGGGTCCCCTCTCCCGGCGTGCGATCCAGGCGCGGCGCCCCGAACAACAGGGTGGTTTGCACCGTGCCGCTGTGGGTGCCGTGAGGGGAGGCCGCCTCCCAGAATCCGGAGGTTGCGCCGTCTCCGGGAATCCCGGCGGTCCAGTCGGTCACCGTCGCAGGATTCTCCAAATCTTCCGAGATGATCGTGCTCGCCCCTGTCGGCGTCAGCGCCACATCGGTAACAGCCCAAACGCCGTTCACCGTCACCGGCACAACGGCGGATTCATAGCCGGGCGCCGAAACACGCAGCGTGTAGCCACCGTCCACCACGATCAGGTGGTACCGCCCGGTATCGGAACGGGAGGTATGACGCTTGCCGTCAGGCAACGTCATTTCATCCAGAAACAGATCCGCCGCCACCGGTTCCCCGCTGACCGCGTCGGTCACCAGGCCACCGATCGCCGGCCCGGATATCCGGTCGATGAGGTGCAGCCAGCCCGGGCGTTGCCCTTCCACCGTCGACTGCCTGTAGGTGGCGTAATCGGGATGGAACCCACCTTCGAATGCACTGTTGACCTCGACGACGAAGGCGATGGTGCCGTTCTCATGGAACTGGTGGTCCCGGCCGGTGCCGTCAACCCGGCCGCCGTACGGGTACGCGCCGAAACCGACGCCGCCGTCGGCCTGGATGATTTTCTCTGCGAACTCCTCGGCCAGCACCCGGCTGATGTCCTGGTCAGGACCGGTGATGGTGCTCAACTTCGGGTTGAACCGGGGGTCGCAGGACATGGCGTAGAACACATCCTCGCCGTAGCTGTGGTAATCGAGGTCGAACACCGGGCGGTATTTCCGCCCCAGGGTCAGGATCGCAGTCGCCTCAGGCTCGGATCCCTCGAACGGTCCCCGGTAGGTGGCGTTGGAGATCGTTCCCGACGATCCCGAACACTGGTTCCCCCAGCCCCATTCGTAGTTCCGATTGAGGTCGACCCCGTCCAGGCTGTTGATCGTTCCGCTGGAATCGTTGTCCCGGGCGTTCTTCCTCCAGAAGTCGTCCACCTCGTGGACCCGGGCGTTGCCGTCCGGGTTGACGATCGGGACGCACCAGATCTGGTACGCGTCGACTCTGGCGGTAATGAGAGGGTCGGAGCCGTAATTGTCGGTAAGCCAGTCGATCATGTCCCGGATGATCTCCGGGGTCATCACCTCCCGGGCATGATGGGCGCCGTTGAACAGGATGGAGAGTTCATCCTCATCCTCGGAAGCGTTGTCGGAGATCAGCATCCCCCAGATCGTCCTGCCCTGTTCGGTACTGCCCAGACTCACCAGGCGGGTGATGGCCGGGTGGTCGGCGGCCACTCCCTGGAGGAACAGTTCCATTTCCCCCGGGTCGGTATACGCCGTGTCCGGAAGCGGCACGTCCGGCCCTTCGGCGCCGGCGCCCAGGGGCCGGGGACCCTCACGATATTCCAGCAGTTCGAAGGGAAACCCGGCTTCCTGCAGCCGGCGAACATCGTCCCGTGTGGCGATGACCTCCACCCGGCCTGCCGGCAGATCGTGGCCCGCGATATCGATTCCCATGGAAGACAACAGATCCCGGCCGTCACGATCCGCCTGCACCATCAGCCGGAAACGTTCATCCCCGGACGGTTCCGCAGCCGATGAAAAAAGCGGCAGCAAGAGCACAAAGACAGCTACCCAGGCCGGCATATAGCGATACATCAGGAGCCCTCCCCTCGGAAGTGTACGGGGAAGGCGGTGCCGGGTCTACCGCAGACCGGTATCTGCAGGATCCGTTTCATTGGCAGCCACTTTCGATTATGGCTATCCGCCGTCCGCGTTCGCCGTTGACACGGCATTCCAGTCGGTATTCTTATGGGTATGAAGTCGGAGCCGGGGATGGGAGGTTTCTGAATGGAGTCGGTACACAGCCGCAGGTTCCACGGCCTCACTCGCCTTATAGGCAACACGCCACTGCTGGTCATCGACTTCACCTACCGGGGTGAACAGCGGCGACTGTACGCCAAGGCGGAGAACCTGAACATGACCGGCAGCATCAAGGACCGCATGGCGCTGCATATCCTGCGGAAGGGTGCGGCGCTGGGCCTGCTTGAGCCGGGTGCGCCGATCTTCGAGGCCACCAGCGGCAATACCGGGATATCGGTCTGCGGCATCGGCCGTGCCCTGGGCCACCCGGTCACCATTTTCATGCCGGACTGGATGAGCCGGGAACGGATCGACCTGATCCGGAGCTTCGGCGCCCAGGTTCGCCTGGTGACCCCCGAAGAGGGCGGCTTCCTTGGCAGCATTGAGATGGCCGAGGAGGCTGCCCGAAAAACCCGGGGCTCTTTCCTGCCCCGACAATTCTCCAACCGGGACAATATTGCGGCCCATGAAGAAACTACCGGGCCGGAGATCTGGTGGCAATTGCGGTTCCATGGCCTTAAGCCCGACGCCTTCCTTGCCGGCGTCGGCACCGGCGGCACCATCATGGGCGTGTCCCACGACCTGAAGCGGCGTCATGAGTCCATCAGGCTGCATCCGCTGGAACCGTCCAACTCCCCCACGATGTCTACCGGGCACCGGGTGGGTAAACACCGCATCCAGGGCATCTCCGATGAATTCATCCCGCCGATCGTTGACTTGAGCACGCTGGATGACGTCATCGGGGTCGACGACGGCGACTCCATTCTCATGGCCCAGCAACTGGCGGGTCGGCTCGGCCTGGGGGTCGGCATCTCCTCCGGCGCCAACTTCCTGGGCGCCCTGAAGGTCCAGAACGAACTCGGCAAAAACGCGGTGGTCGTGACGGTTTTCCCGGACGACAACAAGAAGTACCTCAGCACCGATCTGCTGCGGGAAGAGCCGGTCGGAGACGGCTTCATCTCGCCTGACGTGACCCTGGAGTCGTTCGATGCGTTCAAGCGGGTCTGCCACACCTGTTGCGACCCGACCGACTGCGCTCAGACGAAACCGTTGACCATCGATGAGGAAAAAGAGCTGTCCCTGCCGCCCTGCGTGCGGAGGAACTGAGCCGCGGTTACGGCATCTCGTCGGTAAGCCGCTCCCAGAGCGGGTACAGCTCTTCCAGCCTGCTCTCCGCCGCCAGCTTCTCCCGTGCTACCCGGGAAGCCGCTTCCGGGTTCTGATAGACCTCCGGATCGGCCTGCTTTTCCTCCAGGGATCGTATCCGTGATTCCAGCTCGGCGATCTCCCGCTCAACCGGGTCCAGCCGCTTGCGGATCGCCTGCCGGTGGGTGTGCAAGCGGTTGCGTTCTTCCGCCTCGGCCCGCTTGCGCTCGCGGTTACCCCGGTCAGGAGCGGCCGGCTCCGACCCGGACTCCACATCCGGTTGTGGGGTCCGCTCCCGGCGCCGTTCCTTCCACGTGTCGTAGTCGCCGTCGAACAGCTGCACTCCGCCGCCTCCGACCTCCGCCACCTTGTCCGCCACCCGGTTGATGAAGTAGCGGTCGTGGGAGATCAGCACCAGTGTGCCCTCGTACTGGTTCAAGGCCTGTTCCAGGACTTCGCGGCTTTGCAGGTCGAGATGGTTGGTCGGTTCATCCAGCAGCAGCAGGTTGACCGGCCGCAACAGCATCCGGGCCAGGGCCAGTCTCGCCTTCTCGCCGCCTGACAGGATGCCGACTTTCTTGTCCACATCCTCCCCGTGAAACAGGAAGCTTCCCAGGATGTTCCGCAGCTTCTGTGCCAGCCCCGGCGAAACCAGCTCTTCCATCTCCTGCATAACCGTGCGGTTCGGATCAAGAGCCTCAAGCTGGTGCTGGGCGAAGTACTGCAGTTCCACATTGTGGCCCAGCTCAAACAGCCCTCCGTCCGGCTCCAGCCGCCCGGCCATCAGCTTCAGCAGGGTCGATTTCCCGGCGCCGTTGGGGCCGACCAGGGCGACACGGTCCCCCCGTTTCAGCAGCATGTCCAAGCGTTGGAACACCACGGTTTCACCGTACGCCATATCCATAGCCTCCGAACGAACCACGATGTCGCCGGATCGAGGCGCCGGTGGGAAGCCGAAGTGGATCTTTTTTTCCGACGAGGCGGTGCGGATGCGATCGATTTTTTCCAGCGCCTTGAGCCGGCTCTGAACCTGCTTCGACTTGGTGTTCTTGTACCGGAACCGCTCGATGAACCTTTCGGTGCGGGCGATCTCCCTGGCCTGTCCGGCGGCAGCTTTTTCCAGTTGCTCCTCCCGAAGTTGCTTCGCTTCGAGATAGTTGTCGTAATTGCCCGGCCAGACCGTCAGCTTTCCCCGCTCCAGCTCAACGACACCCCGGACCATCCGGTTCAGGAAGTAGCGGTCATGGGAAACCACGACAAACGCTCCCGTGTAATCCTCAAGAAAGCCCTCCAGCCAGTCGATTGCAGGAAGATCCAGGTGATTGGTCGGCTCATCCAGAAGGAGCAGATCCGGTCCGCCCATGAGCAACCGGGCCAGCATCACCCGCATCCGCCATCCGCCGGACAGGGTGGAAAGCTTCCGGTCCCACAGGTCCCGGCCGACTCCCAGGCCGGCCAGGATCCGTTGGGCCCTGTTCTCCGCTTCGTTGCCGCCGATCTGCTCGAACCGGCTCAGCAATTCGCCGTACTCCGCCGTCGCCTGGGCACCACCACCGTCGTCCGGCTCCAGGAGCTCCAGCCGGTCCTCCAGTTCCCGCAGCCGCACAGCCAGAGCGCGGCTCTCCCCGGCCCCTTCCAGAACCGTTTCCAGAACCGGACCGCTTCCCACCTCCTCCACTTCCTGGGCCAGGTACCCAACGGAGAGTGCGCGGGGGCGACTGACCGCCCCGTCGTCCGGCGACACCGCACCGGCCAGCATCCGGAGCAGGGTGGTCTTCCCCGCCCCGTTGGGCCCGACCAGGCCGAACCGGGAGCCGGAAGGGATCATCCAGGACAGGTTCCGGAACAGGATCTGGGCTCCGAACCGTTTCTCCACACCGGAAAGCTGGAGCATCGGCTACGACTCCTCCTGCCAGATGGAAAGAAAGCGGTCGGCCGATCCAGGTCCGAACCCGGCGTAATGGTTGTTGAAATATGCCAGGATGGTGCTGATCGGGTCGGCGCGCAGCTTCAGCTCCCGCGCCCACTTTCGCATTTCCTCGTCCCGGTCCAACGCCGGCCCGGTCCAGTCGCCGTCCCGTTTGCCCTCTTCACGGAGGCGGGCGACCAGGGCGTCCATGCGCTTGTGATCCCCCAGGAACCGAACATACATCAGGTCGGAGGTCACAGGATTGGGACCGGCAAACAACTTGCCGGCCGCCGGCATGGTGTAGTACACCGGAAAGACCAGCGGGACATCATGTTCTCGCAACAGGTCCAGGAGAGGTGGTGCGATCCATTTGGCGTTGCGGACCTCCACCGCCAGACGGATCTCTCGAGGCCATTTTTCAAGGAACCGGGCCAGCCGTTTCCTGAAATCGTCGCCGGTCTCGTACTCCCCGGCATCACGGCCCTTGGCCACATAGGGGAACTGGGCTACCAGCGGGCCGCGCTTGTCGCCCAGGAGTTCCATCGCAGCAAGGAACTCCGAGACCGGATCGTCGCAGCCGACCATGCCCCGGTCATGGGTAATCTCCCGGGGCAGCTTGGCGCTGAGCAGGAAATCTTCCGGAGTACGGCCGTGCCAGTTCCGGACCATGGATTGCGACGGAATGCGGTAGAACGTGGCATCGCACTCGACTGTGTCGAACCTGCGGGCGTAGTGCCCCAGGAACGACTCGGGCCTGGCGTCCCTCGGATAAAAACTCCCCCTCCAGTCGGCGGACGACCAGGATGAAGTCCCGACCCGTAATCTTCCCGTCATTCCTCGTGGCCTCTCCGGAATCGAAGCATTATATTCAAGCTTGAGCGGATATTTTCTCGTATTTCCGGGTTTTCCGCATCGTGGGCGTAAATGAACAGGTTGTGCGCAGTTCGGGGATCCCTAATACGGCCGGCGATCGCCGGCGCCGGGGCAGTCCTGTGCGGGCTGTTGGCCGCCGGCCTCCCGGTCCAGGCGCGGACCCTGGAGTACGTTATCGACATCAAGAACCGGGTGCCGGCAAACTACTCGCTGGAGATCCCGGTGCAGTACCCGGGCACCCTTTCCATCGAAGCGAACTGGGACTGCAGCCGCATCCTCACGTTCAAGCTTTTAAGCCCGGGCAAGCGGTCCCGGCTGGTGCGCCGCTCCGGCCCGTCGCCTCAGCTTCTCGAATTGGCAATTGATGAGAGCGACCTGCAGGGCGGTGGTTACTATCGCCTTGACATCTCCAGCCTGCCGGCCGGCGGCGAGGGCCTGGGACGCCTCCGCATCCATCTGCCCGATTCCCCGAAAGTAATCCGGGAACGGGAACTGGCCGCGCTTCCGCCGGAACCGGAGATACCCGAACCGGAATGGTGGGCGGTACCGGCCCCTCCTCCAGCCGGGAGTTCCGCGGCACTGGCCGACCTGTACCGGGAGGTGGAATCGTTCCGGGCGATGGTGGTCACAGGCCCTCAGGATACGGCGCCGGATCCGTGCCGCTGGCAGACCGCGCTGCTGGAACATCTTGCCGGAATTCGCGACCGGTTCGCCGATGGATCAACCACTCCCGATGAGGCTACGATCCGATTCTATCGCAAGGTTGCAGCGGCGGTGGGCCAGGTGATGGAACTGAGAGATTCGGAGGATCCGATTCTGGCAGGCCCACCCCCGGAGGATCGCCGCGCCTACAACACCTGGCTGCGGATGCGCCGGGATCGGATCAAAACCATGGAGCATGAGCTGGATGTCCTCATGGACATGCCTAAGGAAGGCTATGTGCCGGAACTGGAGGGCGAGGACTGGCCGCCACGGCTGGTCAGCTGCCTCATGGCCTGTGAGCGGAATTTCGAGGAGTTGGGGCGGTCCGGAAACGGCACGGGCACCAACCAGGAACTGGCCGACGACACCTGGCCGTTCATCGTAGCCGCCGCCAAAGCTCTGGCGGCCGTCGATCGGCTGGCGGTTCCGGCACGGGTGCGCCTGCACTGACCCGTCAGCAGTTCCTTGACTCCCCAGCATCGATCCGCCAACATCGTTGGCGGGAGATCATCAAGCATGCGTAAAGGGAAAGTCGCCGTCCTCCGGGTCCAACCGGAGACCGTACTCGATGATATCGGGAAGCTGTGCGATCTGGCCGGTATGGCGGACACACTGGACCGCTCCGCCGGCACGATCCTCAAAGACAACATCTCCTGGCACTTCCCGTTCCCGGGGGCCAATACGACGCCCTGGCAGCTGGAGGGCATCACCCGGGCGCTGCAATCGGCAGGGTTCGGCGACCTGTCCTGCGTCCAGAACCAGACGGTGGTCACCGACACATTCAAGGGCGAGGACCTGAACCACTACATGCCGATTTTGAAGAAGTACAACGTTCCGGTGCTGTACAACTTCAAGGACACCGACATGACATGGGAGGTCTACCGGCCGAAGGCGAAGATGCATGTCCTGGATACGATCTACCCCGACGGCATCCGGGTGCCCGGTTACTTCCACGGCCGCAACATCGTCCACCTGCCCACGGTGAAGTGCCATATCTACACCACCACCACCGGCGCCATGAAGAACGCCTTCGGAGGCCTGCTCCACGACCACCGGCATTACACGCACTCGTGGATCCACCAGACCCTGGTGGACCTGCTGGCGATCCAGCAGGAGATCCACCCGGGAGTGTTCGCCCTGATGGACGGCACCACAGCCGGCAACGGCCCCGGCCCCCGCACCATGATTCCGGTGATCAAGAACGTGATGCTGGCCGGCTCGGACCAGGTCGCCATCGACGCCGTGGCGGCGAAGATGATGGGGTTCGACCCGCTGCAGATCGGCTACATCCGCCTGGCCCACGATGACGGGCTGGGTATCGGCGATCCCCGGGACATCGAGATCATCGGCGACGATGTCTCCAACGAATCCTGGGGGTTTGAAGTCGGCAACAACGGCGTCAGCCGGTTCGGCGACCTGCTGTGGTTCTCACCGTTCAGGATCTTCCAGAAACTGTTTTTCAGAACGCCCCTGGTGCACCTGTTCATTATGGGGAGCGAGACCTACCACGACTACTACCGCTGGCCGTTCAAGGACCGCAAAGTCTACGAGAAATGGAGCCGGGAGACGGAGTGGGGCAGGCTGTTCAGGGAGTATGAATCCTAACCTCCGCGGAACATGGATTCAATGTCCCGCCTTGCGTGCAGCACCCGGATAATTTCGACCCATTTTCCTGCCGGCCGATAGAAGATCAGGTAATCCTCAAACCCTTCGATCAGCCACATCCGAACGCCCAGAATGTCCGGATAGTTGTACTCTCGCAGCACACCGATGTAAGGCATGGCGGCCAAGTCCCTGTCCGGGCACTGCCGCTCTCTGCTGCGATATAAGTAGCAATAGCCGATAGGTCTTGTAGTGCCTGCGGGCGTTTCTCAACGCGATACCTTCCCACGGTCTACCCGGTATCTCTGGAGACGTTCGGCGACCTCAGTGCGGAGTTCTGCCCAGTCCTGCGGAGTCAGGGGAGACGACTCACCACTTCGTATGCCCTCAAGCAGGAGGGTTTCAAGGCGCTCCTGTGCCTGTCGCTCCTGATCCTTTCGGATCAGGTCTCTCAGGTACTCGCTGGCGTTGCCATAGCGCCCTCCGTGGATTTGATCGTCCACCCACTGACGCAGGGCTGCGGGCAACGAGATGTTCAGGCTTGCCATCCCCGCCACCTCCTGCAGATCAGTATGCGGTGGATGGCAATTATTGTTAATATTTGCCATCAGCGCCTCATGCCAACGTGCAAATCACCGCATCCAGGAGTGCGGTTACCGGATTCCTTCGTAGAGGCTGTCCAGATCTCGAACCATTTCTCGGATTTCGAACTTCTCGCCAAGACGGGCGGTTGCGTTATCCGCAAGTCGGCCGGCGAATTGATTGCCCCGTGCCAGTTCCAGGATTCGTTCCGCTGCCTGGTCCGGTTGTCCCGGCTCGATCAACCGGCCGGTTTCACCGTCGATCACAACCTCCGGAGTGCCGTTCACCGCCGTGGCGATCACCGGAACGCCGGCAGCCATTGCCTGTAGAACCGCCCGGGGCAACCCTTCGAACAGCGAGGTCAAAAGGAACAGATCCATGGCGGCCAGGAGTTCGGGTACGTCCTGGCGCCACCCGAGCAGACGCACCTTGTCCTGCAGACCGGCCGCAGCGATCACCTGCTCCGCCGCCGGTCGCAACGGTCCGTCTCCGGCGATGAAGAACCGCAACCTCGGGTCCCTGGAGGAAGCCTGCTTCGCAGCTTCGATGAAATCCAGCGGCGCTTTCTGGTGCTTGAGACAGGCCACCGTGCCGACCACCACCTCGTCGGACTCGAACCCCAGTTCCTTACGGATCAACGCCCGGGCCGATGCCGGCCGCCGGTAGCTCTGGATATCGATCCCGGAATGGATCACATGGTATTGATCGGGAGTTCCGATCCCCAACTCCAGCCCTTTGTCCCGATCGGCGGCGGCGACAGTGACCAGTGCGTCGGTTCTCTGAGCCAGCCATTTTTCCAGAGCGATATAGAACTTTCGCACAGGCCAGGATTGGGTGTCGTTGAAGCTCCAGCCGTGAACGGTGTGAACGATCACCGGCACACCGGCCAGCCGGGCCGCCACACGGCCGATGACACCGGCTTTGGAGGAATGGGTGTGGACCACATCGGCGGATCGTTCTTTCAGCAACCGCTTCATCTTGAATACCGCCGCCAGGTCCCTCAGGGGCGAGATCGGGTACCGCAGCCAGTCCACGAGGGAGATGTCCGCATCGGACACCTTTCCGGCATCGGCATCGAGCTCCCCGCCGGTTCCGGCCACCAGACCGGTTGTGTAGCGGCTGCGATCATGGTTGGCGACACAGTACAAGGTGTTCTGCTGGGCGCCGCCAAGGTCCAGGCGGGTGATGACATGGACCACATGCCGTTTGCTGCTCATGATCCTGCCCGCCTTTCGAGGAACAGCAGGATCGACACCAGATTGAACAGCGGCAGACCCAGGTCCTGATCCCCCTTCATGTGCCGGTCCAGCATCTTCCGGGCGAAGCCGGCGTCCAGTCCTTCCCACCGGGCCAGCGACACGTCGGAGAACATAGCCATGGTCAGATCTTTGAGCGGGCCCCGGATCCAGTCGCTCAAAGGGAGATCGAAACCGCGCTTCGGGCGTTCCAGGATCTCCTGCGGCAGCTCTTTCCGGAAGGCGTGCCGGAGAACAGCCTTGGTGGTCTGTCCGGAAATGCGGTCGCTGTCCTGCAGCCGGGAGGCCCATTGCACCACCCTGTGATCCAGGAACGGGACCCTCGCCTCCAGGGAGAACGCCATGCTTGCCCGGTCGACCTTGGCAAGCAGGTTGTGAGGCAGCCATTCGCTCTGGTCCGCCAGCAGACCTCCCGAAAGGCGGCTCGTAGACTCCTGGAAGTAACGATCGAACCCCGACGCGGTCTGCCGCAGCATCGCCTGGAACCGGTCCCGGCCGAACAATCCGCCGGCGGTGGACGGCGGTACGATCATCGACCACCCCAGGTGATTCAGGCCGGCATTCGGCTCCGCCAGGGCGGCCAGCGCCTGCCCCGCCCTGCCCGGCAGGGAGCGTCCCGGCGCCGAGCCCGCCAGAGCCAGAATGCCAGGAATTCCAGACAACCAACCGAGCTTTTTCTGGTACAGGTACCGCCGGTACCCGGCGAAAAGCTCATCCGCGCCCTCGCCGGTGAGGACCACGGTCACCTGTCGCCTTGCGAACTCGGACAGCAGCCAGGTCGGGATCATGGCAGGATCGGTCACCGGCTCGTCCAGGCGGTGGACCAAGTCCGGCAACATCCGGCCGATGTCCGCGGCAGAGACAACCAGCTCATGGTGCTCCGCGCCGTAACGCTCCGCCAGCAGCCGGGCATACTTCCGTTCGTCGTATTCCGCCGGCCCGTCGAACCCGACAGAGTAGGTCTGCACCGGCCGGTCCGATACCGCCGCCAGCAGGGAGAGCACCACACCGGAATCGACGCCGCCGGACAGGAACATTCCCAGGGGGACATCGGCCATGGTGCGCAGCCGCACCGCGTCGGCCAGCAGTTCACGGAGTTCACCGTCCAGTTCGTCCCGGGAACGGTCCTGCGCCGGCACCGGTTCGGGGATGCGGTAATACTCCCGGACCACTGCTTCCCCGTTTTCCACCAGGATCCAGTGTCCGGGCAACAGCTTCTTTACGCCGTTCTGGATCGTGCGGTCTCCCGGGAGGTACTGCAGGGCGTACAGCAGCGGCAGGGCGTCCATGTCCACGGTCCGATCCAGATCCGGGTGACGCAGGAGGACCGACAACTCCGACGCGAAGATCAGGGAGCGCCGGTCCAGCCGGTAGTACAGCGGCTTGATCCCGATCCGGTCACGGGCGATGAACGTCCGTCCGGTTTCCTGCTCATGGATACATAACGTGAACATGCCGTTGAGATGGTTGAGCATATCCGGGCCATGCTCCTCCCAAAGGTGTACCAGGACCTCGGTATCCGAGCCGGTCTTGAAGCGGTGTCCCCCGGCCTGCAGGTCGTTTCTCAGTTCCCGGTAGTTGTAGATCTCCCCGTTGAACACCACGGTGACGCCGCCGTCTTCCGAAGAGATCGGCTGGTTCCCATGTTCCAGGTCGATCACCGCCAGCCGGCGGATCCCGGCTGCGATCCCAGGCTGCCGGAACATGCCGCCGGCGTCCGGGCCGCGATGCACCATGGCATCCAGCATCGCCTGGACTCCCCCGACCTCGACAGGCCGGCGATCCAGATCAACATGTCCGCAGATTCCGCACATCAGTCCAGATCCATGCTCTGTACCGGTCCTTCCCTGCGATAACGGTTGAGCGCCAGGACCGCCTCCACCACCAGCCAGAGGGCGATCAGGCTGATTATTGCCCCCAAGACCAGTAGGGTAATCTGTTTCTCCCTCGCATAATCCGCAAGTTTCAGGCTCATGGCCGTCAGGGTGGTGATCATCATGAACAGCATCGGCAGCAGGTACGGCAGGCTGGGACGGCGGCGCTGGATCAGGTACAGGGCGACAACCAGCAGCGCCAGGCCGGCCAGCAGCTGGTTGGTGGAGCCGAACAACTGCCACAGGGCCAGACCGGCGGACCGGCCGTCGATTTCGTAGAACGCGAAAAAGGCGATCGCCCCCACAGCCAGGGCGGACGACAAGTACCGGTTACCCAGCGGGCCGAACCGGAGCGTCTGCCCGATCTCCTCGATGTTGTATCGCAGGAGACGTGTAGCGGAGTCCAGGGTGGTCAGGGCAAAGCTGACCACCACCACGGCGATGAGGGTCCGGGCCTCCTCCTCCGGAACACCCGGTTGGGATACGAACCGGGTGCAGCCCTCGATGAACGCCGACATCTTGCTGGGCAGCCCCTGGGCGGCGTCCCAGGTGGCGTAATGGCCGGCCCAGGCCTCCCGGCTGGTGAAACCGGCTGTGCAGGCCAACACCGCCGCCAGGCCGAGGAGCGACTCACCCAGCATGCCGCCGTAACCGATGAGCCGGGCGTCGGTTTCCCGGTTCAACTGCTTGGAGGTGGTTCCGGACGCTACCAGGGCGTGGAACCCTGAGGCGGCGCCACAGGCTATGACAATGAATACGAACGGGAACATGGAGGGAGCGCCGACCGGCCGCAGTTCAACGGCCGGAGCCGCGAACTCCGGGCGGAGCACGAAGAAACCAAGGTATGTCAGTCCCAGTCCCAGGTACAGCAACAGTGCATTCAGGAAGTCCCGCGGCTGGAGCAGGGACCAGACCGGCAGCACCGAGGCCAGGAAAGCGTAGACCAGGAGCACCCAGATCCAGCCGGATACCGAATCCCAGTGCAGCGGGAACCGATCGGAGAGAAGGACGGTGAAGAGGACCACGACAAAGGCGGCAGCCACCAGCCGGCCCCGGTGCATGCCCCGCCGCCGCACCAACCAGCCGATGACCAGCGCCAGGATCAGGATGACCGCCGAGGGCACGGCCGACTGTGGGTACATCTCAGGCGAAAACAGGACCGCCACCACGTAGGCGAACACCCCCATGGCCAGGGCGACGCCGAAAAAGATCAGAGCGTGAAGCAGCGTCTTGGCACGGACACCGATGATCTTTTCCGCCACCACCCCAATGGACATCCCCCGGGCCCGCACCGATAGTGTCAGAGCGCCGAAGTCGTGAACGCAGCCGACCAGGATGGCGCCCAGCACGACCCACAGCATGGCGGGCAGCCAGCCCCAGATAACCGCGATGGCAGGCCCGAGCATCGGGGACAGGCCGGTGATGGAGGCAAAGTGATGACCGAACAGCACCGGGCGGCTGGTTGGGACGTAATCGATGCCGTCGGACAGTGCATGGGCCGGCGTCACCGCCTCGGGCCTCAGGGAGAACAGCCGGGCTGCCAGGTAGCGGGAATAGACGATGTACCCCAGGGCGTACATTCCAAAGCAGGCGATTACAGCCAGTGCCGCCATCCAACCCTCTGGCCGACGGTCCGCCGGCTGTTGATGATCAGGCGCCATTATACGGGCGAAGGATTGCACAACTGCAGTCCGTCAACTTAAACTTTGAACGTGGCTTATTGCCCCCGATATCTGATCCGCCGGGAGGTGATGGACCAAAGCATCCTGTTTCTGAAGGATCTGGGCATTGCGTGATGCCGTGACCGGCCAGGTGTATCGTTTTGCGGTCTGGGCGCATCCTCACAGGTGAAGGTAGGATAGCGATATGCCGATTTACGAATATCAGTGCCGTAAGTGCCGCGCCAGGTTCGAGGCGCTCCGTCCGATCAACGACGACGGTGGCGGCGGCTGCTGAAGCTTCTGACGCGTCCCGTGAGGACGCACAATCTCAGACCGACTTGATCTTCTCACCGGCCGCGGCGGACACCCGCTCTTTCAGAGCGGCGCCGAACGCCAGGTCCAGGACCTGTTCGATCTCACGTACGGGATGGAACTCGAGGGCGGCCCGGACCGAGTCGGAGACATCGTCCAGATCCTTCATGTTCTTCTCGGGAAGGATCACACGCTTGATGCCGGCCGACTTGGCGGCAATGATCTTTTCCTTGACCCCGCCCACCGGCAGCACTTTGCCCCGGAGAGTGATTTCTCCGGTCATGGCCAGGTCCGAACTCACCGGCAGGTCGATTAGCAGTGAGACCAGGGCCGAAGTCAGGGTTACCCCCGCCGAGGGGCCATCCTTGGGGACGGCTCCGGCAGGCATGTGGATATGGAAATCGGTGGTTTCGAACAGGTCCTCGTTCAGCGCCAGACTCTGCGCATTGGCCTTGATCCAGGAAACGGCGGCCATGGCCGATTCCTTCATGACATCACCCAGGCGACCGGTGATGATCAGCTTGCCCTTCCCTTTCATCTGTGTGCATTCCACGAACAGGATCTCACCGCCGACCTGGGTCCAGGCCAGGCCGGTGGCGATACCGCTGCGGTCGGTCCACTCCGCCACCTCGCGGAAATACTTCACAGGCCCCAGCAGCTCGCGGATCTTGTCCCCGTCCACCAGGGCCTTGCCGTCCGCCCCTTCCACGATCTTGCGGGCGATCTTGCGGCAGACGTTGGCAATTTCCCGGTCCATGTTCCTGACCCCGGCCTCCCGGGTGTAGTCCTTGATCAATGTCCGCAGACCGTCCGTCGAAAACTCGATGTTCTCGTCGGTGAGGCCGTGGGCCGCCATCTGCTTGGACACCAGGAACGATCGGGCGATCTCCAGCTTCTCCTCTTCGGTGTAACCGGGAATGGTCATCACTTCCATGCGGTCTCTGAGGGCCGGCGGGATGGTGTCCAGCATGTTGGCGGTGCAGAGGAAGAACACCTGGCTCAGATCGTAAGGCACCTCCAGGTAGTGGTCGGAAAACGCATGGTTCTGCTCCGGGTCCAATACCTCCAGGAGAGCCGAAGACGGGTCGCCGCGGAAATCGTTCCCAAGCTTGTCAACCTCGTCCAGGATGAACACCGGGTTCCGGGTGCCGGCCCGCTTCATACCCTGGATGATCCGGCCGGGTAAAGACCCGATGTAGGTCCTGCGGTGGCCCCGGATCTCCGCCTCGTCCCGGACGCCGCCCAGGGAGGCCCGAACGAACTCTCGGCCCATGGCGTTGGCGATCGACTTCCCCAGCGAGGTTTTTCCCACACCTGGAGGTCCAGCAAGGCAGAGGATAGGGCCTTTGAGGTCCTTCTTCAGAGCCCGGACCGCCAGATACTCCAGGATGCGGTCCTTGACCTTGACCAGGTCGAAATGCTCGTCGTCCAGCACCTGCTTGGCGTGGACCACATCCAGGTTGTCCTCTGTCTGGCGGCTCCAGGGGATAGTCACCAGCCAGTCCAGGTAAGTTCGGGCCACAGTATATTCGGCAGCCTGCGGCGGCATCTTGGAGAGTCGATCCATCTCCTTTTCCGCAACTTTACGAGCCTCCTCCGGCATGCCGCATTCATCAATCTTCTTCTGTATTTCCTCCAGTTCGGCTGTTTTGTCGTCCCCTTCGCCCAGCTCCTTCTGGATCGCCTTCATCTGTTCCCGCAGATAGTACTGGCGCTGGGTCTTGCCGACTTCATCGGCGACCTGGGACTGGATCTTGGTGGAAATCTCCTGAAGCTCCACCTCCCGCGTAATGATCTTCACCAGTTTCTGAATCCGGTCCTTCAGGTTATGGCGTTCAAGGAGGCCGATCTTCTCCTCCACGGAGATGCTCAGCACGGAAGACGCCAGGTCGCTGAGCCGTTCCGGGTCACCGGTGCCGGCGCCCAGGACCATATCACCCAGATCGGCGGAAATCTGGGAACTGGTCTGCAGCAGGGTCTGGAACTGGTTCACCATACTCCGGCTGAGTGCTTCGACTTCCACATCCTCGCCACCGGCGGCGACCATCTCCCCCATAGGGGAGATGACGGCCCGCACGAACGGTTCCATGTTGTTGAAGCGGTCGACTCGGATGCGCCGCAAGCCCTGGATAATCAGGTTGACGTTGTTGCCGCTGAGCTTGACCACCTTGAGAATCTTGGCCAGTGTGCCGACCCGGTACATGCCGGAAGGGTCCGGATCATCGTCGGCCGGATTGCGCTGGGACACCACTGCGATCAATTCGTTGTTGCGGACCACCTCATCCAGCAGGCTCAGTGTTTTCCTCCGGCCTACCGATATCGGCATGATGGCGTGAGGAAACAGCACACTGTTCCTGAGGGGGAGGACTCCGATCTCTTCGGGGATCTTGATCTGTTCCATCAGCCTCTTCTTCCGCGCGTAACCGCGCTGGCAGTTGGTTACAATTCCGTACCGCCGCCGACTCAGGACGGACCGCACCTTTACAACATAGCGCCAACCGGCCGGACATTCACGCCGCCGGGTACGGCGGTATTATAGCTGGACCTAATTCCTTCACATGGAAAGGTTTAGCTGTAGAGAGCCTGGTGCTGCGCAGCTATCATGGCATGGGGAACAGGGCGGTAATCCAGCGGTTCGCAGGAGAACGAGCCCCGGCCCTGGCTGGATGACCTCAACTCGGTGAGATACCCGAACATCTCTGCGATCGGCGCGACGCCCTTGATCACCACGGTGTTCTTCAGGTAACCGGTATCCTCTACCATGACCCGGCGCTGGTTCAAGGTCTTCATGACCCCGCCCAGGTAATCTTCAGGTACCCTTACCTCCAACTTGCCGTACGGTTCCAGAACCACCGATCCGGCCCCACGGATCGCCTCTCGGAACGCATGGCTGGTGGCGGAGTTCAGCGCGATCTCAGGTTGGCCGACATCGGCGTACTCGGCTGCCCTGAGAGTGACCTTCACCCCGGTGACAGCATAACCGTATACGCCACCGCCCTCGCCGGCGTTGCGCATCGATTCCAGCACCCCTTGAAGCAGCTGAGGCGATAACGTGAACTCGGGTAACCGGCTCTCCACCTCCACCGGGGCCCCTGGCTCGGCCAGCGGCTCAACCGAAAGCGATACCTTGGCCCGCAGATCGTCCCCGCCCACGGCCCGTTCGTACACCGCCTCCCCGGACCCGCTGCCCGCCACAGTTTCCCGATAGGTCACCCTGGGCTTGCCGTGGGCGACCTTGAGGCGGAAATCCCTCTCCATCCGGGAAAGCACCACCTCCAGATGCAATTCACCCATGCCGGAAAGCAGGGTCTGGCCGGTCTCACCGTCCACCTTGCAATGCAGGGAGGGGTCTTCGCGCTGGAATTTCTCGATGATCTCACCGAACCGCTCCCGCTCGGCGTTGGTTCTCGGCTCTATGGCGATGGAGACCACCGATTCGGGGAACCTGATCGGCTCCAGCAGGATCGGATGGTCCGGGTCACACAGGGTGTCCCCGGTGACGGCGAACTTCAACCCGGTCACGGTGACGATATCCCCCGGCTCCAGCCGATCCACCTTCTCCCCGCGGTCGGCGTGCATCCGGAGGAACCGCTTGAGTCGTTCGATCTTGCCGGACCGCGGGTTCAGGACCTTGGCCCCCGATTCCAGCTTCCCGGAATACACACGCAGGAAAAACATGTCCGCGCCCTCGTTGGCGATGACCTTGAACAGCAGGGCGCAGAACGGTTCCCTGCCCAGCGGTTTGCGCGCCAGCGGTTCGGAACCGTCCGGCGTGGTCCCCTGAACCAGCGGGATTTCGGTCGGTGCCGGCAGGTAGCGGCAGATCGCGTCCAGCACCGGCTGAATTCCGATGTTACGCAGCGCTGCGCCGCACAGCACAGGCACACCCTGGTGGCCGAGGGTGGTCAACCGAATCGCTTCGTGGATCGTCTCCGCCGGGATGTCCTCACCCTCCAGGAATAATTCGGCCAGCGGGTCGTTGAAATCGGCCAGCGCCTCGAGCATCTGCTCCCGGGCGGCAGAGGCCTGTTCCGCCAACCTCTCCGGCACCGGACCGCTTTGGAACTCGCGCCCAAGGGTGTCGGCGTCAAAGGTCAGGTAGCGCATCTCTACCAGGTCGATTATCCCTTTGAAATCGTCACCGGATCCATCGGGAATCTGGACCGCGATAGGCACCGCCTGCAGCCGTTCGCGGATGGAGCCGACCGTCATCTCAAAATCGGCGCCGACCCGGTCCATCTTGTTGGCCATCGCCAGCCGCGGGACCTGATACCGGTCCGCCTGGCGCCAGACCGTCTCGGACTGGGGCTCCACGCCCTCCACCGCATCGAAGATCACCAGCGCCCCGTCCAGGACTCGGAGCGCCCGTTCGACCTCGGCGGTGAAGTCCACATGGCCCGGGGTATCGATGAGGTTGATGCGGTGGTCGTCCCACATCATGGTGGTGGCGGCATCGGAGATGGTGATGCCCCGTTCCCTCTCGTCGGTCCGAAAGTCCATCACCGCCTCGCCGTCGTGCACCTCGCCCAGCTTGTGGCTCCTGCCGGCGTAGTACAGGAACCGCTCGGTGGTTGTGGTCTTGCCGCCGTCGATATGGGCGATGATGCCGATATTCCGGACCTTGCCCGGCGTGATCGGACTCATCGCCGCAGCGGGCCGGGACTACATGACATATTCGTCCCCGTTGTCGGCTCCCGTCAGGCTGCCGGCCTTCCCGACCTCCCGGTCCATGCGGGCATTTTCCAGCTCGATGGCCTGCAGGATCTCTTCCTCCTCCGGGATCTCAACGTCGTGCAGGGCGCCGAGAGTCAGCAGCGCCTGTCCAACCATGACCGGGTCATCGTCAATCCAGTCCCGCAGGATCTCGATCAACTCCTCGGTGCCGAACAGACTGATCCATTCGGCGGTGTTTCCCGGCCCGGCCTCTTCAAGGAACCAGTCCAGCCGGTCCAGGACCACCTCGTAGGCGATCCGGTTGCCCCGATCGCACAGCAGGGCCAGGAGGGACTGGGCCGCCCCGGGCTCCACGATCCCCGATTCGATCATCGCCACCGCCGGCCCGATAACGGCATCACCCAGCCGGGACAGCGCCCGCTCCGCGGCGGTGTAGATGTACGAATTCTCGTCCGACAGCCAGAGCAGGATCTCCGGCACGTGCTGCACCGCCCGCAACTCTCCCAGGGTGGCCAGGGCGACTACCTTGGGGAAGAACGGGCCCTGGGCCTGCAGCATCCGCAGACACCACCCCTCCGCAACTTCGGTCTTTCCCGGATCGCCGTTGCAGACCACCGCGATGGCCGGAGGCAGGTCCGGACTTGAGAACGCCGTTTCCACCTCCGCCAGTTGCAGCAACCTGTCCAGGTCGCCTCGGGCATTCTGCAACTCCAGGTCCAGGTTGCGGTACCGCGCGACGGCGAAGGCGGCGGAGAGATGGAACCCCAACAACCAGCGGTGGTATTGCCGGCCGAACCGGTGGGATGGCTCCAGAAGCCGCTTCTCGCCCAGGGAAGTCACGGCGGCTCTGATCCTGAGTGGCAGGGAGTCGCCCGGGGCTGCAGTTGCACCTGCCAGCGCCTGTTCCGTCCACTGGGACAGCGTGCGAATGATATCCGCAGGCTCTCCGGAACGGAACTCGCTGGCGATGTGCTTGATGGTCGATTCACCCATGGCGGCCAGGATGTCGCAGTCGTACCCGGCATCCACCGCCTTGATAGTCTTGCGGAACTCCAATGCTCCGGACGGCCCGGTGCGGAAACACCAGGAGGCGTCGTCAATCCTGAGCGAATCCATGATGGTCCGGAACCCTTCCCCGGCCCTCAGGGTTCCCTTCCAGTGCAGGGCGGACAGGAAGCGATCGATCACTTCGGGGATCTCCTCCGGAGGCGCTATCATCAACACACCCCGGAGTGCTGCCGGCTCGGCCAGCAACTCGGCCCGCACCGCATAATACCGCCGGATCAGCATTTCGGCTTCCGGCGTTCCGAGACCGCCGATCGCTTCAACGATCAGGCCCAGAACCATATCGTCCAGGTCGCCGCGATCCAGCGCCGATCCTGCAAGTTCGATCACACCGGGATAACCGAGCCTGACCAGGGAATGGATACAGTGCCCCGGCACCAGACCGCGCAGCATCTTGAACCCTTTGATCAGGACCGGGCAATGGTTACGGTTGCCGTACTCGCCCAGGTGCCTGGCAACCATGGTAGGTGTGGCCGGATGGTCGTCCAGCAGGAACTCCGCCACCACGTCCGAGCAATCCTCCGGGTGCAGGCGGATCAGGCGGTCGGCGGCCCAGTAGCGCACCTCCGGATCCTCCCACCGGCTGAACCGGACGAGATCATCGAAACTCCAGATCGGTTGGTTGTCTTCTTGCATCAGATATTCGCTTCCCCTGCCCCGGCCTCACCGGTGCGTCGATCGAAGCTTATTCTAGCGGAAATCGGCGGCGGCGCGAGTCGGCCGGCAGCCGGGGCCGGCCTAGAAACCGAGCCTGAAGCCGAGTTCCACGATCCTGGGCGGTCCCGCCAGTACCCCGGGGCGTCCGAAGAACGCCGGGTTGTTGAGCTGCCCCTGTATCAAACCGCCGTTTTCGCTGTTCAGGAGGTTCAGGATCTGGAGGTAAGCCTCCGCCGCACGTTCCCCGTTGCCGTACGCGAACGGTTTGGTCACCTTGAGATCGACCTGGGAAAACGACGGATGATGGAACCGGTTTCCGTCGCCGAGGTCTGTATCTCCCCCGGAATTCCGGCCTACCGAGGCCGGTCGGTCGGATAGTATCCCGTCCTGGTTGTCGTCGGTGCCGGTTGTGATGTTGAACGGGATACCGGAAGAGTATTGCATTACCACCGAACCTCGAAGACCGAGGAACGGCAGCGGCGTCTCTGCGGCCAGGACGATACGGTGGCGGGTGTCGAAATCGGAGAGCCCTCGCTCAAGACCGAGATCGTCGGAATTGGGCGGAAGATATATCCCGCCTTTCAACGGGTCCGGACCCATATCCTCCGCCTTCGACCAGGTATAGGACAGCGTCGCCCAACTGTTGCGGGTGCGAACCTTGAACCCTAGGTTCAACCCGCTGTACCAGCTCCGGCCCTCGGTCACCACCGCGGCAATGGAGCCGTATGAGCTGTCCCGGTGGATCGGAATCCCGGCCCCGTCCGGCTCGTCCGGCGGCCGGATGATGTTCACAACCGGGTTCAGATCCCGCATCAGCGGGATCTGGTAGCCCAACTGCCGCACCGCCTTGGCGGTGAACGCCGCCCCGCGGCCGATCCTGCGATCGAACCCCAGGCTGTATTGCACGCTGTAGGGGGTATCCATCTCGGTGCCGGTGGAGAACCGCATTGTGAACTCGTCGGGGAAGGCCAGCTCGGGGAACAGCACCTCCACCCCGAGATCCTCCACCAGGTTCTCGTCGATCTCGAACGTCAGACCCTGGATCGGGAGGATGCCGATGCGGGTGCCTGAGGTGATGGCGGCCACTCCCGGGAACGCCATAACCAGCTTGTCGTAATAGATTCCGGCCCCGCCGCGGACAACCCAGCGGTCATTCCCGGCTGGTTGCCAGGTGAACCCGAACCGGGGCGCGAGGTTGTTGATATCCTTGTCTGCCCCCCCGTTGGGGATCACGCTGGGTACGGCCAGTGCCGCCGGGAGAGTGAAGGTGCTGAGCTCGAAGCGAAGGCCAAAATCCAGCAGCAGTCCGGGAGTTGCCTGCCAGCTGTCCTGGGCGAAGGCGGAGAATCTCCAGTCACGGATCTCAGCCCGGGGCTGCCCGTCGATGTAGATGAATGCAACCGGGTAAGTCGATTTATCCGCAAGTTCATCGATCAGACCGTCGCCGTCATCGTCCACTCCCGGAACACCTTCACAGGGGCGGGGGCCGCTGGCCCTCAGACAGTCGGTCACGAACAGCTCGAATCCATCCCCCGGCTCGAACGGCTGGTCGGTCTCGTAGAGGAAGTTGCCGTTCGGGTTGAACCAGGCTCTCAAATCGGTAGTGGAGTGCATGATGTCCACGCCGAACTTCATGGTGTGATCGCCTGCGACCCGGGTCAGATTGTCCACAATCTGGAACCGGGTCTCTTTCCTTTCCTGACGATTCAGGCTGTTGCCCCCGAACAGCCCCCCCGGTCTCTCAACGCCGGGCCGATCGGAGCTGGCGTGCTGGCTGAACGAAGAATCCCCCGCCAGGAACCGGACCTCATGGATCATGTTCTGCGAAATGATC
>CALZKF010000013.1:11587-42698 GCA_945787955.1 uncultured Acidobacteriota bacterium | reverse complement strand
TTGGAAAAAATGACTTCCGTCCGGCTTGAGGTCGATGCCGTCCACCGGCGGACGGTGTGCTGCACGGCGTTCAACCGCAAGACCTGCCGGGTGAGGTGGTTACGGCCGGCCATCCGCATTCTTCGTTACACGCTGGGGTCAATCAGCGATCTGAGTATAGGACAGATACCGGTCGGTTATGTCCCGGACGTAGTTTCGGGGCTGGTCGCCCCTGCAGTAACCGAAACGTGCCACGGACGAATACTCCGGCTTCTTCAGGAGGAGCATCGCCTCTTCCACGTTGTCGAACCACCGGTCCGGATCTTTCCCGAGGGATGAAGCGATCCGCCGGCCGTCCAGGACGTGCCCCCTTCCTGCATTGTAGGCCCCCAGGGCGAACCGCAGCTGCTCACCGTGATCCAGGTCATCGGACTGGAACAGGTCCACCAGCCATCTTAGATACCGGGCTCCTGCTTCGATGCTGGTGGCCGGATCCGTGAGATCCCCTCTGATCCCCAGATCTTCTGCGGTCTCCGGCATGACTTGCATCACTCCCACTGCCCCGGCCCAGCTCAACGCCTCTGGATCGAACCGGGACTCCTGATAGGCCTGGGCCGCCAGCAGCCGCCAGTCCAGTTTCGTCGATTCCGCATATTTCTTGAAGAGGTGATCGTACGGACTCAGCCCCGCCATCCGGGACGGTTCGGCCCGCACCCGCCGGACGATGCGGCGACTGGCTCCGAAATACCTCTCCCGCAGGAGGTTAAACAGTGTTCCGCGATACTCACGGTCCAGGAACCGGTTGACCTCGCCAAGGAGTTGCGTACTGCCCGGGCGGACCGCCCAGGCCAGCTGCCGCACTTCGCTCACCGCAGGGCCGATCATAATATCGTCCCTGTAGCGCTGCTCTATCTCCAGGATGGAACGGTCGGCCAGGGTCAGGTCGTAAAGGCCTTCCCCCACGCCTGCGATCAGCTCTTCTGTTTCCATATCCTCAGGGGCGTCCTGGATGGTGAACTCTATCGAGCGGCTCAACCGGTCCAGGGTTTCCCGATAGGACGAGGACGGTCTGACGATGATCGTCCTGCCGGCCAGGTCTGCGGGGTCTCTCACGGCAGCCGCGCCTGCACGCTGGACTACCACCTCGGTCTCCTCACCGTAAAATCTGCTGAAACGGACATGGCGGGCCCGTTCTTCCGTCACCGTCATGGCGGCGGCGATCAGATCGCCCTTCCCTTCCAGAAGCCAGGGAACCATCAGGTCCGCCCTGGGCGGAACGATGACCTGCAGCCCGAGGCCCAGGGAATCGGCCAGTTCACGCACCAGTTCGTATTCGAAACCTTTCTGCTCACCCCGGTGCATGAAGTAGGTCGCCGATGTGTTCTTGGTCAGGACCCGCAGTACGTTCCGTTCCCGGATAGCGGCCAGGTCTCCCAGGGCGTGCTCCGGGATGCCGCCATTGAACCTCTTGCGGTGCAGGAATGCGTTGATGGCGGCCTTCAGCTCCGGCGTACCTTTGCGGAGGGCCCAGGCGATCGGCCGTTCCGGCGTCAACTTCAGAACCGGGCGCAGGCCTTTCATGTAACCGGCCGCCTCAGTCACCATGTCCTCGTCGGCCACCGTGGCCTGGTAATTCCCTTCGTGGACCCGGTACAGGATCTCCTCGGTATCCACCTCCTCGTTCACAAGGTGAACCACCAGTCCGGGAACGCTGTTCCGGATCTGCATCAAGGTGTCGTGAAAGGAGGAACTGGCGCGAACCGCCACCTGCAATCCGTTCAGGTCGTCCAAGGTGTGGATCTGGGCCCCACCGGATCGAACCACCAGCACCTCGCGCACATGGTCGGTGGGCATGGAGAAGTCGTATTTCAACTCCCGCTTGGGAGTCCTGGCGAGACGGGCAATGACGACGTCTCCCCGGCCGTCCAGCAGTGCGGCCATCATTTCGGCCCGGTCCCGCATCCTGACCAGCATCGGCTTGAGGCCCAGGGATCTGGCCAGGTCACAGGCCAGCTCCAGGTCCCGCTCCACCGAGAATCCCCGGCGCTCCAACCCTCCCAGCCCCTTGGGCGGGGTCAGGATTCTCAGATACCCGGTATCCCGGACAGCGGAGAGATCGCCTGTTTCCCGGAAAACCGGCTGGGCCGGCTCCGGCGGCGCTGCGTCGCTGCAGCCGGCCAGAGCGACCAGGAGCGCAACTACTGCCAGAACCGGCACTTGACACCGGGATGATCGAATGTACCATGCAAGCATATGATTCATTTTCCCATAATTTAATGAGCAATTTGAACTATGCGCGAACCAAATACCGTCAGCCCGAGTGAAGTACGCCAGCGTATCGAGTATGCCCTGCCCGGCGCGGAGGTCAAGGTCGAAACGTTCCGTGGTGATGACCACTTCCAGGCTGAGGTGAGAGCCGAACAGTTCCGGGGCAAGAGCCTGGTGCAGCAGCATCGCCTGGTCTACGAGGCCCTGGACGGCCTCCTGGGAGACGCCATGCACGCCCTGGCACTGAAAACGAAGATCAAGGAGTAAACCTGTCATGACCGATGCCGCCAAGGCCACGAACTGGCTGGATACCTTCAAAAAGGAAACCGCCGAAAACCGGGTGTTTCTGTATGCAAAGGGAGAGAAAGGCGCTCCGGCATGCGGATTCTCGAACCAGGTCATGCAGATCTTCGGCGTGCTGGGCGTGGACTACCAGGTCCGAAACATCCTGATGGACCCGTTGATCCGCCAGGAACTCTCGGTCTGGACCCAGTGGCCGACCATCCCGCAGGTGTTTATCGACGGTGAATTCGTCGGAGGTTGCGACATCGTGACCGAAATGTACGAAAGCGGCGAATTGCAGAAGAAGCTCGGCCTGACCTGACCTCTGCGGAACTCTCGACTGGATTCCTGTCCCCCGCCACGCCTATATTTCGGGTGAGCCGGCTGGAGGGCAGGACTTGATTATCCCGATCGGACATGAGCGCGATACGGTTCGCAGGCTGCCATGGGTCACCTTCGGGATCATGATCGCCTGTGCGGCCATGCTGATCCTCTCGGACTCGGGCGTTCTCGACGCCGGCGATGAGGGCCGATCCGCCGAGTTCGCTGCAGACTATTATTTCGAACACCCCTACCTGCAACTGGACCCCCGGTTCGAGAACCTCCTGGTCCAAGCCTTCCCGCACCATACCGCCGAACCGTTCCTGGAAGCGATCCGATCCGCGTACCCGCCTCCGGAAGACGCCGGAGCCCTGGCCGGTGAACAGAACGAGCTGGATCGACTGACCGCAAAGGCCATGATCGAGCTAAACGGCGACGGTTACCGCCGCTTCGGGCTGGTCCCGGGGGACCGCTCCACCATCGGGTGGATCACCCATATGTTCATGCACGCCGGTTTCCTGCACCTGCTGGGAAATCTCCTGATCCTGTACCTGGCAGGCCCGTTTCTCGAAGACGTCTGGGGACGGCCGCTGTTCCTGGCGTTCTACATCGCCGCCGGCCTGTTCGCGGCATTGTCGTTTCTGATCGTAGAGCCGGACAGCATGGTCCCTCTTGTAGGGGCCTCCGGCGCCATAGCCGGTGTCATGGGCGCCTTCATGATCCGGTACTGGAACACCCGGATCCGGTTCTTCTACATCTTCGGGATTGTGTTCCGGGGTACCTTCGACGCCCCGGCCTGGACCATGCTCCCGCTCTGGTTTGCCGAGCAGCTGGCTATGGCGATGGTTGCCGAGACCGGTGGCGGCGGAGTTGCCTACTGGGCTCATGTCGGCGGTTTCGTGTTCGGAGCCGGCTTCGCCGCCCTGATCGCGAAGAACGGCATCGAGAAGAAATACCTGGATCGGTGGATCGCGGAGAAGACCGAAACCGCGGTGGTGAGCAACCCGATCGTGGAGCAGGCCCTCCAGGTGCGGGAAAGCGGTGACCTGGCCGGAGCGTACCGCATGCTGGAGGATCGGGTTCGAACCGGTCCGGCCAGCAAGGATGCTTCCCTGGCTTTGTGGAGCATGGCCGGCGAGCTGGGGCGCACCAGGGAGGCGGCTCCGGTCCTCCTGGCCCTGGTGGAGATGGAACTCCGGGGGGGAGAAACGGAACTGGCCGTCTCACACTGGCAGGAGCTTCTGGAACAGGCCCCCGGATTGACGGTGCGCAACGAGCTTCTGGTCCGGATCGGCCAGGCACTTCTCGCCGCGGGCAACCGGGATGCCGGACTCGCCGCCCTGCGCAGGGCGCTCCTCGCAGGTGGTTCCGGGTAGGGCAAGAACCAGTCCCAGCACCAGGTCCCGGGTGGCGCAATAATCGTCCCAGTGCAACAGGCTGACATGGGTGTGGATGTAGCGGGACGGAACCCCGATCACCACCGTCGGCACGCCGGCGCCGTGGCCATGGATGGTCTTGGCATCCGTGCCGCCTGTACGTCGCACTGCCTGCTGTACCGGAATGTCCTGGCTGTCGGCCACCTCCAGCACCTTATGAACCAGTCTGCGGTTGCTGATCGCAGTCGGGTCGAACAGCCGAATCTGGGGTCCTTTTCCCAAAACCGCCTGGCGGTCTTCGAATCCGGGCAGATCGTCCGCCGGCGTCGCCTCCAGAACCACCGCCACATCCGGTTCGGACAGGGTGCTGGATGTGCCGCCACCGCGGCATCCGACTTCTTCCTGCACCGACCCGACGCCGATCACGGTGTTCGGATGCGCCTTACCCCTGAGCGCCAGCATGACCTCGCACATCAGGCCGACCCCGGCGCGGTTGTCCAACGCCTTCCCACTGAGGATGCCGGGCACCTGGAATTCCATGAATTCGGTCTTCGGCACAACCGGATCGCCGACCCGAATCCCCACCGCACTCACCTGGGAGCTGTTCGAGGCCCCTATGTCCACATACATTTTGTCGATTCCAATCACCTTGTCGCGCTGATCCGCCGCCAGAAAATGCGGTGGCGTGGAACCGATGACGCCGGGGACCCTGCCACCTTCAACCAGTACCTCCACCCGCTGACCCAGCAGCACATGACCCCACCAGCCGCCCAGGGGGACGATGGCCAGCTTCCCTTCTCCCGACACCGACTGGACCATGAACCCGACCTCGTCCAGGTGGCTGTCCAGAACGACCCTGGGCTGTTCGGCCCGGCCCTGGTTAACACACAGTATGCTGCCCAGCCGGTCGTAGCTGAGGGGACCGGCTGCTTCAAGCACCCGGCGGACGATTCCCCGGACTTCCCCCTCGGACCCTGGCGGCCCGGCCGCCTGGCTCAATTCCTTAAGTAGTTCCGCGGAGCAGCCGGATCGTTCGTTCATGATCACCTCAATAGAACCAAAGTGCGGGAACCGGCAGGTCGTCCAGTCTGGCCGGAGGCCGGTTCGCGAAAGCGTCTGATAGAGCGGACAGATCTGAGGCCAGGCGGTTCCATTCCACCGGGGGCGAAGCGATAAAGCCGACAGCGGCCAGCCGTCCCTCCGCCAGGAGCGATGCCGCAAGGTCCTCTCTCAGGCCTGACCCCATTCCCCAGACCAGTAACGGCCGGCCGCTCATTCCCGGATCCCGGGCCAGGTCCCGAAGGCGGACGGCCAGCAGTCCGGCAGGCTCGGCGCTGACAACCAGCACCAGACCGCCTCCGCCGCCTGCAGGCAGTTCATCCAGTACCGGCCCTGCCTTGTAGGCCGAGCGGATCGCTCCGGCGTGAGCTTTCGCAAGTCCGGGGAACGCCGCTTCCGGGGCCAGCAACACCGGGTGCTGTCCGGGAGCCGGGGCCGAATTCCACCCCAGGGCGGCATCACCGGATGTCCCGACCGCCACCGCCGGGAAAGAAAGGTCGGCGGTCCGATTGGCCGCTGCCCAGCGCACCATCGCGCCGGCCACCGTCAGCGGATCCTCCTCGCCGGGTAAAGGACCGGGACTGTCCTGCCAGGGAGGCAGGGTGCGACTGCGGTCCTGCAGCAGGAGAATGCGGTCGACCTCGCCTAACCCGGCCGACGGCGGCCAGACCCCGGGCACCGTGGGCCGGCGGCGGGGGTCGACCCTGGGCCCCAGGACCAGCTGCTGGAACAGCTCCCTGGGAAAGTCGGCTGCAAGAGGCCGTTCGCCCTGGTTCCGGATCACCACACCGAGCTTGGCAGGATCGGCGCCGCCCTCGATCCGCATAACCAGGATGCCGGCCGGCGGCCGGACCGGTTCAACCGCCGGCGGCACGGCGGCAACCTCGGGAGCCGATGATCGGACCGTCAATTCCTCGCCGAACCGTTCCATGCGATAGTCCATGGAGCGGCGGTTCTCGTATCGCCGAAAAGATACCTCTCCTTCGCCGCGAATGATCACACTGCGGCTGCGGACGTCGAGGCTGTCGGCGGCCTGGATAAGGCGGCGAACGCCGGGCTGCTCTTCCAGGGGTGCGGTTTCTTCGAAACGGCTGTCGCCATCCCCCAGGGTTCGGGCCGGTACCGGATCGGGCTCCGGGCCGCGGAAAGGTGCCACCGTCCCGGACTTCCCTACCGGACGAACCTCCCCGGAAGATCTTCCGGCGGCGCCGAATCCGACGCTCCGGCCGGAAGCCTGCCTGAACACCTTGCCCATACCCAGATCCAGACCGCCGATGCCGACGCTGAACAGCCGGAGCTGCTCGCCGGCCTGTTCCCGGCGAAGCAGCCGTTCACTGCGGTCCCGGGTGAGGGTGGAGAGCACCAGGTGGTGCATTCGAATCCTTTCCGCCTTGTAGGCGAAAAAGTCAAGGGAGGCATCGTCCAGGGAGTCCGGGTCGTAAGCGGACAGCTCCTGCTGCAGACGCCGGTCTTGCTCCATCCGGTCGTCCAGGGAGGCAACGGCCCGCTCATACCTCGATCGGGCGGGCAACGGCCTGCCGTCTGCGGAAAACAGCCGGTCGAGGCCTTCCCCGACTTCCAGCCGGCTGTAGACTTCCGCCGCACCGGCGGCGCCCGCCTGCGGCAGGGCGTTGAAGGCCAGCATCTGAGGGAACCGTCGGGGTGTGGGAAACGACGGGATCTCCACCGCCAGAAGGGCGTCCAGGTCGGGAACCGGCAGACCATCCCGTTCCGCCACCTGCAGCCATGTGAAAAACGAAAGCAACCGCACCACCTGGTCCAGGTCCGCCATTTCGGGGAACATGCCGGCCAGAGTGTCGTAATCATCGTTCACGGTCTTGATGGTAGCCTGGGTCCAGGGCGGATCGGCCCGGTCCCCATCAGCCGCCAGCCCCGCCTCGTTGAGCCGTTCCGATGCAGCCGACATCCGGACCGAGCGCAGCACCAGGACATCGCCCTGCGAGGACAGCGTCATGTCCACACTGTCCGGGTAAAACCACATGCGGGTCTGCTGCGACATCACGCCGGAGGCGCCGGGGTCGGCGCCGAACCTCTCCACATGGGTCATGAAGGAAGGCAGCGCCCGGCGGATGCTCCCGCGGAGATCGTCACCCTTGAAAATGTCCATCCCCACTGAAAACGTCTTGAACCGTATGTCGCAGAGGAGTGCCACTGTCCCCAGCCGGGTGTCCCTCAGGCGGCCGCCATAGTTCACATGGGTGGTCTGAGGCGTGTACCCTCGATCCAGGCTCATGTACGGATCGCCCAGGCCGCCGTGAAAAATCGCCCGGTACGCCACAGCCATGTCCGCCAGGGTCAGAGGCTCGCCCAGGATGGTGCCGGGCCGGCCGCCCTCGCCGGACAGAAATCGGATGGTTCCATCCGGCAGCAGCCGGGCTCCTTCAAGGCTCCGCCCCGAGGCCAGGAACCGGTTCCATGCAGCGAAATCGACGGACGGCTTCCCGGTATCGGGGGCGGTGGCCGCAACCTTGCGGGTAGTGCCCGGCACCGCCAGCCGGAAAATCGATCGAGCCGGCAGATGCTGGTAGGCATGGACTTCTACGGTGAGCGTGCGGTCCATACCCGGTTCGACGGAGGCGAGTCTCGCTCTCTCCGAGGCCAGGACATGTCGCAGGACAGGCCAATGGATGTCCCAAACCTTCTCGGAGGCGGACTGGCCCGCCAGATCCTCGGGAACGATCCCTGCCGGGAGGGGCAGACAGGCCCGAAGATTTCCGCGACCGTCACTTTCAACCAGGTACCTTCGCGACCGCAGCAATTCCACCCAGGCCGGCTCCGCCTCCCCCGGCTGCCACAGGCCGGCAAGCTCGTACCAGGGCGGCGAGCCCGGCTTGGGAGGAAAGATCCGGTCCAGGGCATCGTGGAGAACGAACGCGTACCGCTCCAGAACCGGATCCAGGAGGATATGGGAGAGCAGATCGTCAGGCCGTTTCACGATCTCCTCCCCTGTCGGAACAGGGCGCCCCTCAAGCCGTCGCAACAGACCGGATACCGCCTCGCCGGAATGGGTCGGCTCCCGGCCATCCAGGATCTCGGCGTAACCGACCTGAATCCAGCCCGGCTTCAACCCTTGCGACCGTGCCGCCCCAGGGAACAGGACACACGCGGCGGCCATTGCAGTCAGGATCAATCGCGCTCTCATTCCAACAGTTCCTCCAGGTATTTCGGCAACATCTCGCGCCAGGTCGGCCAGTCGTGATGCCATTCAGGCCCCCAACCATCGACCCGGTTCGGGATCGAGCGGCTGCCCAGCACGTGGGCGACCCTGTATGACTGTTCCGGCTCCTCCCAGCGGCCTTCGCCGTGGGCCAGGATGACGAAAGTATTTTGCAGGGCATCCAGTTGGGGACCGTCCTGCAGTTGCGGCAGAAAGTGCAGCGGCGACGAGTAGAAAAAATCCAGGTTGATCGCCTCGCCTCGCAGATGCTGCTCCAGGTCGTAGGTTCCGCTCATGCAGATCGCCGACAGGAAATCGCCCGGGTGGCGGCACAAGGTCGCCAGGGCGTTGAACGCCCCGATGGAAGCGCCTCCCACAATCGGCCTGATCTCGCTGCTGTCGCAATCGTCCCGGATCGCACCGAGAAGCTCATCCGATACGAAGGCGTCGAACAGGTTTTGAACACGGGAACAGTGCCGGGGGGAGCCGCCACCGGAAAACCATGCTCTCCCGGCGACACTGTCACAGGAATACAGCTTGATCCTTCCGCCGTCGATAAACGGTGCGAGGGTCTCAACCAGCTTGAACCGTTCGATCTCCTCGGCGTCTCCGCCGGCCGTGGGGAAGATCAGGACCGGCCGGCCGTAATGGCCCCAGCGCACGATGCGCACCGTTTCTCCCAGATGCCTGGAGTGCCATTCCGTGGCGACCCGGGTGCTCAACCTGCTCCCCCGTTCCCGGACGCCATGCGATCCGCTTCGGTCCTGCGCCAGAACTCGATCAGACCCCAGAAATGGTCGGTGAACCTGTCCACCTCCTCCGCCGGGAACATGGCGGCCACCTTGCGACGGACCGCATCCCGGGCGGTATCGGTCCCGAAGAACTCCAGGCTGACCCGGTCCAGATCGGCCAGATGCTCCCGGCAGAACTCGTTGAACCGATCGGTTTCATAGCGCTCGTTGGCGATGCCGGCGCAGGCGGCCAGCATTTCGCGGTACGGCAGTTTGCGGTCGCGGATGGCGTGGAAGGGAGACCAGTCCAGATTGGGACGCATCTTCTTGCCCGTAGCGGCGCAGAACAGCGACCATTTGAGCTTGGCCTTCACCAGCCACGGGAAATGATAATGCAGCGAGGTGACCTGGGAATCGGGACACGGGTTGGCGAAATCGATCGGGTACAGCGTGCCGTCCTGGCGCAGCGTTTCACACGAATTGAAATCCCAACCGAAAAACGAGTTGATGGTCAGCGTCATATCGTGGATCAGTCCGGCCTGTTCGGCTCCGATAAAATCGAACGCGACCTGGTAGCGCTCATGTTGCGGCGCCGACGGATCGTACTTCACGAGGTAAGTCTGGGGCCCGACTCCGATGCAGCGTATGAACAGGTCGTGGGGCAGCACCGATTTCTGCAGGTGCATCACACGCCTGCCGCTATCGTCGTAGGCCCGGCGGAGCTGTTCCTCGTCGTCGATCTTCGTGACGCCGACCCAGGCTCCCCCGTCGTACGGCTTCATGAACAGCGGAAACCCGACCTGCCCACCGATCTCTCCAAGATCGAACATCCGGGCGTACTGCTCCAGGGTCGACTGCAGATCGGCGGACTGCTCGTATTCCTTGGGAGGCAGGATCCAGGTCTCCGGTATCGGGAGTCCCAGGTCCAGCATCGCCGCGTAGGTCGTCTGCTTCTCCATGGACTGCACCGACCACGGGTTGTTGAACACGTAAAGACCGTCCATGAGTATCGATTTCTTGATCCACTCCCGGCTGGTGTGGTACCAGTGCGTAAGTCGGTCCAGCACTACGTCGTAGTTCCGGTTCGGAGCCAACTTGAACGGCTCGATCGCCACACGGTCGACCTCGAATCGGATGGTATCGCCGCCGACCGGGATATTGAGGTCCAACCGCTTCAGGATCTCCTCGTAACAGATCGGCCAGCAGATGTCGGCTCCCAGCGACAGCCCGATCCTTCGCGTAATGGTGGCCATGGCTCGCGTCCCCTATAACCGACGTTACTCGTAAACCATCCAGAGCGGTCCCGGGAACAGCGAGGACAGCCCTTCGCGCAACCGGTCCCTCCAGTTTACCCAGTTGTGGCCGTCCCTGGCCTCTACGTACCGCACCTTCATGCCTGCATCCTGCAGCACCGGGACCAGAGAGCGGTTCTCGTAGATCAGGGACTCGTAGATGCCGCAGCTGACGAACACCTCGTCAGCCGCCTGAACCGGTTCCGCCCTGAACCGGTTGACGAACCCTACCACCGGATCGAACACCGGCCCGCGGCGGTTGGCGCCGATGTCGGTGAAGGCGAACGACCCGGACTGCAACAGGAGGCGGCCATAGTAACCGGGGTAGCGGCAGGCTGTCGACAGCGCCGCCACGGCTCCGAAGCTGGCGCCCATAAGGCCCCGGGCCCCGGGCCGCCCGGCCAGAGGGAACCGGTCTTCCATGGCCGGAACCAATTCCTCGGTGAGGAAGCGTGCATGAGGCTCGTGGTCGGCGTATTCCTCCAGCCGGTTACCTACCGGGTCGACCAGGGCGACGATCAGCGGCGCAATCTCCAGGCGGTGGATCAGGTTGTCCAGCACCGTTTGAAATTCCGAAAATCTGAGGTAATCCCGTCCGTCGTGTACCACCAGCAGCGGGTAGCGCCTTTCGGGGCTGAACCTGGCCGGGTGGTACACCCCTACCCGAACCTCGGCGCCCAGCGCCGCGCTGCGCAGCTTGACCGGTTCGATCCAACCGGGCCTTGCCTCGGGATCAGGTTTGGTCCAGTCCGGCACTTCGTACCCTTCGGCGTGGCAGACCGAGTTGGCGCCGAACGGATCGCGGGCCTCCAACCGGTTCAGCGGGTCCTTGATCATCTGCTCACGGCCGGACCTTCGCAGGATGAGCTTGTACTCCACCCGGGAACAGGAAGGCAGGTCCATCACCAGGTACCACAGGTCAGAACCGGGGATCGGCGTAAACGGCTGTGCGGACGGCAGCCCGTGGATCCAGTGCTGCAGAAGCACCTCATCCGCTTGTCCACGGTAAAGGAAGGTCGTGCGGCTGCCCTCCACGATCGGCACGGTTCTTCCCGCAAGAAAGGCGTCGACCCGATCGGGGCCGATCGGCTCGCCTGCGAGCAGCTCCCGGATTATGAGGCTCATGCCGGCTCCACCTGGCGAACGCTTCCGTCGTGATGGAGTTGCCGTGTGCCCCGGCCGGGGAGCCTGCGACCGCCGGACAGGATGATCCGGGAACCGGGATCCAGGGCGATGCACGTCTGATCCCTGAAACGCCGGGCCAGGATCGAAACCCGCACCGGATCGTTCAGACGCAACCGGGTTGACGCCTGTGGCAGCGGTACGACCCCGGTACAGCGGCCCAGGCCGGCGTCCAGAATTTCTGCATTGCCGGCTCCCTGGGGCGGGCTGTCATGGAACAGGACGATCTGTTCGGCCAGGACCATCGCCCCGGCGGACCAGGCCACAACCGGTAGAGTCCGGACCAGCCCATCGAGTCCGAACAGGCGGAGCCGGTTCAGCAGAACCGCAGCGTGGCCGCCTGCTATCATCACCAGGTCGGCCTCGTTCAGGATCGCCTTGAGCTGCTCCCGCTGCCGCGCCACGGCCGGTCTGGAGCGGGGGCTGTGGCGTTCTTCAAACTCCCGGTGGACCTCACGGACCCGGGTCAGATGGTGGTGGTCCAGACGGCGCACCGATTCCAGCGCATCTTCTTTCTCGGGTTCCAGGAGATCCGGCTCGGCCTCCCGGCCGAACAGATCCCGGGTGCATTCCAGGAGGTATTCCAGCCGGATGCGGTAGAACTTCTGGAGGCGCCGCAACTGTTCCTGGCGGGCCCGGTGGAGCCGGAACAGTTCTTCGTCGGATTTGAAGACTTCCTCGGCCCGGCGGTACAGTTCCAGGTTAACTGCCGGAAGGGCCAGGTGGTCCCGCAGCTCCTGGTCCTCCCGCTCCCTCTCCTGCCAGCCGGCGGTCACCATCGCAACCCTGCCTGCCAATCGGTGTTCCGCCAGCACCCCGGCCACATCCGGGTCGAACCTCTGGGGCCCCAGCAGACAGGTGATCGGTGCGCTCAAAGGCTGCTCCAGTCCGTGATGTAAAGCATGCATGATAAACCGGAAGCGGGCTCTGTGGCGAGCGTGACTTAAGTTATTGAAAACAGGTGGCTATTCCCTGACGATGGCGTATATTGAAAATATAGTACCAAAATGGTACTATTTAGGTTCGACGGCTGAGGAAACCCAGACCATGATACGGATCACCAAGCAAACCGACTACGCAATCCTGCTGCTGACCTACGTGGCGGCGCAGGATCCCGGCCTTGTCCATACGTCCCGTTCCCTGGCTGAGTGGTCTCGCCTCAGCATCCCGATGGTCTCCAAGATCCTCAAGCCTCTTTCCAGGGCAGGGATCATGGTCTCCACCCGGGGCGTGAAAGGCGGGTACACCCTGGCTCGCCCTGCCGACCGGATCACCGTGGGAGAGATCATCCGGGCTATCGAGGGCCCGATCGGTATGACGCCGTGCATCTCCGACCCGGGCAGCTGCGAGCAGGAGACGTTCTGCCCGGTCAAAGTCAACTGGGAACGGATCAGCCATGCCGTCAGGGATGCGGTAGACGACGTGCTGCTTTCGGAAATGTTCGGTCCGACGGAAAAATCCGGTCCGGACCTGCTTGCCATTCAAATACCACAGGCGGGACTGCAGCGATGAGCGATCAGATCAAGCTTGAAAGAAACTCCGAGGCGGCGGAACAGCTGACCAATCGGGATTACAAGTACGGGTTCGTCACCGATATTGAAGCCGACTCCGCGCCCCCCGGACTGTCCGAGGAGATCATCCGGTTCATATCCGCCAAGAAGGAAGAACCGGAGTTCATGCTTGAATTCCGACTCAAGGCGTTCCGGCACTGGCAGACCCTGACCGAACCGGACTGGGCGTTCGTCAACTACCCCGCCATCGACTACCAGGACATCGTGTACTACTCGGCGCCCAAAGCACAGGGCGACGGACCGCAGTCGCTGGACGAGGTCGACCCGAAACTGCTGGAAACCTACGAGAAGCTCGGAATCCCTCTCAAGGAGCAGGAGATCCTGGCAGGCGTGGTAGCCGTGGACGCGGTATTCGATTCGGTATCGGTAGCCACCACCTTCAAGGGCAAACTGGAAGAGCTGGGTATCGTGTTCTGCTCATTCTCGGAAGCGGTGAAAGAGCATCCCGCCCTGATCAGGAAGTACCTCGGTTCGGTAGTGCCTTACACCGACAATTTTTTTGCCGCTCTGAACGCCGCGGTGTTCACCGACGGCTCGTTCGTTTATATCCCCAAAGGTGTGCGCTGCCCCATGGAGCTCAGCACCTACTTCCGGATCAACGCCGCCAATACCGGTCAGTTCGAGAGGACCCTGATCGTGGCGGACGATGACGCCTACGTCAGCTACCTGGAAGGGTGTACCGCTCCACAGCGCGACGAGAACCAGCTGCACGCCGCCGTGGTGGAACTGGTCGCCTTCGACAACGCCACCATCAAATATTCCACCGTTCAGAACTGGTACCCCGGCGATGAGAACGGAGTCGGAGGCATCTATAACTTCGTGACCAAGCGCGGCAAGTGCGCCGGCGCCAACTCCAAGATCTCCTGGACCCAGGTCGAGACCGGCTCCTCCATTACCTGGAAGTATCCCGGCTGCATCCTCCAGGGCGACAACTCGGTAGGCGAGTTCTACTCGGTGGCGCTGACCAACAACTGCCAGCAGGCCGATACCGGCACCAAGATGGTGCACATCGGCAAGAACACCCGCAGCAACATCGTCTCCAAAGGTATCTCGGCCGGCCGGGGCCAGAACACGTACCGCGGCCTGGTCAAAATCCTGAAAGGCGCCACCGGCGCCAGGAACTATTCCCAGTGCGACTCCATGCTGCTGGGAGATCGCTGCGGCGCCCACACCTTCCCTTACCTGGATGTCCAGAACCGGACGGCGACGGTGGAACACGAGGCGTCCACGTCGAAAATCGGCGAGGATCAGATCTTCTACTGCCTGCAACGCGGGATTTCGGCGGAGGACGCCGTCTCGATGATCGTCAACGGTTTCTGCAAGGAAGTATTCCGCGAACTCCCCATGGAGTTCGCCGTTGAGGCGCAAAAACTTCTGGGAATCAGCCTGGAAGGCAGCGTCGGTTAACAACCGGGAGAGGCAAGAGCATCATGTTGTCCGTTAAGAACCTGAAAGCATCCATCGACGGCACCGAAATCCTCAAAGGGATCGACCTCGATGTAAAAGCCGGCGAGGTCCACGCCATCATGGGACCGAACGGGTCCGGCAAGAGCACTCTGGCCCAGGTCATCGCCGGCAGGGACACCTATGAAGTCACCGCTGGTTCCGTGACCTACCAGGGCAAGGACCTGCTGGAACTTCCTCCGGAACAGCGGGCCCGGGAAGGTATTTTCCTGGCATTCCAGTACCCGGTGGAGATCCCCGGTGTCAACAACACCTACTTTCTGAAAGCGGCGCTGAACGCCACCCGCAAGCATCGGGGACTGGAGGAACTGGACGCCATGGACTTCCTGGCGCTGGTTCGGGAAAAGCTGAAGGTCATCCACCTGGACGAGGACCTGCTGCACCGGCCGGTGAACGCAGGTTTTTCCGGCGGAGAAAAGAAACGTAACGAGATCTTCCAGATGGCGGTTCTGAGCCCGAAACTGGCGGTGCTGGACGAGACCGATTCCGGATTGGACATCGATGCTCTGCGCACCGTAGCCAAAGGGGTCAACTCGCTCAGGAGCAAGGACAACGCCATCGTGGTGGTCACGCACTACCAGCGTCTCCTGGAGTACATCGTTCCGGACCATGTCCATGTGCTGGCCGACGGCCGGGTGGTCCGTTCCGGAGGACGGGAACTGGCTCTCGAGCTTGAGAAGGAAGGTTATTCGTGGGTCGAGACGCAAGCCGCCGGACCGGCGAAAACCAGGGGGTGAATGCGATGAGCCGAGTGATGGCCCCGCCGCCGACTGCCACCGATTTCGAGGCCCTGCACCGGTTGCTGGCCGACCGCGGTCCCGACTGGATTCGGGAGTTCCGCGCCGGTGCCCGCGCACAATTCGTCATACAAGGCCTGCCACACCACCGTATGGAAGCCTGGCGCCAGACCCATATTGCACCGATCGCCGGTGGCCGGTTCGAGCCGTCAAATACGCTTCCCGAAGTCAGCGGCGGCGGAGACGGCGTTTGGACCGGCAGGCTGCACGAAGCCCCGGAAGAGATCCAGGCGACGGCACGGCGGCGCCTCGGAGCGCTGGCCGGTCAGGAGGGCCACCCGTTCACAGCCTTGAACGGGTCGCTTCTGAACGAGGTCACTCTCATCGTATTGCCTCAGGGAGCTGCCGCAGGCGACCTGGTGACCATCCGTCACACCGCCGGCCCGGGCAACAGCCTGAACGTCCCCCGCACACTGATCCTGGCCGGCGACGGCGCCGCCGGATCGATCGTCGAATCGTACGAAGGCCCGGGTCCCGAGGGCGGCTCCTTCACCACGGCGGTCACCGAGATCGACTGCGGCGAGAACACCGACCTGAAGTATTACCGCATCCAGCGCGAGGGTCCCGGCTCGTTCCATATCGGCCGGGTGCAGGCCCGGGTGGGACCCGGCGGCAAGCTATACACCGCCGGCATCACCCTCGGCGCCGCACTGGACCGGGTGGATGCAGGCGTCACCCTGGACGGTGAAGGGGCATCCTGCGAGATGGACGGACTGTTCCTGACCGACGGGGTGCGCCACGTGGACAACCGCACCCGGATCGAACATGCCGTGCCGAACTGCCGCAGCCGCCAGGTCTATAAAGGGATCCTGTCCGACCGGTCGACCGCCGTGTTCGTGGGGCGTGTCATTGTACGACCAGGAGCCCAGGCGACTGATGCCGATCAGTCCAATCCGAACCTGCTGCTGTCCGACGACGCCACGGTCTACACCCGGCCGCAGCTGGAAATCTACGCCGACGATGTGCGCTGCACCCACGGAGCTACCGTGGGCCAGTTGGATGCAGACGCGCTGTTCTATCTCCGCAGCCGGGGCATCGACCCCGACGAAGCGGGTCGCCTGCTGGTAAAGGGCTTTGCCGGCGAGATCCTGGATCGGATCGAAATCCCGTCCCTGAGAACACAACTTGAATTCGAGGTCGCCGGCAAACTGCCGGTCACATCCGGCACGGAGGGGTAAATCATGTACCAGGGCGAGCCGACCCTGAAACAGGCCGACCAGTCGGGGCCCAGGGGCTGCAACACCGCAGCGGCCCTGGCCGGCGGGCGGATCCGTGAACAGTTCCCGATCCTTGCCATCACCGTACACGGTAAACCGCTGATTTATATGGACAGCGCCGCCACCACCCAGAAACCGCAGCGGGTCATCGACGCGGTCACGCGGCACTTCACCCACCGCTGCTCCAACGTCCACCGCGGGGTCCACAAGCTCAGCCAGCTGGCCACCGAGTCTTACGAAAGCGCCCGGGAGACCGTCCGGCGCGGGATCGGAGCGGCGGAATCCCAGGAGATCATATTTACCCGCGGAACCACCGAAGCGATCAACCTGGTGGCCCAGACTTACGGCCGGCAGCGGTTTGCGCCGGGAGACGAAGTTCTGATCACCGCCATGGAGCATCATTCCAATATCGTCCCGTGGCAGATGTTGCGTGACGAGAAAAAGATCGTTCTGAAGGTGGTCCCGATCAACGACCGCGGCGAAATCGATCTCAACGATTACGAGGCGCTGCTCACCGACCGCACCCGGATGGTCGCAGTCGCGCTTATCAGCAACGCACTGGGTACCGTCAATCCGGTTAAGGAGATGGTCAAGCTGGCACATGCCCGGAACATTCCGGTGCTGGTAGACGGCGCCCAGGCGGTCGGCCACGATGTGGTCGACGTCCAGGACCTGGACTGCGATTTCTTCGCGTTGTCCGGACACAAGATGTACGCTCCGTCGGGCATCGGCGCACTGTACGGCCGGGCCGACCTGCTCAACGAGATGCCGCCTTACCAGGGCGGAGGGGACATGATCGCCACGGTGACCTTCGACAAAACCGTGTACAACGGCATACCCCACAGGTTCGAAGCCGGAACCCCGAACATCGTCGGCGCCATCGGAATGGCGGCGGCGTTCGACTTCCTCCAGGAGACCTGCTTCGAGGCGATCACCGCCCACGAGCATGACCTGCTGCAGTACGCCACCGAACAGGTCAGCGCCGTTCCCGGAGTGAGGCTGATCGGAACCGCGAGAAAGAAAGCGGCCGTGCTCTCGTTCATGCTGGAGGGAGCCCACCCCCACGACGTGGGCACCATCCTGGATCTGGACGGGATCGCCGTCCGGGCCGGACACCACTGTGCCCAACCGGTCATGGATCGGTTCGGCGTACCGGCCACGGTCCGGGCTTCGTTCGCCGTCTACAACCTGCGCTCCGACATCGACGAGCTGGTACAAGGTCTGCACAAGGTTCGTGAGGTCTTCTGCAAATGAGCGAGTTTCGCGAGCTGTACCAGGAGGTCATCCTGGACCACGGCAAGAACCCCAGGAATTTCCGGGAAGCCCTGGCCGGCGAACATACCGCTTTCGGGCACAACCCGCTGTGCGGCGACAAATTAGAGGTCCACGTCGAAATGAACAACGGCGTGATCGAAAACGTGGCCTTTAATGGAGAAGGCTGCGCCATCTCCACCGCTTCGGCTTCCATGATGACCCAGACCCTGAAAGGGAAGACACTGGAAGAGGCCGAGACGATGTTCCGGTCGTTCCACAACCTGATCACCGGTAACGGGGATACGGAAACCGAACTGGGCGGCCTGGGTAAACTGGCGGTCTTCTCGGGTGTCCGGGAGTTCCCGGTCCGCGTGAAGTGCGCCACCCTGGCCTGGCACACGTTCAAGGCGGCTCTCGATCGGTCCGAAGAACCTGCCAGCACCGAATAATTCTGTCCTACACGGAGTTCGAGATGAGCGAAGAGACCATCAACACGACCGAGGTTCGAGAGCAGATCATCGAGATCCTGAAGACCTGTTACGACCCGGAGATCCCGGTGGACATCTACGAGCTTGGCCTGATCTATGAGGTGGAAGTCCAGGATAACGGCGACACCCGGGTGGAGATGACCCTGACTTCGCCCGCCTGCCCTGTCGCCGAATCGCTCCCGATCGAGGTCGAGCAAAAGGTCAGGTCGGTCCCCGGCACCGGGGAGGTCAAAGTCGACCTGGTCTGGGAGCCGATGTGGACCAAGGACATGCTCACCGAGGCGGCAAAACTGAAACTGGGCTTTTTCTAGCGATTCACCAGGACGTCGTGGGCCAGGATCTCATCCTTCTTGTTCAAACTGACCTCGAGCGGACGGACCGGCACCTTGAGCTTGAACGGGGTCTCCGCGCCCTGAATCACGAGTCGGGAACGGAACTCCTGTTTCTTTTTACCCAGGACGGTAACCCAGACGAATCCGCGATAATACTCGTCGGGCATGACCTCCTTGTTGGCGTTGTTCCCGATCATGAGGTTCTGCTTGACGACCCCTTCGACGATCCAATCACCGTCCTCGGCCTGACGCGTTGTGTAGTTGAGCCCGTACTCCGGGATGCCGACCCCACGGATCCACTGATCGAAAAACCAGCCGAGATCCATCTTGTACGGATTGCCTTCGGCATCGACTCCGCCCAGACTATCCTCGAGAGACCGCTGGATATCCAGGGTCGTTACCTCGCCCTTCTTTGCGAGATCCTGGCAGAACACCTTCAGGGCGGGAAAGAACTTTTCGTCGCCGACCGTCCTTCTCAGTATGTGAAAAGCGTAAGGTCCTTTGTTGTATACCGAAGCCTGGTAGGCTGCGCCGGGAAACTCACCGCCGTAATCGGTTGTGGATCGCTGGACGCTGGCGAGTTGCTCCACATCGAGGATACGCCGCCGCCATTCTCTGACCTGCTCCAGGTATTCGTCCTCATCATAAACGGCCTCGAGCCACAAAGCGGAGAAAAACTCGGCCATCGATTCGACGAACCAGTAATTCCTGCCGTTGGCGTTGTTGATGATGCCGCCCCACCACTGATGCCCGACCTCATGGGCAACGACGGATTTCAGGAACTTGGCGCTGCTGGTACCACCGCCTCCGAACATGGTGTCTCCGGCCATCGATCCCTCGCCCCGGAAAACCAGCGAACCTAGATAGATCAGGGATGCGGGAGCCTGGCCGTACATCGCAGGCGCCGGGTCGTTGACCAGATTCAATTCGTCGAACGGGTAATCAAGTCCCGAGATCTCCCGGTACAGGTTGACGGCGTTGGCCGCTTGCTCGGCAATCGGGATCAGCTGCTTGCCCCGAATCCCCCGCGCCCCCGAGTTGAACGCCTCGCGGGTATCCACGAGGTCGTTTACGCTTGCGATGTCGATCTCCAGCGTCCCCATACTGACCTCGTCCACATGGACTGTGATCGGGATGACGGTGCCGTCCTTCTTCGTGGCCTCGAATCGCGGTTTGCCCTCAAGATACTTCCCGAAAATAACCGTCGGAAAAGTCACAGGATTGTCCGTCTCCCATTTGGTGGTCGTCACGCCATCCTCGGTGCTGGTTTCCACCATATGCCCGACACCGAGCGTCTTGTACTCGGAAGGTGCGCGGACCGTCAGTTCGAACTCATGGATCTTGTCGGTGAACTGGACGAACGGCAACCAACCGCCGCGGGACATCTGGGAAAAGGCGTGGTTGACCTTCCGTATGCCCCGGTTCCTGAACTCCATCTCGATTATGACCGGCTCTCCGGCCTTCACCGTTTCGGGAAGCACAATCAGGCCGCTGTAGGGACCGGTTGGGATCGTCATCAACTCCTCACCGTCCTTCGTCACCCGGTTGACCTTCAGAGACGGATTTGTCCTCTCCTCCCCCTCACCCCCGGGGATGGTGGCGATGAAATAGGGGATTACATCCAGGTCCCGTTTGGCGTTCAACCCGTAGGTGATATCCCCCACGATGACCTCAGGGTCCTCCAGTGCCAGGTCCACCTTGCCTGAAAGGCTGAATACCTCGAAATCCCGCGATAGATAGTCCGGACGCTTTTCAAGTGTGTACGGGTCGATGCCCTTGTCCCTGGTTTCCTTCGAGTAGTAGCTGAACAGGGTCCCGCCCAGCTCACCTGACAGGCCGGCGTTGATGCTGACCTCTTCCGCAGAGTAGTTGTCGACGCGGATCCCGATCCCGTTTTCGTCGTTCTTCAGCAGCCACATAACCCAATAGCGACGATCCGGCTCGGGGGCACGCCGGAAACCGAGAAACGGGTTGTCTTTCAGCGCCTTGTTGGTCTGTCGCGCATCGTCATTGAACAGTTCCCGCAATCTTGGGCTGCCCTCGGACGAGGCCATCTTGGTAGTCCAGGCACCATCCGAAACATCGGGAACCGAAACATCGTCCAGGCCCTCGAAATACGTGGACAGAGACTCCTCACAGGTGACCGGATCGCAGCTGACGGCTATCCGGTCGATATCCATGTCCATCAGCCTTTTATACCGTTTTTTCGATATATCGAGAACCCGGCTGTAATAGCCGATCGGCACATCAGCGGGGACCTCGTAGCTGTAGTTCACGTTTTCGGCAACGATGGTGTAGCCGGCGACCCCGCCTTCGTACAGGCGCAAGTAAAGATACCCCGGACCGGAATCCGCCTTGAAGCCTTCCTCGTCATAGTGGAACCGGTCGAACCGCCGGAACTTGGTTTCGGCAACCGAACGGCGCAACTCATCGAAACTCTCGCGGAGCTCGGTGTCGGCGATGACCCACTCTCGCGGTCCTTCCTGTTTCAGGGTCAGTATGTAGCGGTCCACGGTCAACTTGGTCCGAGTGGCGGTTCTCTCCGTGAACGTGACTTTATAGGTCTCGTCGTCAACCTTCCTGAAAATTTCCGAGTACACCCCCTGGCGGTATTTGAAGCCTTCCGGATTCTCGATATCCAGGAGTTCCTTCACCCGTTTGTCCAGCGGAACCTTCAGGAGGTTGCGCAGCTCCTCGGAGACAGGTTCATCCTCGGCCATGGCTGAGCCGGCCCAGCACGATACGACCAGGATCATAAGAAGAAACATAGGAACGGTTCGCTTCATAACAGGATCTCCCAGGAGGTTCGGCAACCTCGATGTCGTTCCATGCTATTTCAGGCCCCGGAGCACCGCAACCGGCATCCTGCGGAAAAAAGGGGACATTCCGCTTTTTGGTTCACGATCAAAAGCGGAATGTCCCCGGTTTTTTCAGTTGCCGGCCTCTGCGACTTCCACCACCGCTTCGGATTCTTCCGCCGCCTCCAGCGGCTTGAAGATCCCTTCCGGGTCCAGACGGGCCAGGTTCATCGCGCCGTTGCCGACGCCGCCGTCCAGTTCCACCGCCCGGCGGTAGGCGACCTTGGCCTCGTAGCGGTTGCCGCAGCGCTCCTGGGCCATGCCGAGGTTATTGAAGATGTAGGGCACATCCGGGAGAAGCACAACGGCCGCACTCAGAAAGGGGACCGCCTCAGTCTCCAGGTCCGCTTCCAACAGCGTCAAGCCAAGCAGATTGAGGGCGTAGCCGTTGTTCGGATTCAATTCCACGCTGCGCCGCAGAACCTGCAGCGCCTCTTCCCGCAGGCCCTGGTTGCGGAGGGAGCGCCCCTCGAGGAACAGGGCTGTCGGGTTGTCCGGTTCAATCCGGAGCGCCTGCCGGGCCGCCTCGGCGGCACGATCGTAGACTCCCCTGTCGTTCTCTATCCGGGACAGGTTGATGAAGGTCTTGACCGACTGGTCATCCAACTCGCCGGCCCGGGTCATGGCCATGGCGGCCTCATCCAGGTTCCCCTCCTTCCAGCGGGAAAGGCCGAGCATGTAGTGCACCCACGGCCGCTCGCCGCCGGCGGCTGCCTCGTCAGCGAAACAGGCCGCGGCCCGGGTGTAGGAGCCGGTTTCCCAGAACTCCAGGCCTCGGGCGATGCGGCCGGTATCGTCGGCGGGGTCACAGCCCGGAGCTTGAGATTCGGCCTCGGGAATAGCAGGGGAAATCGGTTCGACTTCGGCCACCGCGGTCTGGATCACCGGTCGGGACAGTTCCTGGGACGCGGGCTGAGCGGTCATCGCCGGCCTGCGGCCGGCCTGGGACTGACCGGTCTCCCTCGTGGTGCTGAGTACGCCCAGAGCAGCCAGACCGGCGGCTCCGGCGATCACCAGCGCCGCAACCCCGATAATCATCTTGGTGTCCTGCGTCATGGTTACCTCCGTGCCGCCGCTCTTCCGGAAGAACGGCGGATAAGTTTCATTCGGGTCCGGTTACCCGGCCGACCGTAAACCGGCAGGCGCACAGCAGTAGAGCGAGACCGGTGCCAGTCCGGCAATCCGGCCCACAGATCATTCAAAACCTTTGGTACTCAACGAGTTGGGGGTTCCGGCGCCTGTGAGGGCGGACTGTTCCAATCAGCCTCGGGACGTGGTCGTCGAACCACAAGCGTGGTCGGCCGAACCCGAAAAATAGAACTGTTCCCCTTTTATGCGGCGCAGATGAAGTCCCGGGTCTCGCGCCAGCCGCGGCGATTGAGATACTCGCGGATCCGGCCACGGGGCCGTTCACCGGCCACGGACACCACCATCGGTATGGTTCCAGGATCGGGGAGATCCTCGGGGCGGATCACCGCTACCCCGAGAATCCGGTTGCCGATCCGCCCTGGATGAAGTTCCACGATCGCCGTCGGGCGCCGGCCATGTTTCCCGAGTTCCAGTGCCAGCATGCGCCCGGTCCCGCCATAGCCCCACAACAGGTACCGTCCGGTTCCGGAAAGGAAGCCGATGGCCGAAGCCCTGCAAAGATGTTCCGCCTTGCAGGCGGTGAACCGCTCGGGACGGTACCTGGGATCGGTCATCGCCAGGCTGTGGGGGTCCCGGCGCCACATCAGCAGTCGCTCCGGCACCACGCCGATCCGCCTGCCCGCTCCCAGGAGCCGCAGGACCAGATCGTAATCCTCCGGCCAGCCGTTGTCCCGATAACCGGCCTGCACCAGGATTTCCCCACGGATCGTCAGCGCCGGATGGGATACCGGGCACTCGATCCACAGGTTGGCGGCGACCTGTTCCGGAGAGTCGATCCGGTTCAACCAGGTCTCGTACGCCGCCATCCCCGGACCGAGGGCGGACCGGGGAAACATCCGGACTCGGCTGCCGACACCGGCCAGACCAGGGTCCTGCTCCAGCACGGCTGCCTGCCGCAACAGGCGATCACGGTGCATCAGATCGTCGCTGTCCATCCGGGCGATGTACCGCCCGGTGCAACGGGACAAGCCCATGTTCAGGGCCGGCACCAGTCCATGGTCGTCCGGGACGGCGACTCGGAATCTAGGGTCGAGTGCTGCCGCCTGGCGGGCTATCTCACCGGACCGGTCGGCGGAATGATCATCCACCATCACACACTCCCAGTCGGTGCAGGTCTGGCGCCGGATTGACCCCAGACAGGTCTCAAGGGTCGCTGCGGCGTCACGGAACGGCATCAGTATCGAAAGCAACGGTCTGCCACGGATTCCCATATTTCCAGTCTACCGCCCGGAACCGGCCGTTGCGGCTCGAAAACCACCGTACACGGGGCCTACTCGACACCTCAGCACCCGGAATGTACGATGACCCGATATAAGTACGATTCTGGAGGAACCATGAAGCTGATACGAGTCATTACCGTTATTGCGCTGATCGCCCTGCTTCCGACCCTGACCCTGGCCGCCAAGAAAGACAACGACAGGATCCAGGAGCTTGAGGCAAAGGTCGCCGCTCTGGAGGCCGAACTCAACGAGCGGCTGACCGCCATGGAAGCACTGGTGGATCAGAAAATCGATAGCGCCGTTCAGGAAATCGCCAACCGGGAGCAGAACGCCACCAAGGCGTTCCAGGAAATTGCAGGCCTGGTCTCCAAGGGAGAGCACAAGGCTGCCAAGGCGCAGATGGACACATTCAACGCCAAGTACGCCGGGACGGAGGCGGCCCGCAAGGCGGCCAGCATACGCCAGGAACTGGCGGTGATCGGGAAGAAGGTTCCTGCCGAAATGGAGATCCAGAAATGGTTTGCCGGCGAAGGGCAGATCACCTCCCTGGGCGGAGAGGGAACCACACTGGTGGTGTTCTGGGAAGAGTGGTGCCCGCACTGCAAACGGGAGGTCCCCAACCTCAAGGCGACCTATGCCAGCCTGCACTCAGAGGGTCTCAACGTCATCGCACTGACCCAGGTCAACAAGAGCTCCACCGACGAGAAGGTGGAGGCGTTTGTCCAGCAGCATGAGCTGACGTTCCCGGTTGCCAAGGAACCGGGGAAGATCAAGAGCCAGTTCAACGTCAGCGGCATCCCTGCCGCGGCGGTGGTCAAGGACGGCGAGATCGTCTGGCGCGGCCACCCCGCCCGGCTGTCCGAAACGATCCTGAAGCGGTGGCTCTGATCCGGGGCTGAAAACTCAACCGTCATCCGGCTTCTGGATCCCGAGCGCCTTCACCTTCTTGTAGAGGTGGGAGCGTTCGAGGTCCAGTTCCCGGGCGGCGGCGGTCATCCTCCAGCGCTGACGCCTCAGTGTCGAGCCGATCACTTCCCGCTCCAGATCGGCCATGATCTCCCGCAACGGCCTGCCGTCGGTCCGGACGCCGGCCGCCCCGGCTGTTCCCCCCTGGGGCAGCCCTTCCACCACATCCACCGTTCCGATGCGATCCCCGGAAGAGAGGATCACAAGCCGTTCCACCAGGTTGCGCAGTTCCCGGACGTTCCCGGGAAAGCTGTGGGCGCCCAGGGCGGCCAGGGCGTCCCGGTCCATCGCCACCGGCCGGAGGTTGTTCTCTACCGCCACCGAAACAAGGAAATGCTCCACCAGTGCCGGTATATCCTCGCGGCGGTCCCGAAGAGGGGGCGCCGTCATGTGAACCACGTTGAGCCGGTAGTACAGGTCCTCACGAAACCGGCCTCCGGCGACTTCCGCTTCCAGGTCCCTGTTGGTGGCGGCCAGGACCCGGACATCCACCCGCACCTCCCGGTCCGATCCCACCGGCTCCACCTCGCCGGTTTCAAGGCTGCGTAGAATCTTGGACTGCAGGTCGATGGGGATTTCCGCCACCTCGTCAAGGAACAGGGTCCCGCCGTCGGCGCGGACGAACCTGCCCTTGCGGCGGGCGGTGGCGCCGGTGAACGAACCCTTCTCGTGTCCGAACAGTTCCGATTCGAACAGGTCACGAGGCACGGCGGCGCAATTGACGCCGACGAACGGCTTCCCCGCCCGCGGCGAGTGCTCGTGGATCCCGCGGGCCACCAGTTCCTTGCCGGTGCCGTTTTCCCCAAGGATCAACACCCGGGCCTGGGTCGGGGCGACTTTCCGAATCTGCTCGTACAGCCTCTGCATCGGCGGCGAGGTTCCGATCATGTGGTAGCGGCCTCCGGCGGCCTCCCGCAATTCACGGTTCTCGTCCTCCAGCACCACCTGTCGCAAGGCGTTCCGGATCGACAGCAGGATCTTCTCGGAGTGGGGCGGCTTCTCGATGAAGTCATAGGCTCCGGCCCGGACCGCCTGCATCGCCTTCTCCACCGAACCGTGTGCGGTCAGTATCATCACCGGAATGTCATGGCCCTGTTCCCTCATGGCGGCCAGGGTCTCCAACCCGTCCATACCGGGCATCTGAAGATCCAGGATCGCCAGATCGATGGAGCCGGCGGCCAGGACGGCCAGCGCCTGGCTCCCGTCCTCAGCCATGACCGGGTCGAATCCTTCCAGCTTCAGCGCCGTGGCAAGGCTGTTCCGGATGTTGCGTTCGTCGTCCGCCACCAGGATCGTTGCCATAGGTCGGTTCTCCTCGTTCATTCGCAGCTGGAGGCAAGGGGGATGCTGACCAGGAAGCGTGCACCGCCATGCGGATCGTTGCCTGCCGTCACGGTTCCGCCGTGTTCGGTGATAATCCGCTGGGTGATCGCCATCCCCAGTCCTGTCCCTTCCCGCCGTGTGGTGAAGTAGGGATCAAACAGCCTGTCCAGCACGTCGTCAGTGAAACCGGGTCCGGTATCGGTGATCTCCACCACCCCGTAACCCTCATCCACGCCGGTCCGGATCCGAATCTCCCCCCCGCCGTCGCCCATCGCCTGCCTGCAATTTGACAGGATGTTTCGAAACGCCTGGGCCAGGAGATCGGGGTCAGCGGCCACAGGCACTGCACCGCCCACCTGCTCTCTCACGACCCGAACCTGCCCTTCGCCGGAAAACAGTGCCGCTACCGGGCTCAGGATGCCGTCCAGATCGGCCGGTTGGAGTTTGGGAGCCGGCATCTGGGCGTAGGTGCTGAACGCGTCCACGATCCTCCCCAGGCGACCAACCTCCTCCAGAACCGCCTGTGCCCCATCCTCGAAGATCGGCTCGAACCTGTCCTCACCCATACTGCGGGCCTTGAGCAGGTTCTCCATGGTCAGTCGGATCGGCATCAGTGGGTTCTTGATCTCGTGGGCGACTCTTCGGGCGGTCTCCCGCCAGGCCGCCACCCGCTCCACCGCCTGCAGCCTGGCCTGCTGACGATCCAGGCTGGACCGCATCCGGGAGAACGACGCCACCATCGGCCCGAACTCATCGCCACGGGGCTGGGGGTAGTCGTGATTTTCGTCCCCGGCTGCCACGGCGTCCAGGGCCCGGGTCATCTCGTCCAACGGCCGGGTCAGGATCCGCGCCAGGAGGATCCCGATCAGGCCGGCGATCAGGGCGAAGGCCAGACCGGCGAACAGCATCGGTCGGGCGAGTCCGGGACCGATCGCCCGATACGGGTTGAACACAGCCGGGACCTGCTCATTACCGGCGTATACCCCGCCGATCAGGGTCCATTTGCCTTGACCGAAAGGTACCGTCGCCGACACGATGAAACCGCCGTTCTCGGAGACCGGTCCTGGAACCTGAACCAGTCGCCCGGCGCCGCCGGCCGGTTTTGCCGACAACGTGGTGCGACTGCCGACCTGTTCCGGCCAGTGCAACGAACCGAGGATCACACCCTGTTCATCCAGCACCTGCAGGATATCCAAGCCGGCCAGGCCGGCCGCCTCCAGAGCGAGATCGGTATCCGGCGAGTGCCCCGCATCCACGTTCCGTTGCAGCAGGTCCGCCAGTCCGCGGACCGTCCGAACGGCGGCATCCTCGCGATCCGCCTGAACCTGCCGGGAGGATTGCACCACTGCCGTGGCCAGCGCCTCTTCACCTTGCCTCAGAAATCGGGTGGCGATGCTGACCCCGAACCACGCAACCGCCGCTCCGGTAACCAACGCCGTCAGGAAAAACGTCAACGCCAGCCGGGTTCTGAGCGTCATCGCTTCCACCGGGCTTCCCCGAGAGTAAGAATTCCGGTCGGGCCGGCGATGATGCCGGACAAGCCGGCGCGGGTCAACAGGTAGGCCCGCTGCCGGACCAATGGGATCACCGTGTCCGGCTCCGGACCGGCGTGGGCCGGATCGTGGTCCAGCAGGCGCAAGGCGATCACCCGGTCAGGGGTAACAGCGCTGGGCTCCAGCAGTACGCGATCCGGAAGCAGGTCGGCTCGCAAGCGGCTGACGATTCGCTCGGCTGTGGGATCGCCGGCCTGCCGGGCGATCCGGAGCCGGGGCCGGGCTCCTGAGGATACCGGTCGTCGTCCGGCTTCCGGGAGGCCGGAGAGGATCGGTTCGGCGCCATCGCCGAACAGGACCCGGGCCATCCCCGCCCGGTCGATCCGCGCCGCCAGCCAGCGTCGGAAAGTCGGGTCGTCTACCCATCGTGCCAGAGTATCCACCTCCAGGAACCAGGAGCGGTCCCAGGTCGGGATCCTGGTCGCAACCATGCCTGCGGGCGGCTGCGAGAGTCCGTAAACCACCGCGACGTCTTCCGCGCCCTGGTCCTTCGCCACCCAGACGATCCCATCCACACCGGCCGCCGAGGCTTCAAGACGTTCAGCCAGAGCCCGGTCATCAGGGCGGGCAATCCGGAGGACGGCCGGTTCACCGCTCTCCGGCAGCTTCCTGGCCGGCCCCGGGCACCCTGCCAGAAGCAACCCAACGGGCAACAGCAGGGCGATCTTTCTCATGTGTCTAATCTAACACAGCCCTCTGGTGGCGGCATTCGACATTCGTTGAGAGAATCCAATCCGGGAAGGGAGGGACGATGGATGTAAACGATGTAAAACCTGAGCCGGATTCGATGATCAATATCCGTGATCTTTCGATTCGCTGCGGACGTTGCGAGACATACCAGACCTTGACCGCTTATGAGCCGGGAGACGGGTACAACGTCTATACATATGAATGTGAAAACTCGACTTGCCGGCCTGAGCAGACCCGGACCCAGGTGGAGGTTCCCGTGGTCCTGGACCTGTTTGCACGGCGCCACCCGGAGTCCGGGTGCGACGGTGGTTGCGGCACAGGCTGATATTCATGTGAAACCATTTCCGGTGTTGCTGCGTTCTGAAACTGTAAGGGGCAAGGCGGAACGACCTGCCGGGCCCGTACCGGAGGTGGCAACCATGAAACCGAACAGAGTTCTCATCGCATTCATCGCCGCAATTTTTCTTTGCGGCGTGGCGTTCGCAGGCGACGCATGGATTCACGTCAAGGTCGACTCCGCCAGCGGCGAGGGTGAAACCGTCAGGGTCAATATCCCGTTCAGCTTGGTGGAAACGGTGCTTCCCATGGTGGACGCCGACCCGCTGAAGCACGGCAACCTTCATTTCGACGAGATCGACCTGGAAGGCATGGACCTGCGCGCCGTCATGGAAGAGTTCCGGAAGACCGGCGACACCGAATTCGTCAACGTACAGGACGGCAGCGAGCAGGTATCGGTCTCCAAAAAGGGAGAGTTCCTCCTGGTAAACGTGGATGACTCCGAAGGCGGTGAAAAGGTCCGGGTTCGAATGCCCCTGACCCTTGTGGACGCCCTTTTGGATGTCGACAGCGAAGACAACAGCCTGAACCTGGCTGCCGCTCTGAAAGCGCTGAGTGCATTCAAAGGTGATCTCGTCACGGTGCAGGACGGTGACGAAATGGTTCGCATCTGGATCGACAACAATAACTTCATCGACGAATAGGTGATGCCATGAGTTCCAGGAACCGCATGATCCTGGCGGTGGTGTTGCTGGTCGCCATGCTCATGGTCGGCACCGTGGGAATGGCCACCGCCACCGCATTCCGGCACGGCAACATCCGGGTGCAGGTCAGCCACGGCGGCGGAGGCGACAACATCAACCTGGTGGTCCCCGCCGCACTGGCCGAGGCGATCGTGGCGCTGGCGCCGCTGGGCATGATCCGGGACGAGATCCCGCTGGACGAAATCGAACCCTACCTCCCCGCCATCCAGGGACTGGGCCGCGAGATACGGAACCTGCCCGACGCCGTATACGTGGAAGTCACCAGCCCTCATGAAACCGTACGCATCGAGAAGCGCGACGGACGGTTCATCATCGATGTAAAGGACAGCACCGAGACCGTCCACATCAGCGTTCCGGTCACGACGGTCAACCGGGTCGTCAGGAAAATTCAGGACCTGGTGTAGATCGCCGGACGCAAAGCTTCATCCACACACACAGCGCCCGGCACCCTAGGTGCCGGGCATCTTTTTTTCCTGCGGCGCCAGCTGCCGGATGAAGGTCTCCAGATCCGTAGCCGGCCGCAGGCTGTCTTTCTTCTTTCCCGGAACCAACACGATCTCCACCGGATCACCCAGGACGTAATCAAGGCCGTGGAGCATCCGGTTCATCCGGCCGGGGTACCAGTTCACCGGATTGTGGGCATGCTGTAAGAGGTAGGGACTGCTGGACAGCACCAGGCGGTTGGTATACCGGGGTGAGCCGTCGTCGTCCAGGAAACGGCTGCGCGGAACGTAGTCCGGGCCGAACCGCTTCAACGCCGCCTCCAGATCGGCCGCGAGTTCCGCCGTTAAAGGCCCGGCACCCGGCAGATCAGCTCGGCAGGGAACGGCGCACATCAGCACGGTCAGTAACGTAACCGCCCATCTATGCAACATGATAACTCCCCCTGTTCCCGTCGGACCCATTCTACACGTCCGGGTTGACTTCCCTCTCCGGCGCACCGACCTTCAATGCGGGGGTAGCGGAGGATCGATGAGAATTCGAGTTCTATTCGCTTCTTTCATGCTACTGGCGGTCGGACTCCTGCCGGCGCCCGCCGCAGACGACTGGGCCGAATCCTGGAAAACCGCCATGGCAGGCGCAACCGCGGCCTGGCCTGCAGGGTCCGACCCGGTGGCGGCCCGGAAGCTGTACCGTGAAGCCCTGGAAGAAGTCATCCGGAACGGACCGGGAACCTTGCGCCACGCACGCACCCTGGACGAACTGGCATATCTCAATCTCATGGCAGGCGCCGAGGAGCTGGCGGAACCCCTATACCTCGAGAGCATCCCGCTGCTGACCAGGCTTCTCGGCCCGGACCAGCCGCGTCTGGCGACTTCGCTGCACAACCTGGGTGTGCTGTACCTGCGGACGGAGCGGGATGACGAGGCGGAACCGGCGATCAGGGAGGCCCTCAGGATCTGGATCATCGCCTTCGGCCCCCAGCATCCGGATACCGCCCTGGCTCACCGCAGCCTTTCGGTTCTCATGCGGCGGCGCGGGCAGGACGAAGAGGCGGACCGGCTGGAAAGACTGGCGGCG